>NZ_CP108086.1:2428045-2731550 GCF_036186745.1 Microbispora hainanensis | reverse complement strand
CATCACCAAGACCTTCACCGCGACGCCCGGGGATGTGATCGCCGACGTCGGACGCGTCGGCGGATCGGACACGCCTACCCCGCTGCTCGTCGACGCGGACCAGGTCCTCGTGGTCGCACGTCCCACGCTCGTGGACCTGTCCGCGCTGGCTCCCCGCCTCACTGAGATTCGAGCCCTGCGCGGTCGTCGGTCCGGTCCGCGGGTTCTGCTCGTCGGGGCCGGGCCGTACGGCCGCAAGGAGGTGGCGAAGACGCTCGGCGTGGAGGTGGTCGACCACCTTCCCCACGATCCGCGGGCCGCCACGGTGTTGTCGCATGGCATCGGCAACGAGCGATACGTCCCCCGTTCTCCACTGATTCGGGCCGCTCGTTCGCTGGCCGATCACCTCTATGAGGAACCGGCACGTACCGAGGTGACAGTATCGTGAGCTTCGACGTTCAGCAGGCGGTGCGCGAGGTCCTGCCCACGGTCACGCAAGCGCTTGATGCCGCAGCGGTCACCGGGGACGAGGCCGTACGCGAGTACGCGAGAGCAGTCATCACCGACCTGGTCCGCGAGCACGTGGACAGCAGGGCGCTGGCAGGTAGGGATACTCCGACGCTGCAGGAGGAGCGCCGGCTCGCGGAAGCGGTATACAACGAGATCTTCGCGCTGGGGCGCCTACAGCCGTTCGTCGACGACCCCGAGGTGGAGAACATCGACGTCAACGGCTGTGACCAGGTGTGGATCACCTACCGGGACGGCCGCAAAGTACTCGGACCACCGATCGCCGACAGTGATGAGGAGTTGGTGGGCAACGTCCGCCGGTGGGCCGCCTACCAGGGACAGACCGCCCGGGATTTCTCGATCGCCCGGCCGCGTCTTCACCTGTCCGTCGGACACCGGACCCGCATCGCCGCGCTGATGGGAGTTACGCCACGACCGTGCCTGTCCATCCGCAGACACGGCCTGCTCGAGGCCGACCTGGACGACCTGATGGTGAACGGCACCGTGGACAAAGGGCTTCGCGCGTTCCTCGCCGCCGCCGTACGCGCCCACAAGGACATCGTGATCACGGGTGGGATGGGCGACGGCAAGACCACATTCGCCCGGGCACTGGCCGCCGAAATCGACCCGGACGAGCGGATCGCCACCGTGGAGAAGGAGTACGAGCTCTTCCTTCACCTGCAGACCGACCGGCACCGTGACGTGCTCGCGATGGAGGCCCGGGAGGGCAACACCGAAGGCTTGGGCGCGATCACGATGCGCCAGCTCATCGAGGACGCGCTTCGGTTCAACGCACGCCGGATCATCGTCGGCGAGGTCCGCGGCGACGAGCTGGTGCCGATGCTGGAGGCGATGAACACCGGCGGCTCCGGCTCCATCTGCACCATGCACGCCGACTCGGCCGACCAGGTGTTCGCCCGGATGCTGATCCTCGCCGGATCGGGCGGCCTTTCCATCGCGCCGGACACCCTGTTCCGCACGATCGGCATGGCCGTGGACTTCGTCGTCCACCTGCGGCACGAACTCCGCCACGACATCGACGGCATGGTCAACCGCCGCTACGTCGCCGAGGTGAACGAGGTGCTACCGCCGGGAGACGGACTGGAACCGGCGGTCAACCACGTCTATGTCCCCGGGCCGGACGGGCGGGCCGTACCGAACACGATCCCGCAGTGCATGGAGGAACTGGTGGCGGCGGGGTTCGATCCGGACCTGTTCGCGCCTCGGGGCTGGGATCGAGGGTACGCATGACCGGCTGGCTCGCCGCGCTGGCCGGCGCGGTGCTCGTCGCGGGACCTCTGTTCGCCATCACGGGAATGCGCCGAGCCCCGATACGGCCTCCGCGCCCGGCACGGCGGCTGCCACGGATACCGGCGATTCCCGCGACCGTGGCTGCGGGAGTTCTCATGCTGACGTGGTGGCTTACGGGCTGGCCGGTCGCCGCCCTCGGGGCTGCCGTGGGCGCTGTGACGCTGCCGCGGATGCTCAGCGCCCGCGACAGCGGGCGGCGGATCGAGCGCCTGGAGGCGCTGCAGGCGTGGACCCGTCATCTAAGCGACGTGCTGGGCGGCAGTGCGGGCATTGAGGAGGCGTTGCAGTCCAGCGCGGACAACCCGCCGCCAGCGATCGCCGCCGAAGTGCGGGCGCTCGCGCGGCGGCTCGCCTATCGCACCCCGACCGAGCAGGCCTTGCGAGCGTTCGCCGATGACCTGAACGACCCGACCGGGGATGTGATCGCCGCAGCGCTGATCCTGGCCTGCCGCGCCCGCGGCAAGGGACTGCGAGAGGTGCTCCAGGGCCTTGCCCGTACGGTGGCCAAGGACGTGGCCGCACGGCGGGAGATCGACGCCGAGCGCGCCACCCATCGCACGACCGCCCGATGGGTCATCGGCGCGCTGCTGGGATACACCGCCTTCGCGCTGGTCAACCAGGCTTATGTCGCCCCATTCGGAACGGTCGGCGGCCAGCTCGTTCTCGGCGTCGTGATCGCGCTGTACGCGGGAGCCTTCATGTGGCTGCACCGCCTGACCAGAGCGCCGAAGGGACATCGCTTCCTCAACCCGACAGGTGATCCATCGTGATAGCGCTGGTTCTGACCTGCGGCGCATTGATCGGCCTCGGCGGAGCCCTCGCCATCGTGGCGGTCTTCCCCGCTCCGCCCGCGCTCGCATCGGCGATGGAACGGCTCAGGCCGGGTGGGAGCCGCAGCGAGCCGGATGGGGACTGGCGGTCGCGCATGGCGCGAAAACTGTCCGGAACAGTAATCGGCGCGCGGCTCCCGCAGGCGGATCTGGCAGTGCTCGGCAAGACGGCCGATTACTACCTCATCCAGAAGGGCGCGATGATCGGGCTCGGGGCGGCTGGTCCGGTCGTCTTCTGGGCGTGGTGCGCACTGCTCGGCATCGCCCTTCCCTGGCCGGTCTCCTGGGGAGCATGCCTGGCCTTCGCTGTCGCGGCGTTCTTCGCTCCCGACGCCTCGATACGCGGCCAGGCCGCCGACGCGCGGGCGGCATTCCGGCAGGCCATCGTGGCGTACCTGGATCTGGTGGCGCTCGCTCGCGCGGCAGGATCCGGGCCGGCCGAGGCGCTGGAGTCGGCCGCCAAGGTCGGCGGAGGGTGGACATTCCAGCGGTTGTGCCTCGCGCTGGATCCCGCACGGCGGGTTACCGCGAGCGCATGGGATGAGCTCACCCGGCTGTCCGAGGAGATTCGCGTTCCCGAGCTCGCCGACCTGGCCGCCATCGCCCGGCTCGCCGGAACCCACGGCGCCGGCATTCTCGACACCCTCATGGCCAAGGCCCAATCCCTGCGCGAGGTCGAACTGTCGGCCGAGGTGTCCAAGGCCAAATCCCGTACCGAGACCATGACCGTCCCGATGGCCCTGTCGGTCCTCGGGTTCCTGCTGCTGCTCGGCTATCCCGCCTTCGCGCGAATGACCGGCGGCTGACCCTTCCGGAGGTACCCACCAATGATCTACAGAGCCATGCTCGCGCTGGCCGTACAGCTGGAGCGGATGTCGCTGGTTATCAATCGGTACGCGCAGCGGCGCGATGCGAACCCTGAACGCGGTGGTTCGACGGTCGAATGGGTGATCATCGCAGCCGTGGTGTTCCTGCTGGCCATCGCCGTAGGCGCGAAGATCACGTCCGTCGTCAACGAGCAGCTCGCCAAGATCAAATGAACGGGCGTGAGCGAGGATCAGCGACGCTGGAGGCCGCGCTGGTCTATCCCGCGCTCCTCCTGCTGGTCCTGCTCGCGATCAACGCCGCGTTGTGGTTCCACGCCCGGAACCTCGCATTGGCGGCGGCTCAGGAAGGACTGCGAGCCGGGCGCGCGTATGGCTCCAGCCTTTCCGCCGGGCAGGCGACAGCCGAACGCTTCATCCGGCAGGTCGGCGGGTCGTTCCTCACCTCCGCCAGGGTCAGCGTCGAGCGCACCGCGGACAGCCTCAGCGTGGCGGTCAGCGGCCAGGCGATCAGCCTGATTCCGCTGCTGCCCCTCGATGTCGAGCAGGTCGCCCGGGCCCCGGTGGAGAAGTGGACATCCGAATGACGGACCTGCGTGAGCGCGGCTCGATGGCCTTGGAGACGGCGATCATCGCGCCCGCTCTGGTTGCTGTGCTGCTGATGGTGGTCGGGCTGGGCCGTGTGACGCTCACCCATGGCGCCATCGACGCCGCGGCGCGGGACGCGGCCCGCCAGGCTTCCATGGCCCGCGATCCAGCCGCGGCACGATCCGCCGGGCTGTCCAGTGCGCGGGCGGCGCTCGACCGTGAAGGACTGGCGTGCTCGCCATCGGTAACGGTCGACACGACAGGGTTCTCCACTCCGCTGGGGAGGCCTGCCGTCGTGGTCGCTCGTGTCACTTGTGACGTGGACCTGGCCGACCTCGCCGTGCCCGGAGTTCCCGGATCCAAGCGCCTGACCAGCAGCTTCAGCAGCCCGATCGACCCGCACCGCGCAAGGAGCGGACAACCGTGACCCGGACCAAGGAGCGAGGTTCCGTCACCGCGTTCACCGCGGTGCTCGGCCTGGCGCTGCTGATCTGCGCCGGACTCGTCGTGGACGGCGGAGCCAAGATCCAGGCATACCGCGAGGCGTACGCCGTGGCCGAGGAGGCCGCCCGCGCCGGAGCTGGACAGGTGGACATCGACCACGCCTACGCCGGCGGCCGATTCGAGATCGACACTTCCAAGGCGTTGGCCGCCGCCCGGGCCTACCTGTCCTCCAGCGGGCACTCGGGCAACGCCTCCCTATCCGGCAACCGCACTGTCCAGGTGACCGTCACGGTCTCCCGGCCGACCATGCTGATCTCCCTGATCGGGATCGGCAGCGTGACCGCCACAGCCAGCGCCTCAGCGCGCATGTTCCAGGGCATCGAGCAAGGAAGATCATGACGATGTACGGGCTGCGTCACCCCATCCTCGCCAAGGCGGCGGCGGTCGCGGTGCTCACTGGACTGCTCGCCGGAATCCCCGCCATCCTGCTTACCTTCTTCTGGCCGGTGGACCTGCCCACTCTCGACGACCTGGCCACGCCCGCCGAACCCGTTGTGATCAAGACGGTCCTGCTCGCGACCGTATGGACGTGCTGGGCCCTGTTCGCCGGGGCAGTGATCGCCGAGGTGGTGGCAACGGCCCGCGCCCGGCGCGGAAGGGTACGCATGCCGTTCCAGCGACTGGCGGCTTACCTGATCACCACGATCACCGTGGCGACCACAGCTCCGGTTGCCGCATCCCGCGGAACCATCCCAGCAGCAGCGGTGACAGTCACACCAGTGGCCTTGCCCTCGCACCACCTCATGGCGGCCGAGCCGAAGACCTCTGAGCCGGCCAAGCCGTACGCGACCTACGTGGTCCAGCCGAGAGACACCCTCTGGACGATCGCCGACAAGCAGCTCGGAGACCCGATGCGCTATCGGGAGATCGTCGCGCTGAACCAGGGACGCACCATGGACGACGGGCAGACCTTCACCCGAGGAGACTGGCTGAGGCCCGGATGGACCCTACGTCTGCCCGGTGACGCCGCCAGGAAGGAACCTCGCTCATCCCAACGCACCCATACCGTCAGGCCGGGCGAGAGTCTGTGGGAGATCGCCGAACAACACCTCGGAGACGGCAAGCGATACAAAGAGATCTTCAGGCTGAACAGGGATCGGCCGCAGCCAGACGGCGCCCGGCTGACCGATCCTGACGTGCTGGAATCCGGATGGCACCTCATCCTGCCCGAACGCGAACGGGACACCAGGAAAGCCGATCCGATCCGCCACCAAGCCCCTTCGCCTCTTCCCACGACTACAACGCGGCAACCCGCTCACCACGAAGACGCCTCACCTCGTCCCACGGCGGGCTTCTCGACGCAGCCAAGGAGATTGGCCGTCGGCTCCAGCGTGGTCGTACTGCCCGAAGGCGGCATGATGGCGATCTCCTTCGCCGCCGGCGTGGCCGTCGCGCTCGCCTCCGCCCGGCTCCGCCATCGGCGACGCCTACCCGTCCCGGCCGTCGACGAGCCGCTCACCGTGCCTGCCCCCGAACCGCAGGCGCCCGCCGTACGCGCGCTGGAGCAGTCACACCGCCGCAGCTTCGCCGAATCGGAAGATGGTCCGCCGGACGATTTTGAGCTGGTCACCTCCGCGTTCTCCATCGACCCACCGCTCATGCTCAAAGCCGGGATCCGTGGCGAGGAGCCCGTCTCCCTGGAGCTGTCCGGGCTGAATCTGGCGCTGACTGGTCCGGGTGCCGACGACTGCGTACGAGCGATCGTGCTCGACCTCCTCACCCAGGCCGACCAGCACCGCGCCGAGATCGTCATCCCCTCTCAGGACGCCGTACGGTGGTTCGGCGAGACCATCACCACGCTGACCGGCCACCTGCCGGGCCTCCGGCTGGTCGCCACCCTGGACGAGGCCATCGACCACCTGGAGGAACAGTTCGTCGCCCGCCGCCGGATCCTCCGCGACCACGTCACCGACGACATCCCCCAGCTCCGCGAGGCCGAGCCCGGCGAGCCGCTGCCCGCGTTGCTGTTGACCGCCTGTGCTGCGGACGGCCATGCGTACCTGGACACCCTCATGAGCTTGGGGTCCACCTTCGGCGTCGGGTCCGTCCTGATAGGGCGATCGTCGTCCGGAACCACCTGCGAGGTCGACCAGGACCACCGAGCGGCCGAGACGACCGGCCCTCTGGTGAAGGAACTCCGCGACGTCACGCTGTTCCACATGTCGGCCAATGCGGCGGCGACAGTGCTCCACACACTCGCCGTGGGGAACGGCATGCCGGCCGAGCGGCCCGAAAAGCCGGCGGAACTCGAGGTCCCACCGCCCAGCACCGCAGCCCAACCGGTCCGGTTCACCATCCTTGGCGCACCGGTCATCGAGGTGAACGGCACGCCGGTGGACATCTCCGGCCGCGCCAAAGCTCTGGAGCTGTTCGTCCTCCTGGCCGTCCACCCCAAGGGCCTGGATCGCGAGGAGATCTGCGAGCATCTCTGGCTGGACCTGGAGGAAACACTGGCCGGGTATCGCTTTCACGCCGCTCTCAAGGACCTACGCGCCGCCCTGCGCGGAGCCTCCGGCCTGGGCGAGAAGGAAGCCAGTTTCGTCGAAAGAAGCGGCAAGACGTACCGCATCGAGGCGCAGCGCGTCGACGTGGATCTATGGGCCTTCCACCGCGCGCTCGCCGACGCGCGTACCGCCGGGGACGAGGAGGCCAAGACGGTCGCACTGGAAGTGGTCGCAAGGCTGTGCCAGGGACGCCTGTGCCAGGGCCTCAGGTACGACTGGCTCGATCAGGACCACCGCTGGCCGCTGACCGTGACCAGCGTGAAGGCCCTCCTTCAGCTCGGAGTGCTCCACGAACGCGCAGGGCGGAACGAGCGCGCGTTGGAGGTTTACGACCAGGCGTGCGCTCTCGACCCGGACATGGAGAGCGCAGCCAGGTCGGCCATCCGGCTCCTGATCGACCTCGGCCGCGCTGACGAAGCCCGCATGCGCGCTCGCCATCTGAAGGCCCGCCTCGATGCCCTCGGGGTGGCCTGTTCCTCCGAAACCCAAGCCCTCCTGGACCGGATGAACTCAGCTCCAAAGTCGCCGGTCAGGCTTCAGACCCCACGGGCTTAGGGTTCGCTGTCGGTCGCGCCAGATTAGAGGGCGTTCCACCTGCGCGTGCTGTCTCCTGTCATGAGGGAGGACAGTCGGTTGAGCAGCTCCGTGCGGGCGGCGGGGTTGTGTTTGGCGCCGCGGATGAAGGCGCTGAGGCTGCGAACCTCACGAATCTGTGCCAGCAGGTTCAGGTCGCCGTCCTCCACTGGGTCGGTTCCGTAGGCCGTACAGAAGTCGTGCCATAAGGACTGCGGATAGCCGAAGCGGCGGGGGCGCAGGTAGATGGGCATGAAGTCGTACGCGGGCGGGCCGACGCCGACAGAGTCCCAGTCGATGAGCACCCAGCCGCCTTCGTGATGAGGGAGAAGGTTGTTGGTGTGGGCGTCGCCGTGCACGATCCCCCACGGCAGCGTGG
This sequence comes from Microbispora hainanensis, assembly GCF_036186745.1. NCBI lineage: Bacteria > Bacillati > Actinomycetota > Actinomycetes > Streptosporangiales > Streptosporangiaceae > Microbispora > Microbispora hainanensis. The sequence continues at coordinate 2,723,551 of NZ_CP108086.1, read as the reverse complement.
CCGCGAGCCGCGCGAAGCCCTCCTCCAGCTCCTCGCAACGCGCGACCAGCCAGTGGCGCTCGCTCTGGGACAGGACGGTGGACGCCCTCGCCTCCGCTGCGGTGCTCCCCACTGGGCGAATGGAGGGAAGCAGTAACGGAGGCAGCGGATGACGGTGCAGCACGCGCAGCAGGCCGGCGAGATGAGTGACGTCGGCCGACCGTCCGTCGAGGGGCGGCAGGTACTCCCAGAAGGTCGCCAAGTGGTTGCCGACGATCACGGGCTGTGTCACGTCGAGCGGCCTTAGCGTGGGAAAGCCCTTCTCGGCGAGCCAGGCAGCGGTCTGAACGGCGATGCGCATCCGCTCCAGCGCCGAGGCGTTGCGGACGCGCGCGACGGCGTTCTCCCGGGGCAAGTGGTAGATCGCGTTGGCGTGAACGCGCAGCAGCCGAGCACCGTCACAGTCGAGCCCGGCCTGTCGACAGGCGCCTACCAGGGCTGTCCTGTAAGGGGCGTCGACCGGCTGCGTACTCATCGTGAGAGTTGGCGCTCCCCGTGTTGCCCAGCTCACCAGACGGCACCTTGTCGTCTGATCCCCGGAGCTCTACGCAACTCCGGCCAATTCATCATGCACGCGTTCATTGAACGCGACAACGCGAGGCTCCTTGGCCGGTAGCGATCGGCGGAAGCTCCGAAACCGGCTTCGGACCCGGGTGGAGGCGATGGTTCCTGCGGTGGGGAGGGCCTGTTCCGCAACGGCCAGGGCGGCGTCGAGGTCGTCGGTCTTGAGATGGGCTACTGCCAGGTTGAGCTGGCAGAACAGCCTGTCGCGAGCGCGGTCGCTGCTCTTGCCAGTGAGTGCTGCGTCGAGGTGGGGCAACGCGGCGGTGGTGTCGCCGATCACCACCAGCGAGTGCGCTACCTCCGCAGCGAGTTCGGGCGGGTCGAAGTAGCCGATCCATGCAGGCTCCCCGTCGAGATCTCCGACGTCGAGTTCACGTTCGGCGGCGAGGAGGGCCTGACGGCAGGCCGTGGCCGCGTGGGCGTCGCCTTTCTCGTACAGCCGAGCGCACGCCCGAGCCTCTGCGGCGTAGGCGAGTGCCCGTACGGCCGGCGTCGTGGCGGACGGGGCGACGTCGTCGTGGGCGGCACGCGCGAGGTAGAGGGCTTCGTCGGCGTGGTCGCGGTTGAGTGCCTGCTGGCTGAGTCGTACCAGTACGAAGGCGTCGAAGCCCCGCGACTCCACGCCGGACGCCTTGGCCAGACGCAACGCCTGGATGTAGTAGCGCTGGGCCAGGCCGTGCCGTTCGAGGTCGTAGGCCATCCATCCGGCCAGTTGCAGCATCTCGGCCGCTACGGCGAACAGGCTGCGGCCCACGGCATCGGTGTAGCTGCCGCGCAGCAGAGGGGCCAGGTGATCGTGCAGGTAGGTTGTCACCGCGCTGCGTACCAGTCCGCCGCCTCGGGCGTGGTCGAGCCCGGAGAACCATGCGCACGTCTCTCGGATCTGGGTGACCTGGCGGTGCGTCACATCCCGGCTTTCCGTCTGCCTGCCGGTCACCGAGTCGACCAGACCGTACCGCCAGCCGGTGATGGCCTCGGAAACAGCGGGAGGGGCGAAGTCCAACGCCGCCAGGGCCTGGGCGCGCGCATGGTCCACCTCACACGCCAGCAGCTCGGCGACGCATTCAACGGTGACGGGAAGAGACCGCTCGTATCGCAGGGCGAGATCGGAGACCGCCGGGGCGAAGGCCACCGGCCACACGTCGTTCAGCGTGACCGGCCGACCCAGGCGAGCGGCGAGCACGGCCACGATAACGCGGCCCACCGCCAAATCCGGCACGGTCGTCCCGGACAGGTAGCGCCCGATGCTCACCCGGCTCACGCTCACGCCCGATTCCCGGGCGAGCGGATGGGCGTTGACCGCCGCGGCGAAGCTTTCGTGCTTGCCGAAGCCGGCCTCCGCGTACAGGCGCGCAAGTCCAATCATTTCGTCCTTCCCTTCCTGATGAGGAGGACAACGGGGCCCGCAGGATAACAGGCTGCAATCGCCCCATCACTGTCATGTTCACCGTGTCAACGTCGCTCGAATGTGAGACCAGGGGCGACGCGCGAATCTGGACCCGTTTGTTGATCTAGTCGTTGGTCTTGGCCGCGGGCACGCGGCCCAGGTCACGGTCTTTGAGCCGGTAGCTGTCTCCTTTCAGCGAGACCACCTCGGCGTGATGGACGAGACGGTCGATCATGGCGGCGGCGACGACATCGTCGCCGAAGACTTCGCCCCAGCGGCCGAAGGGCTTGTTGCTGGTCACGATCAGGCTCGCCCGCTCGTAGCGAGAGGAGACGAGCTGGAAGAACAGGTTGGCGGCTTCGGCTTCGAACGGGATGTAACCGACCTCGTCCACGATCAGCAGCGGGATCCGGCCGAGCTTGACGAGCTCGTCTTGCAAGCGCCCGGCATGGTGCGCCTCGGCCAGACGGCCGACCCATTGGGCCGCGGTGGCGAACAGCACGCGGTGACCGGCCTGGCAGGCGCGGATGCCCAGCCCGATGGACAGGTGAGTCTTGCCGGTGCCGGGCGGGCCGAGGAAGACCACGTTCTCCCGGGCGGCCACGAAGTCCAGGGTGCCCAGATGGGTGATGACCTCGCGTTTGAGGGAGCGCTGGTGGTCGTAGTCGAACTCCTCCAGCGACTTGCGGGCGGGAAAGCGGGCCAGCCGGATGCGGCCTTCCCCGCCGTGGGCCTCGCGGGCGGCGACTTCTCGTTGCAGGCAGGCGGCCAGGAACTCCTCATGGCTCCAGTCTTCGGCGCGGGCGCGTTCGGCCAGCCGCTCAACGGCTGCGGCCAGGGAGGGTGCCTTCAGCACGCGGGTCAGGTAGGCGATCTCGGCGGTGGCGTCACGGCTGCCGGTGGCGTTCTTGGCGGTCATCGCGTCACCACCTGGTGCTCGCCCAGGCCGAACAGGCGGTCGTAGTCGGTGAGTTTGCGCTGCTCGACGTCGGCGTCCGCCGGCGGAGGCGGCGATGGCCGGTGGGCGAGTGCGCGCAATGCGCGGGCGGCCTGGTCGTGTTCGGGTGCGGTGATGGTCTGGTGGGCTGCCCAGCACCGCTGATGGGAGGCGACCAGCCGTCCCTCACAGGTGGCCCGCACCTGGTCCAGGTCGGCGGTGACTTCGATGCGGCGGCCGATGACCGAGGGATGCACCGAGTAGTCGTTGGAGTCCAGGCGCACGTAGTAGTCCCGCCCCAGACGGGTGGTCAGGTGCCAGCCGGTGACCGGCGGCAGCGGCGGAAGTTCCAGCATCGCGGCGAGGTCGGCGGCCAGCCGGTCGGCGGGCCGGCACTCGATGCGGCGGTGATGACGCTGGTTGGCTCGCTGCAGCCAGGCGGCCATCTGGGCATTGAAGTCGGCCGGGCCGGTGAAGGACCTGCCCGGCAAGAAGGAGGTCTCCAGGTAGCCGTTGGCGCGTTCGACCAGTCCTTTGGCCTCCGGGTCACCGGGGCGGCACTGGATGACCTTGATGCCCAGGCAGCCGCGGAAGGCGTTCATCGCCTCAGTCAGCTGCGGGCGCCCGCCCCGCCACTGGCCGATCGCCGCCTCGTTGTCCCACACCAGCGCCTTGGGAACGCGGCCCAGCTGCCGCAACAGCACCCAATGACCCGTGATCAGGTCCGCCGACTGGCGCGAGGGCAGCATCCGCGCGCTGATCCAGCGCGAGTATCCGCTGACCATGACCAGCACCGGCCGTCGCCCCTGTTGCCCGCATCCCAGCGGCACATCCACCGGCGGGAACCACAGATCACATTGGGCCAGCTCACCGGGAAGATAGCTGGTCCGCGACGCCGGGTCCGGCGGCGCATACAGCGGCCGCAACTCCCGGATGCGCTTCTTCAGCACGGTCAGCCCGCGCTGCCAGCCGATCCGCTCGGCGATCACCGTCGCCGGCATGTCCGGCCATGCCTGCAGCAGCTCCCGAATCTGCGGTTCCACCGCGTCCACGATCGATCCGGACGGCTTGCGCACGTATTTGGGTGGTCCTTGCGACTCCAACGCCCGCCGCACCGTGTTGCGACCCACACCCAGCTTGCGGGCGATCGCCCGGATCGGCATCTGCTCGGCTCTATACAGCCTGCGTATCTCCGCCCAGTCCTCCACGCTCAGCACCTTCCCGATCTAGGCCCATGAGGCCGGTAGATGGGTCCGTTTTCGAGCGTCGACACTGGTCCAGTATTGGAGCGCCGCCGTCACACCGATGAACACGGCGAACTTTCTGAACCTGCAGCAGACGCGAAACGCCTGGTCAGGGCGCTGCGGATGAGATTTCCTTGGGCCTCGGCAACCGAGCGGGAGTGCGGTTGGCCCTTCATTCCGAGGAGACAGCAATGACCCCTGGCTGGTGCCAGCGCGCCTTTCGCGGCGAGGCGCGCCAACTCCAGGAGGTACGCCGGTATGTCGGCGGCCTGCTGACGGACTGCCCGGACCGCGACGCCGTCATCACCTGCGTGGCCGAGCTGGCCTCGAACGCCATCATGCACACCCGCTCCGGAAACGGCGGCACCTTCGTTGTCCACGTGCAGCGCAGCACCAACGAGCTGCGCATCGCCGTCGCGGACGCAGGAGCCCCGACGCAGCCGGCCATCCGGGTCGCCCAGGCCGAGAACCTCCTTGAAGGCGGCCGCGGCCTTGCGATCGTGGCGGCCCTCAGCGAGCAGATGGGCGTCGACGGGGATGCGCGAGGCCGCACCGTGTGGGCCGAGTTCCGCTGGCCAGAGCAGCAGTCCGTCGCTCGGTTGTCGCCGGAGGTCGAGCCCGCCCGAGCCCTCGTCGAGCTGGGCACGAAGTTCGGTGCCTGGGTCTGCTGGTTCGGCAACCAGACGCGCCAGTGGTGGGCCATGCCCCGGAGGCCCAAACCGCTTCTGATCTCCGCTTCGTCCGCGCGCGACCTTGCACACCGAATCGCCGCCCTGGAGCAGAGCGGCACATAGACCGCCGCGTGGCCGGAGAATTGTCCACCCCCGGGACGTGCCCCCCGACTCCGGCCACGCGGCCACTCCGCGCTCTGCTGAGTGCCGTAATCGAGAGTTGGCCTGCACCTGCGGCAACGCTGAGGCAAGGCCCCAACAACCTCCATAGGTCTCTTGGTGCCACTTCCGCAATACACGAACTATGGGATCAGCTTAGCTTGAGCGAGCCGGGGGCTGTCCGGGTTGGGCAAGCCGCTCTGGCGCGTCATGGGGCAGCATGCTGGCTGGGTCAATCAACGGGATGATAGCCAGATATAAGTCGTCTCCAGCTAATGTAGGCTCGCCTTCGTGGCGCTTTGCCACAGCGAAGCCAGCACCCGAAATTAGATCGGCGAGCTGGAGAGAGGGATGGGACTTCGACTGCCCGCGGACCAGTTCCCCCAGCTGTACTCCCGTCATGAGATAGCGGAAATCTGGGTGCCCCAGGCCGCGTAGTTCGGCACTCATGAGATCGAGTTGGTCGTCCGTCAGAGCTCTCTGATCGTCAGCCAGGACGTTCAATTTCCCGATCCGCTCGGACCAGTTCCTAATTGCGGCGACTATGCAGGGAACGAGGGGTTCGAGCGCTTCGGCCATTCTGCCTTCCTGAAGGTCCCGCAAATAGGCGCTCGCCTCAGATCGGGTCGAACGGAGCAGTCCCAGCACGTCGGTTACCTTGCGCCGATAGGAGCGGGCCCAGGCTGCGTCCACGACGTCGAAGAACTCCTCGACCGTCACCTTCTGCCCGTCACGGTTCTTTTTTGAGGCAAAGGCAACGGTGGTCGTGAGGAGATGGGCGAAGCTGGAGGAGCCCAGTGCGCGTGGACCTTCTTCGAACAGGGTCCTCGCAAGCTGTCGGACAACGCCGGTGTTGCGGATGTCGACACTATTTGCATGGGCCCGCTCCTCCACGAATAGGTCGATCAGCTTGCTCACCACAAAGTAGTGCTTGTCGACGACGTAGACAGAAGCCCGACCTTCCAAAGGGCCTTTTGGTGCTAGTAGCTCCTTGAGTGCCTGACGCCGTGAAGCATGGCTCTGGGCGGTGAAGGACTTTGCAAACTTGAGCTCAGGGGCTTGAATTCGCGCCTCGCGGCGTAGTGTCTCGACGATGCCTGCGGCGTCATTGTCGCTGATAGCCACGGATCCGATGACTAAGTAGCGGCTTCGGTCACCGCCATGCAATTGATCGCCATCCCAGCCAGATTCGTCCAAGGCTATCCAGCGCCCCGGCGGGTTTCCGTCTTGGGTATGGCTAGGGTAGTTGCGACGACTGTAGCGGTCGCCGAGTAGTGCTGTGCCGTCGTTCGGTTGGTGAGAAGTATCAGGTACGTCACTCATACTAGAAAATCGGCTGCCAATCGGTAAATCTTTGAGTCAGCCAGTGCCGGCGGAATGGCTTCAGTGCTGCCAAAATGTTATATTAAATGGCCCTCGCAAACAAGGTCTGGTCGTTCGCTGTCTCGTCGGCGAGAAGCGCTCCAGACGCTTACGGCGACGGTGCCGACTGTGCCATTGCCAGTCACGGAGATGTCGGGGCGGATCGCTGTCAGCGCCTGCCGAGCGAAAGTGGCGCAGCAAGGCGGTCTGCTCGACGACTCAGCGTTGTCTGCCTAGGCCGGGGCGTGCTCGGTGTCGTGGCAAACGATCTTTGGACAGACGCCCGTCGCCCCGACAAGCTTGCGATATTCAGATCCGCGCGCCTTCCCCAAGGCGTGAAACGATCAAGGCGGCGTCCATATTGTTCGCGCCGCAGTGACTTATGAATGGCCCCGGGAGCGCGGCGCATTGTGCGGAGATCATGTGGTCGCGACTTGGCTCAGGGCGATCAAGCTATGCCTATTCGACGCTAGTTACGGGGAAGGGAATGAGTTCGTCGGTCCAGGTTGGCTCTTCCAGGGCGGGGAGTTGAGAGAGCGGCAGGGCCTGGTCCCGTGCGTGGTTCATCATCTCGTGCCAGGCGTGTATGGTGCCCGAAACCATGAACGGGCCGACGGCGATCTCGACAATATCCCCTTCTACGCGCACCGGGACGGACTGGCCGGCGATGTCGATGCCACTGTCGAGGCCGTTGTTCGCAGCGTCAATCGCTGTCTCCAGGTCGGCGAAGCTGAAGGAACCGATCCATGAGGCATCGTCGGCCTTCGCGATGGCTACGATCCGGCCGATGTCCCAGTGGCTCTGATAGAGGACGAACTCCAGTGTGCAACCTGGCCTGACCTCGACAGGCGCGCTGGCTTGGCTGAGCCAGGCAGGGCGGAAGCTGTCGAGGAGCTTAGTCATGGCCGCCGCGAGCAGCCGACGCCGTTCGACAAGGAACTCACGGTAATTGGCGGCGTCACGAAGCGGTTCGTCGTACGGGACGAAGTGTGCCGCAAGATCTTCCTGCGTCAGCGGCGGCAGTGCTGGGTCGACAAAGTAGACACTTGGCGACCGATCGCTGATCTTGCGGTTGGCCTTAGCGGAGATGAAAGCGAGGTTCGCGAGGTCGTTAATCTCGCCCTTGCTGTACTTTTTGGCGTGGTTCTTCAGGGTCGCCTGCGGGTGCACGTGGTGGTGTTCGAGCTTGATCTGGTCTTCTCCGATCGCGGAGATCTCCGTGCCGAACCACCAGTCCTGGGCGCCCGCCTTCTTGGCCACGAGGTAGCTCAGAGTGAAGTAGGCGCTCTCCCTAGACTTGCCAGCCAGGTCCTGCGGGGTGATGGCGATCCTGGTCCCGATCACGCCTAGGTTCGCGAGCAGCTTCTTGACCGGCTCCTGCTCGCGGGCCGCAGGGATATCGCGGCCGAGCATGGTGTCGGTCGAATTGTTGTACCGGTTCCGCAGGTTCGCCAGGAGGAACCAGTAGAGGATCCCGTCGCGGGTCTCCGCATCGAGCGGTGCGTCGGGTCGCTCGCCCAGGAGAATGGTCACCGGGAGCAGTGTCGCATGGGACGGAATGAGCGCGCTGCTGGTGATCTTCAGGTTCTCCGTAAGCAGCGGAACGAGGTGGCGCAGCCCACGTCGGACCGTCTCCCACCCCTGTTCAAGGTCACCGTCCGATCGGCCGATGACCGCCTTATTCAGAGCAAGAGCGAGGAACTGGACGTTTATGTCCGAGTAATGCCGGTCCGCCCAATGGGCGGCCTCTTCTTCAATTTTCTTAAGAATTCCCGGCCAGTGGACGGAAAGCATGGCAAGGGCGAGATCGACAGTCTTGAGTGGACGACCACTGTTAACGCGTTCGAAGATCTCAACGATCTCCTCATAGTCGCACCCCGTCACGATCTTCATGTCAATACTATGGGATTTGATTGAGGCCAGTCGGCTCAGCCTGCGTCCAATTTCTCGCGACCCAACCTGGAGCCCCAAATTCAATAAATCGTCTCGTATCTCGAATAGGTCAACATCATCCCGGAGTATGTCATAAACCTTGATCCATCGAGGGTCGTTCTTGCTCTCTGCAGTCTGATTTTTAAACTCCTCGGTTTCGATATTGAAGGCGATTTGTGCATCCTTGTGATCATTCAGGACACGGTGCAGCGAGGTTAATCGCTGTTGTCCGTCCAGCAGGTAAAGTGGTGGGACAGTCGGCTTCTTTGGGGTCATTCCGATCGCCAACTGTCGACTCCGTGGCGCTTCAGCGGGCTTCCACATCACCAATGTGCCCGAGGGATACTTTCGATAGAGCGAGTCGATCAGCTTGGCGACGTTCCATGTGTTCCACACATAGCCCCGTTGGATCTCCGGCAGCTTGATTTCGCCGCAAGAGATCTGGTGAACCAACATAGCGATAGGGCGCTCGGTCTTCTCCACGAGCATGGAGGGCGTTGCCTCGTTCCGAATGAATTAGGAGTGAACGTGGATAGATGAAATCTGAGTACGGCTACCGCCAGGCGAGCGGCAGCCGTACGGCCCTCAGATGTCTTCGAACTTGCCCTCAACCTTGAGGTGCCCGAGGTTCTCCATCACTTTCATGATGGTGTCGTCGGAAAAGCCCTCGGCACGCCGTGCAGTGATCTGAACCTCCACCTCAAGCTCAACACCGTCAGGCGCGGTGAGGAGCGCAAGCAGATCCTTGCTGAGGTTGTTAAGATCCCGAGAAAACCGCTCAGGATTGACTCGGTGGAAGCCCCAGAACCGAGTGTTCTTCACCGCCGACGGCAAGGGAGTCGGGTCCGGGTTGGGCGAGCCACCTGTATTCGTGTTTGCAGTCGGGCTGGATCTCTGGCTTGAGCCCGTTGTCGTGTTGTCCATAGGGTCGGTACCCTCGCCCGGCCCCGGGTCGGGCTGGCGCTGCTGCTCCTCGCGGAGGCGCTGCGCCTTGGCTCGGTCCAGCTCAACGAGCAGGGTCCGGTCGGTCAACTGACTGATGTACTCGCCGCTACCGGGAATGACGAGTTCGACGTAGCGACCATCCTGCTCGTCGTATCCGGCGGCTATGGCGAAGCCTTCAAACTCGCCCGTCGTCTCCTCTAGGACGTTGTAGATGCCCTCTTCCAGAACCCGTCGGTTACGTAGGCGGCTCAGGTACGGGAAGCGGCAGTAGTACTGCCACAGGTCACCCAGGGAGACGTGCCCGTTGGCCCAAACCTTAGAGAGCTTCTTCTCCAGGTCATGGCGGATCAGCCGGGAGCCCATGACCACACGGAGCTGGTCGAGGTTGCGAAGCTTGACGCCAACCCGGGCGGGGATGACATCGCCCTCGTCGTCGAGGGTGGCAGCACGCAGGCCGACACGGCCGGTCCTGTCGTCCCAGATCGGGTAGATCACCGTGTTGTATGCCTGAGTGAGTCGGAGCCAAACCGTGTCGTCGGCGGTCTTGCGGCGCTTGCGCGCCATGGCCATCTGATCGGGCACCAGCGGCAGGTCCCGGTCCTCGACGATGGAGTCCCAGGCGAGGTAGTCCCGGACGGCGTCCATGAGGTAGCCCAGCAGTTCCCGGTCCGCGGCGGCGAAGACCAGCATGTTTTGGTTGAGGCGGGGAGTTTCGCCGCGCGATTCCAGAGTCTTCGTTGCCCAGTCTCGCGCTGGGTTGACGGAGGTTGCCGCGGAGTAGTGGTAGCGCGGGTGGATCAGGGCCAGCGAGACCTCGGTGGTCTCGGTGATATCCCCGCTCTCCATCCCGGCGAAGACCCTGCCGAAGACGTCCTTGTGCTTCTTGTCGGCATCGCGCTTTCTCAGACGATCCACGATCTCGACGTAGATGTCCTCAGGATGGCTGCGGTACTCCTCGGCACGATCCCGAGCGAGGCGATTGACCGACTGCTGGGTGTCGTACCAGTAGGAGCTGCCGTCCACGTAGAAGTAGAGCGCCTGTTCACTGAGCAAGTGGATGGCCGAGGCGAAGTTGCCAACGACATCGCCGGGTAGCGCGGTGCCAAGCCAGATCCGCTTACGCTCGACCCCCTTCTGCTGCGCGCCGCTCCGGGCCGCTGAGGCCAGGAATGCGGCACGGGCCAGGCGTCGTGTGAGGTGGCGCTGGGAGAACGCGGGACGACTCTTGTCGATCTGCTCGGGCGTGGAGTTCGGCGCGTCCACGTCGGCCTCGATGACAGCCTTCCAACTGTCGGACAGGTAGTGGGTGACCTCGCCAAGCACCCACTCGTCACTCACTGGCACCGATCCCGGCATGATCAGCGGAGCAGGGTCCTGCTCCTGCCAGAGCCGGAAAATGACGGCACTCATCAGACGGAGCACGCCGCGGGTACGTTGGAAGCGTTCCAACGTCGACCAGTCCTCATAGAGCCGGTGGAACAGCTCGGGGTGGATGGGGTAGGCCCGCTTGATCTCGTCCTCGTAGTTCCGGTCGGTCACCGCGTGCGGGAACTCACCGGTGTGCTCTCGATAGAAGCTGATCATCGCCTTCGCGATGACGTCCCGGTCACGCTGGCCCTGCGGCGTCAGGTCCTCAAAGAGGCGCCGCCGCACAATCTCGAACGACTCGTCCGAAGAGGCCGGCCGCCAGTGCTTGGCCACCCGGCCGACCACGTTCTGCAGACGCTCCAGCGCCTCCTGCCCGCGGACGCCGCCTACCTCAGCCTCGTCGGCGCGGGCGTGCTTGTCCTTGGGATCATGAGAGGCTGGAACGGACACTACCAGTATGACGCCGGGGACGGCCTTGGCGACCTCGGTCAGCGTCTGGGCGAACGTGAACTGCCCCTCAAATGTGCCGCCAGGCAAGTCGCTGCGGCCGTGCAGCAACCGCGCGTAGGCCACCCATTCGTCGATGAGGATCACGCAGGGTGCGTACTTCTCCAGCAGGTCCTGTAGAGAGTCGCCCGGCGGGGTGCGTGCATGGTCGGCCGCGGCGATGATGTCGTAAGCATCCTGGCCGCCGAGCTGCCACGCCAGCTCGCCCCAAAGCGTGTTAATCCCCGGGCGGCCGTCCTTGAAGGAAGGCTTCGCCGCCTCGATGCGGTTGCCCACCAGCGCAACTCGACGCACCCCGGATCGGAGTGGGATGTCGCCAAGCATGTCCTGCACCGGCTGCGGGAAGTCGTGGACCGTAAGTCCCGGCGCGTACAGGTGCCACAGCGACAGCATGGAGTGCGTCTTGCCGCCACCGAAGTTGGTCTGCAGGTTGAATACCGGTTCGGCGTTACCGTCGCCGGCGATGCGTCGGGCCGCGTTGGTCAGCAGTTCCTTGATGCCCTCGGTGAGGTACGTCCGGTTGAAGAACTGGATGGGGTCGGAGTACTCCTCACTCGTACTCTTGCCGGTCGCCACCTGATGTAGGTCGGCGGCGAACTCGGCAGAGGCATACTGACCCGTGCGTACATCGGGATGGGGAATGACAACCTCGCGCCAGGACTTCAGCCCGTGGCCGTCCACGGAGAGCGCGACAGGTGACGACTTGCGGATTTTGTCGCGGGCCCGCTTGTCGTCGGTCTGGCTGCGGTGCTCTTCCCGCTGGGCGAGGACCTGCTCAGCAGCGTCGACTGCGCCGGCGGCGCGGAGCAGCCGCTCCATGGTGTCGAGCGCCCGGTCGGCGTCGTAGAAGGTGAACTTGTCGTTGTGAGCCCAGGCATTACGCACTTCCCGCAGCTCACTTGCGTAGCGGTAGCCATTGTGACCGATCAGCTCATGGAAGACGTTCTTATGATCGGTTATGACCTTGAGCTGGAGCTGCGGGTCGTGCTTGGACAGCTTCATCCCGCCGCCGTGCTTGGCGGCTTCCTTGGCTGCGATGAGGTCGAGCCAGTCCTTCCCCGCCGGGGCCGCAGCCTGCATCAGCCGCTCCACGACCGGCTCCAGCCCCTCGGCTAGGAGCTCGAAGCCTTTGCCTACCCGCTGAGCACGTGACAGTGCCATTGCGTCCTTGCCTAACCCCTCGTCACCCATGTCCGCCTACGTATCCGATCGTCAGTCGTCATCGTCGTCCAACCTCTCCTCCACATTGGAGAAGAGGCCATCGATCTCATCCGTAACGTATCGGGCGGGCGTGACATTTTGTGCCGCCGTCATGATGTCCGGCCAGGCGGTACCCAACTGATTGAACATGGCCGCGGTCCTCTGGAAGCGGCGATCGGAAACCTTAAAAAGCCGGTGAACGAGACGGTTAACCCGGTCTAGGCTGATTGCGGCGTCTGTACGGCTACGCACTCCGGCAGCTAACTGGGCCGCGCCGTCGATCCCCTGCTCGTTGAAGCGTTTGGCGAGGTGCATCGCGACCTCCCAGTGGGAGATCCGCTCGTCCTTGGCCGGGTCATAGTTGGCCGGCAGTTCATCGAAGTCGAGCAAACAGACCGTGCTCCGCGGGGTGTTGCTAACGATCCCGGCCTCAACGAGGTCACGGATCGCGGTGCCGGTCTGACGGAGCACGACGTCAGCATCGCCATATGCACCCCGGTCGAACGCGAACTGGCGGAACCACTTCAACGCGAATCTCGTCGGGGCGTCGAACTCGGCCTCCTCGCCGTCGATGATGGCAGTGGCGGCCTTGTCGATCTCGATCAGTGCCTCGCGTACGGTCATGGGCTTGCCGTCCGGCTGGAGGACTTCCTTATAACCCGAAAAGATCCGCATCCCCGGCCCGATGGCCGCCTGACCCATATCGAGCGGTGACACGCCGCCCTTGCGGAGCGCCTCGATGGCTTCAGGTAGTTCCTCCTGCAACCGAGCAAGGAAGCCCGACTTGTCGACGATCTCCTCGGCCTGTCGAGGACGGCAGATCAGGATGATGTAGGAAGCGAGCGCATTTGCACCCTGACTGACCTGACGAGTCGCCACCGTTGATTCGATCGGCATCGTGCCTACGACCGAAAGTCCCGAGGCAAGAACAGCTTGCAGCATAGAAACCCATGCCGAGGACACAGCTCCGGCGCCATCGGAATCGTCCTGTTTGGCGGCGTATGCAACGACAATCGGCAGATCCGGTCTTGATGCCTTCTGCAACGAGGTGAAGACTTCAGTAAATCCTTCGATGAAGTACTGCTGCGCGCCTTCTTTATTTCCACCATGGCGAGCGGGATTCGCCACTAACTCGACGGATTTCGGAGTTGCGATCGTTCCGAACAGGTCTGGGTGAACATTGCGAAGTGCGCGGCGTAGCCATAGATAGAAGTAATCGCTCAGGTCCGCGTAGTTGATCTGCCCGAAGTAAGGGGGATCTGTCACGATCAACGCAGTGCCAGGTTCGACGAGATCACCCGCACGGCGCGCGTCGACCTGAGCCACCCTCCCTGGCTTGGCATCGCGCGGCAGTTCTCTCAGAACGTACAACAGCCCATCGATCTGCGATTGCCAGCTACCACGGGAATGGCCAAATGGATAAGATTCCGCGAAATCCCACAGCATGGGCATTGCCTGCGTGCCGAAAGCCGGCTCGGTCTTGGAGGGGCCAACCCGTGTCCGCCAGCGAACCAGCGTTGAGTTGGACTGAGCCATCTTGCTTACGCAGATGCCAAGGAGCGTAGCGATTGCGCGGGCCTGCTCCAAGCTGCCCCCGTCCTCGATGACCCTGTCGTAGACCTCGGCCACCTCGTCGGCAAATGCCGCAAGCATGGCCAACTGGCGAGGCGTGTAGAGGTCTTCGTGCCGGGACAAGCCATAGAGCGGAGGGGCGAAGTTCTTTGTGTTGCCTCCGATTTCGAGCTCGTCCAGGTCGTCCGGCACCTCTACATCGAGAACCTGTTGGAGATCAGCGGAAGGACTTACGAAAGTCCGGCCGCTCTTCGTGTCCATACAGTAAGCCATGAGCTGGAGACCAAGCTCTCCTGACCGACCCAAGGCGCGTAGTTCCTTTTCACCCAAAGGAGACGAACACTTCGGGCATGCGAACTGGGCGCGCCCACTGCCCTTGGTCGCCTTAGCAGGACCGTTCTTGCCCTGGTGGACTATGAACCGAACCTCGTCACCCTCCACGAGGGGCTCCACCGTGGCCTCACGGCCAGGCTGCTTACTCACCCACGGTGAGCCAAATAGGGGGATGCGAACCGCGCACATAGGGTTCGAACAGGGCGCAGTTCTCGCCCAAAGCCAGGCAACCGGCTCCCCTCCAGGCGGAACCGGGTAATAGTGGCCAATTCTTTCCTTCACTGCTTCTTGTACTAGGGCACCATAATGACGGAGATCGTCACCGAGGCCGTCGTATGGCATGTCGCGCATGCGGGCCGCGTCATTACTCTTGGAGACGGCGGGCATCAGAGCGACGGCGGGAAGCAACTCGCCAAGAGCGCGGGTTACGAGTGCTGCGACCGGGTTCAAGTCTGAACTCACCGCTGGAAGTCCCAGCCGAAGGGCCTCCACGATGGTGGAGCCGCCTCCCGCGAAGGGGTCTATCACGATCGGTAGCTCCGGATTGGACTTCGCGATCAGCTCGCGTGCCATGCGGAGCACGTCACCTGACGGGGCCGTCCCCCCGGTTGGTACCAAGTCCTTGATGAGCTGGATGAGCCTGTCGCGCTCGGGACCTTGTCCTGGATCGTCCACGAGGGAAGCAAAGATCAGGGCCCGGAGCGCAGGGGTCGGCATGGGAGCAAACCACTTGTGAAGGTTCTTGACCGTCCCGACACTCCGCTTTTTCTCCGCGATGCTTGCATAGCTGATCTGTGTGAGAGGCAGCGTCACATCGATCAGCTTGCGCCGGTACTCACCGCTGGTTCCCTGGCTCATACCGGGGCTCCTCCTCGCTTCCAAGACTTCTTCCAGTCGCCACCCAGCTCGGTAGCGTCGAACTTGCCAAAATCCACGTCTCTAAAGGGGTCGACGATGTAACGCACATCATCGTGCTCAGGCCCCTCGGGATGCACGCTGACCAACGCCAGCCGGAAGCTCTGCCCCGAGTTCTTGCCGGTGAGGACCTCGGTCCGGGTGACGTGGAAAGCGTCCGCCCCGGCGATCCGGCCCTTAACCTCGATGAACACCCAGTGGTCATCCACCGTACGTGACCGAATGTCGTAGCCGGGGTTGTTGTGCGCCATCTCCTCCGGGATCCGGCCCAGCCTCCGCTCCTCCTGCAGCACCCGGTCAACCGCCCGCCGTTCCACTGCCTCGGTCTCTCTTGCGTATGCCTCCATCGGCTGGTCACGGAGCCCGGCCAGCCGGTCGAGCAACCCTTGTGGGACGACCAGAGCCGCCCCGCTGATCCGCGGCGGCCGGACCTGGAGTCGGGCGTCGCGGTCGAGCTCATCCATGCGACGCTCCAACCGCTGCTCCAGATTCCGGGCTTGCCGACCGGCGAACTCGGACTTCATCTTCACCGACTTGCCGGACGCCTCAGCATCCAGGAGGTCGGCATGGCGTGAGTCCCAATAATTGATCTCCTGGAGCAGGCGCTGTCGTACCAGCTTGCGGGTCCGTTCCGTCTCGCGGTCGACCCGCTTCTGCAGGTCGGCGACATGCGCGCTTAGTCCGTTCTGGACGGCCCAGCCGATCGCGATGTCCTCGACCCCGCTGGCCAGCCAGGGTTCCCTGAGTACAACCTGAACGAGTTCCCGCTCTTCCTTCGTCGCTGGGGCGTAGTCCAGATATGGCGCTGAACCGGCCATTCGCGTCGAGGTTAGACCGATCTCGACGAAGTCGAACCGCTTGCTGATGATCCGCGGTTTCTCGTGCCCGTCGGCGATCTCCTGGGCAACGGCGACCAGTAGCCGCGGCTCCTCACCGACGTCGCGCCGGTTGACCAGGATCGCGCCCTGCTTCAACTGCGTGCCGTACCGATCAACGATCAAGGCGATCACCGCATCGAGGAGCGGATGCCCCGGAGCGAGAAGGTCAGCGCGGGGCGCGCCGGGCTGGCGGACAAGCTCGCGATCGAAGGTGACCCGCTCATAGCGGTGCAGCACTGGGGCGCCGACTTTGATCAGTCGCTCGAACTGGCGCACGTCCGCCGGAACGTGGGTGATCTCATACCGGCCCTGCTCGCGTTCGGAGATCCGGCCACCGAGCAGCTTGAACGCGGCGATGAAGAACGCCTTGATGTAATGCGGCTGTAGGCGCCGTGCCCGTGCCTCCTCCATCCGCAGTCGCCACTCGGCGACATCCGCCTCGGCCAGCTTCTGGTGCGCGAGCGCGCGCTCAGCAAGCAGCTTCTCCAGGCCGTCGCCCACTGACGAGTCGATGACCTTGTTGAGCCGATTGCGTACCTCGGGACGGTCGCCGTACTGAATCGCCTCCATGAGCAGCGTCCGCAGCGGCCGGTCCTGGAACGCCTCGCCGAGGACGTCAAAGACCTTGCCCTTGTATGCCTTCCGCTGTTCCTCGATCTTGTCGAGAAGACGGATGAACACCGCACCTTCCCGGGTGTCCTGGGCGACCAAGTTCCACAGGTGGCAGACCTCGGTCTGGCCGATGCGGTGAATACGGCCGAAGCGCTGCTCAATCCGGTTCGGGTTCCACGGCAGGTCGTAGTTGACCATGAGGTTAGCGCGCTGGAGGTTGAGACCTTCGCCGGCGGCATCCGTTGCGATCAGGATGCGGCAGTCCTTGTCCTGGGTAAACAACTCTTTGATCTTTCGGCGGTTGTCGCGGGAGACACCGCCGTGGATCGTGACCACGGCTTCCTCGCTGCCGAGCAGGCCACTGATCCGGCCTCGGAGGTACTCCAGGGTGTCCTTGTGCTCTGTGAAGATGATCAGCTTGCGTGGGCTGCCGTCATTGTCGCGGACCATGGGGTTGCTCAGCAGGAGCTCGCGCAGCTCGGTCCACTTTTTGTCGGTGCCACTATGCCTCACCTGCCGAGCCACCTCGACCAGGTCGGCGAGGATAAGGATCTCCTTGTCCAGCTCGGCGATAGTCTGCGCAGTGGTGGCCGCGTCAACGACGTCGTCCTCCAGCTCCTCGAGTTCGGCGCTGGGCAGATCATCCAGGGCCTCGTCGTAGTCCGCCGGGCCCTTGCCGAGCATCGCGGCCAGCCGGTCGCGAAACTTGGCTTCCATAGGGCTGCGGCCGGCGGCCATCTCCTGGCGGAGCAGTTGTAGGCGCTTGTGGCGCCGGATGAGCGATTGCAGGATCGCCTCGGGGCTGGAGGCCAGGCGCCGCTGCAGGACCGTCAAGGCGAAGCCGACGGTGTTGCCACGCTTGCCGTCCGCCATCGCCTGCGCCTTGCCCATCTGGTCGCGAACGTAATCGGTCACGACCTCATACAGCTCACGCTCGGCGTCGGACAGAAGGTAGGGGACCGTGTAAGCGCGCCGTTCAGGGAAGAGAGGCTTGCCTTCGAAGGTGAGCAGATCCTCCTTGACCATCCGGCGCATGAGGCCGTCGGTGTCGGTCGAACTGACGCCCTCGCGGTACTTGCCCTCGAATCGGTCGGAGTCGAGCAGGCCCATGAAGAGCTGGAAGTTGGCCTCACTACCCGCATGCGGAGTCGCGGTCATCAACAGCAGGTGCCTGGTGTGCTTGCCGAGGACCTCGCCGAGCTGGTAGCGCTTGGTCTTCTTCAGCTCGTCCCCGAAGTAGCTGGCCGACATCCGGTGGGCTTCATCGACCACGACGAGGTCCCAGTCGGACTGCTTGAGCTGCTCTTGAAGCTCCTCAGAGCGGGAAAGCTGGTCCATCCGGGCGATGAGCAGCGGGAACTTCTCGAAGACGGTTTGGTCGAGCTGGGCGTTAATGAGGTCGCGGGTGAGCACATCGAAGCGGAGGCCGAACTTGTCAAGGAGCTCTTCCTGCCACTGGTCAACCAGACCGCCGGGGGCGACAATCAGACAGCGCTCCAGGTCACCGCGGAGCATCAGCTCCTTGACGTAGAGGCCGGCCATGATGGTCTTGCCCGCGCCGGGGTCGTCGGCCAAGACGAAGCGGAGCGGGCTGCGGTCGAGTAGTTCGCCGTAGACTGCCTGGATCTGGTGCGGAAGCGGCTCCAGGTCGCTGGTCGTAACCGCGAGCATGGGGTCGAAGCGCGCCGCCATGCGAATCCGGAGCGCCTCGGCGGCCAGCTTGAACAGCGCCCCATCGCCGTCGAAGCTGTAGGCGGCCGAGGCGGCGCGGATGGTGAGCCTGGCTTCCCAATCGCGATAGAGGAGTTGGTCTGCGACACTGCCATCCTCGGCGCGGTAGGTGAGATTCAGGGCGTTCTGGCCGTACCACTTCACCGCTACCACCGTGACCACACCACTGGTAGTCACGCCGCCCACGATGGCCCCAGGGGTCAAGTCCTCCAGCCTTACGCCTGCCATCTGCGCCTCTCCTGAGAGTCACGCTCGCGCTTCACGTTCACCCACAACCCTTCCGGCAAGTCGAGAGGAACGTATCGGGCAGGACTGACAAAAGCTCTCGGTCCTGCCTGAGCCATTCAACGCGACTCTCCGAAACTCTCTCATAGCGCACAGTGGTTGATCTGGTGATTTCGGGCTCAGCCTCTCCAACGAGGTGCCGACTGACTTGCATCGCCGCCACCATAGCGGCGTACGCGGATCGCGAACGACGGTCAGTCATCACTCAGTTCGAAGATCGAATTGATGCGGCGCAGGAGTGCTTCCCACTCTGTGCGGAGCATCTCCTCGAGGCGGTCCTCAAGGTCTTGCCGGTCACTCGCTCCGAACCACTCCTGGGTGTGCTCAAGAACGCGATCTCGGTAGCCGGGTCCGCGCCCCCACTCGCTTGTGCACTGCCCCCACAAGGTAGATTCCTGTTGGAGTTCGGACCCGAATAGGCTCACGCCAGCCTGCTGCATCTTCCGCAGCAGTTCTTCGTATCCCGATGCGATTAGGCGAGCGGTCTGCAGCAGCAATTCTTCGGCCTCGGAGCGAACCGTGCTCTCAGTGTTGCAGTAGTCCGTGATAGCCGCGACCTTGTCCTGAAGGACATCAACGGCCATCTTCCGGGCGCCGAATCCGAGGTGGTGCGAATAGCTGAGCGAGTGCCATTCCCCTTTCCTGCGCGCTGCGGCATGCACACTGCTGGCATATGCGCGACGGATCTCCGCGAAGAGCGGATCCGGGATGTTTGCGCGGATCCGACCAAGGTCCGACTTTTGGTCGATCCAAGCAGAGACGTACCGACCCACCGCTCGCTGAATCTCCCTGACCTGTTCCTTCTCCGCGTTTTCTAGGAGAGATTCAGCTCGATTCAGCACGTCTCTCAGCTTTTGCTGGAATCTGGCACGAGTCGCGTTGACGCAGTGGTGGACAAACTTCTTGAGATCCTCCGGGTCATCTTCTAGGGCATTAAAGAAATGTACGGGCAGGTGGGCGAGTTGGTACTGCGTGAGAGCGGCGGTAATCTGCTCGGCCTTAATCTCATAACCATCCTCGCTCGACTCGACCCGCAGCCCCGATTCGTCCTTTACTGCAAGCGCCTCCCCTGGGCGGGGCAGAACGAGAATACCGGCATGGGAATCAATCTGAGAGTTGCTGATCTCGCGCGCGCGACGGAGTAGATCCTGGACGTTCTGATCCGGAGCCGCATTGAACCCCGAGCACAGGATCGACACGGTGTGCGGGTTCTCAAGTTGCGCTTCGAGGTCAGCCCGAACGCCGGGACCGTCGATACCCCTGGTGTCCACCACGCTCACGTTAAGCCCGGCTACGGGGAGGAGTTCCGGTACGACCAGTTCGATCCGCGCAGGCAGGGAGAAGGCTGGGTGTCGACCATTGTTGATGTCTTCGAAAGTGGTTTTCAGCCATTCCAGGGGGCTCTCGGACTTGGAGGGCCCCCACCACTCAGCCCGAAGGTCTCTGCGGGGAAGATTCATCCGGGTGAGCACTTCCACGACGAAGTCGCGCTTCTCCGTATACTCTTCGGCCAGTACTTTTGCGGGGTCGGGCGTCTTGATCCTTTTACCATCCGGGCCCTTGGTGGCCGGCGGCCGCACGAGGCCTGCCATATTGCGAATGGCGCGAGCGAGTTCGCGTGAGACTCCTTCGCTCGGGTCGTTGGCGTCTTCCGGCTGATCCGATTTGAAGAAGAGGTCGGCGAAGTCCTCGACGCAAGCGCGGATCTCCTGCTCGGTACGCGGCTCAATACGGATGCCATGACCAGGCCCGACCTTCAGGTGAACCTCGCAGAGCGTGGTGCCGCCTCCGGCAGTCTCGAGCACGGTATGGCGTCCAGCCTGGTCCTCGATCTCGAGTCCCGTCACACGGCAGATGGCCGTGGACTTGCCGATGCCGATCGCTCCGATGAAGGCGATGAGGTGATCGCGCCGGAGAAGCAGTTCTGCCAGGTGACGAATCTCGTTGATGTACTCACCTAGGCGGGTCTGGAAGGCAGGATGTGCATGAGGCTTTCGAGCCAGATCGTCCAGCTCACGTGCTCGCTGCTCGGCCTCCCACAGCAGCTGCTGATCTGGGTGATCGAGCGCCGGCCTGGGCAGCATCGTCCACTTACGGGAAAGGATGTGGGCCAAACCAGCCGCCTCCTCAGTGCCGATGGCCTTGAGGATCGCCTGCAGTTCCTCAGCAGATACCGCTCTCTCACCTGCCTCAACACGGGACAGGACGGCCTGGCTCCACGTAATACTTCGAGCCAGCTCCGCCTGCTTGATCCCGGCCTGATCACGTAGCTGAGCCAGACGGTGGCCCAGCTGCGAGGGGCTTACTTCATCGGAAACCATGCGACTCTCCGTCCTCAAGCTTCCGACAAGCATTCAGCAACGTTTCTGCAAGGTCAAGAACTTTTGGGGAACCGACATCTCTGTCACCCGTCGCTCCGACGGCCGCCACCTTCAGTAGGAGCGACCCGCCACCATCCGCCGACGGCGACGACGACGGCGACGGCGACGGCGACGGCGACGGCGACGGCGACGGCGACGGCAATCTTTCTGGGGCACGACCGCCTGCCGCACTTCTACCGAGTAGGCCATCGATCTGGCTCAGACCTCTCCGAGATCAAGGCCGCCTCCGACCACGGGACATCGACACCTCGGGAAACGTCCCGTGGGCCGCAGCGTGCTCACCGAACAGAACCCGCCGGCACTGCGCGGACAGTAGCCGCAAACCGGACAGGCGGCGGGTCTCATCGAAGTGTTGCCGAGCTGACTCACCCTCCACCGGACAGATCCTCACGACTAAGCGAGCGGGGCGTGGACGATGTTGGCGCGGGTCTCAGCCGAGGCAGTTCGCGCGTCGTGGGTGACAAGGTCGAGGGTAAGAATGTCATGCCCAGGACCACCGTGGAGTTCTCGGACGGCTTCGGCGACGGTGAGGCAGGCGGCGATGGCACCGACGTAGGCGGCTCCGACGGCCTTACCTGCGAGTTCGACGACGCCACAGCGTCCGAGGCGGGACTCCGCGTCTTTGAAGGCGGGTTGATCGGGGACGGTGACCGTAAGAGTTGTGGAGTCGGCCCATGCCGGGACGCCTGTACTGGGGAAAGCTCCGGGGAAGCGGTGAATTGCGATCGCCGAAAAATCCCGAGGCCCAGCACCGAGGCCGGCGTCGATGGCAGTGCGCCATCCGATTGAGGAGATCAGCCTGCGGGCAGGGAGGTTGTCGACGCCGATCAGCGCCACGTGCGAGTCTGTAGGAGCTGCGATGGTGTGCGGCGTCAGTGGCCGTTCGACGAGGCGGGTCCGGTAGGACTGTCGATCGAGAACCGCCGCGACGAGCCTTGTCTTGGGCATGCCGTCGGAGTTTGCAGGGGTGAGCAGGCCGGTGCTGTGGTTGGCAGGGGTGGTGAGATCGGTGTCCTGGAGGATGATCTCGATGTCCCTGGGATTCCGATAAGGAAGCCAGGAGATTGCCCAGGCATTGGCCTGGCCGAGGTGGCCGAGTCCGACGAGCCACCAGGCGCACGGGGCGTAGCGCAGAAGCGGCGCGGGGGCCGCGACCTGTCGTCCGAGTGACCAGAGGTCCAGAGCGACATCGCGGAATCCGGCGTCGTTACCGGGCAGGCTCCGGCTGAAGGTGAAAGCCTCAGCCACGCCGAGCGCGCCAGCGGCGATCGGGGCGAGAACACATGTGTCGTCGCACAGGGCACCTTCGGTCCGGTCGCCAGCAGCCTGGATACGGGCGGTCCAGCCGCTCCAAGATGCCCGCACTACAGGAGCGTCGGGATGAGGCGCGGGCGGAGGCGTCTGAGCACCGATCAGAAGGACCGGCCACGCTGGGCAATCGTTGTCTGAGGGAACCGCTCCGATCTCCGTCAGGGCATGGCTGAGTGACACGCCGCAGAACGGGCCAGATTTGAGCTGTTCATCGGGTCCGTCGACGGCGACGAAGACGGTACCGAATGCACGCACGGCCGTTGCCACCGCGGTGAGCAGGGCCGCTTGACCGGCCACATCACCGCACGTCGTAGCGTCAGCGCAGATCGTGATACCTGTTCGCGCGTGGGCGTCGAGCGCGGCCCGTATGGTCGGCTGGGAACCGTCGTGCGCGGAAAGGAGTGCGGTCCGGTGGACGGCGTCGGAGCGGAGTTGCTCAATCATCGGCGGTGACCCCTGCTGAAGAGACGACGGATGAAGCGAAGAGGCGAGAACGAACCGCCGCCGATGGGTTCTAGTGAGACGACCTCGGTGACTGCGTGGCCGTACGAGGAGGTCCAGTTGCCGGCTCCGGCGAAGACGTGGACGCCGAGGTCCGTCGGTTCAATCACGCCTTGGGCGAAGCGGGGCGCGATGATCGCTACGTGTCCAGGGAGGGCGATCATCGGGTTGCTGCGGTCAAGGTGGCTCTGCCGCACCAACGTCCCGGGATGGGTGTGAATGTCGGCCGCCACCTGCAGGCCGTGGCGGCGGCAGTGTTCGTTCAACGCGCTGTAGCCGATCGCACCGAAGGTGATGCCACCGGTGAGGCAGGCGGGATCGAGATCGTCGTAGTAGGTGATTCCGGTGATGGGCCGAGATCCACACTGGGTCGCCGCGTCGAGGGGGGTCAGAAGGAAGGCGCCGGACTCTTGGACGCCTCCGCCGCGACGGGCGAGTTCTCGGAGCAGGGTCTCGTAACGGTCGACTCGGATGGTCAGCATTGGTCGGCTCGACGTCATTGGTGACCGTCCGGGAGGGAAGCGTTGCGAAGCTCACGGTGGATCTCGGACAGGTAGAAGGTGATCGTCCGGGTGGGGTTCCAGGCTCGGTCGGGACGCTCGGTGATCCAGTTCCCGTGGGTCAGCAGTCCCTGGCGATCGCAAGCCAGGTAGGGAGCGTTGCCCTGCGAGAGAGACCAGTCACTGCGAAAGACCAGCCCCGCGGTCCCGCCCACCGGCCACCGGTCGATGGACAGCGGGGCGTCCTTGTCGAGGTCCCACGGCTGCCCGCCAGGGGCGGTCGCGGGATACCCCTCGACGTTGAGGCACATGCCGAGCTCCCGTCCGTCGCCCGCGGTGACGGCGACGACGAGCGTGGGCCAGTCTAGTCGCACGAGGCGCCAAAGGCCGGCGTCGACCCCGCTGTCGAACTCTGCGGAGGCGAGGTCGCACTCGAGACGCACCAGCCCCGGATCGTGGACGGGGCCCGGCATGGCCGTCACCCCTGCGCCCGGACGTGCGGGGCCAGGTCGAGCGCCACCGAGCAGGTGCCCTCTGCGGCGTAGCCACCGATCGGATCCGTCTCAGGCAGTTCCTCACCGGACCCGGGCAGGCGCAAGACCAACTCCGCAGCCGAAGCCTCGTCGATCTGGAACGCGTTGATCGCCTCCCGGCGGACCTTGGCGACCCTCCACCCGGGCTTGGCCTGAACGATCCGCGACGAGCCGCCGTAAGTGACGGTGACGCGGACCTCCCGGCAGGAGTGGACGATCACGTGCACGTTGCCGCCACCGAACAGCTCCTCAACGGTCTTCGTGACGTCGAGCGCTTCGTCCTGGTCGAACCCATAGGCCAGGGAGCCGCTCCCGACCGCCACGATCTCGTTCAGCGGCGTGCCGGGCGCGATGTCAGTGTGTGTACGCGGCGTGACATCCGCCGCGACGTAGGTGTGGATGCGGGACATGAGGAACCCTCCCTCTCTGGATCTAGATGGCGTGATCGGTTTAGATCACGTCCTTGATCGAGGATATTGAAGCACAGAAAATCGCGGACATGGTTAAGGAATCATCATCGGCGTGTCGTGGAGCAGGCTTGGATCCTCAACCACCTGCGGGAATAATGTGCACATGACCCTGACGTTCCCGGACCCTGCTCTTGCGCAAGTCGTCAGTTCGTACCACCTGCTCAGCCAGACGTGGCCTGTCGCCATCGGCGAGGTGATGCTGCTGCTCCACGTGCTGCGTATGGCCACGCCCTGCCTGTCCAGCGCCCTTGCCACCGGTCTGGTCAGCGTCATCGCGCCGGGAAAGGTCGAGGCGTCCAGTCGGATCGTGCTCGCCCACAAGACCGTCATCCTTGACGCCGTGGCCATGGGAGAGAACGACGCAGAGGTGCTGAGCCCTCACCTCTTCCCGGCGAGCGTCTCCAAGCTTGAGGTCGCCGAGCTGGTTGTCGCCGGACGGTCCGAACTGCAGAGGGCGGCAGGATGACAACGCCAGCGAACATCCAGGAGTTCGCGCCGGACTGGTCGCTCCACCCTGGAGCGATCCTGCAAGCGATTCTCGACGAGCGGGGTCTCAAGCAGGCGGACCTCGCCGACCGCACCGGCCTGACGCCGAAGCACATCAACCAAATCGTCAAACAGAGCATCGGCATCTCCGGCGACGTCGCCCAAGTGCTCGAGCGTGCTCTTGGCCTGGATGCCCTGTTCTGGCTGCGTGCGGACGCCGATTACCAGGCTCACGTCAGCAGGCAGAGAGCCGTCAGCCGCCTGCCGGAATACGCGGAGTGGTTCAAGGCCTTTGACCGGCCGACGCTCGTCCGCCATGGAATCATCGCCCCTAGAGAGGTCAAGGAGTCCGCCGTCGAGAAGGTGTTGAAGCTCTTTGGGGTCGCGAGCCCTGCGGCGTTCGAGCAGACCTGGCAACGACCACGGGTTTCTTTCCGAAGAAGCCAGGCTTTCGAAGTCGTCGAGCAGAACATCGCGTTGTGGCTCCGCCTGGTTGACCTCGCTGGTCATGCGCAAGACGCCGCCCCGTTCAAGATCGGCGCGTTGCGCGCCCTTACGAAACAACTGCCCGCGATGACGAACCTGAGCGTTGTAGACGGCTTCACCGTGGCGCGCAACGCCCTGGCAGAGGTGGGGGTGAGACTGGTGTTCGTGCGGCAGGTGGCCGGATCTCGGTTGTCCGCCGCAACTTGGTGGCTCACGGTGGACCAACCGGTGATCGGCGTTACCGAGCGGCACCGCAGGCCAGACATTCTCTGGTTCAGCCTCATTCACGAGATCGGGCACATCTTGCTACATCCCAAGCGGACGACCCTGCTTAGTCTCGAGGGCGAGCGCTCCGAAAAGGATCCCGCGGAGCAGGAGGCTGACGCCTTCGCCGAAAGCGTTCTCTTCCCCGAAGACGCCTCCGCTGCTATCGCCCGGGCCACAACCAGAGAGCAGCTCTTGATGCTCTCGACACGATTGGGCATCAGTCCGGCGATCGTCGCGGGCAGGCACGGCCGAATAACCGATCGCTGGCAAATCGGCTCCGACCTGCGCGGCAAGATCACGGACTCGGATATCGAGGCTTTGGAAGATATCAGTGGCGCCAGGAGACTGGGTGGCCTCCTTCCCGGGCACAGGCTGTGAGACCGGTCCCGGGACCCGCCTCGCGACGGGTCCCTTCTATCCCTCGCGTCAACTCAGCTCGCCAGTAAGTCCTGCCTTCTTGACCAGACGCCCCCAACGAGGGCTACGAGCAAAGGCCCGGGCGATCGCGATCCCGCTGGGCAGACCTCCGTCTGCCTGGCGGTTCTGCTGTGCCCATCGCCACGCCTCTCGCTGCAACGCCCGGCCGTTCCCAGTGGGCTCAGCAGGCAAGCCCGCCTCTTCTTCTGGCGGGTCCTGCTGCTCCACGTGGTCAGCATCTGTGTCGGCGACAGGACCCATTCGGCCAGGGCTAAGAGCAAACAGACCCGGAGCTTCTGGCCGTCTTCCGGCGCACTGGCGTAGCTGGGACATCAAGAGCTCGTAGCTACCGACCAATGCCGCGCTCGGCCACGCCGCGATAATTCGGCCGATCACGCTGGGTTCGGCGACAGCGACGTTGGCCGCGAGGCTGACGAGGCTCCCGACCACGAGCAGGCTCCACGCCAGGATGCCGCCGCGGGAGCCGTTCCGGTTGGCCAGCAGGATGGACATCGAGGCGACGACGATTAGGCCGTCGACGGCGAGCGGGATGAGCACCGCCGCCAGGTGGTCCTCGCCGTAGCGCAGGCAGAGCTCGTGCATGTGCCGGAATGAGACGACCGCTGCGATCAGCGCCAGTAGCGCAACGCCTGCGATCGTCGTCCGCTGGATTCGGCGTACGGCGACAAGCTCTGGAGTCATCAGCGCCTCCTCGTCAGGAGGGCGCCAGTGTCGATGAACCACGAGCGCGTCCGAACGTCCTGGATTCTCTTTCTCCGCTACTTCCTTCACCTTGCGGACCGATTCCGGATCTTCGAGAAGGCGTCCAGAGCTGTCTCGTCGGCGTCATCGAGGGTGTGCAGGTACTTCTCGGTGGTGGCGATAGAGGCGTGGCCGAGCCGTTCCTTGACCACCTGAAGGTCGGCGCCGCCGGCCAGCAGCCATGAGGCGTGGGCATGCCGCATGTCGTGGATCCGCACGTGGATCCCCAGGTCGGCTTCCTTCAGTGCGGGCTTCCAGACCTGGCGCCGAAACCAGTCAGCCGGGATGTGGCCGTCGGTCTCCCGCTGTCGCGGCTCGCGCGGGCTGTCCTTACCTGAGGACCGCCGACCGGCGCGGTATATGGCGAACGCGGCACGGCAGTGCTCGCAACGGCACTTGCCCGCGGTGTAGGCACTGAGCGTCCCGTGCCGGTAACTCCGCCCCTTCTCGTTCGGCTCGGTGAGGCCCAGTTCGAGAGGATCGGGAGCGAGCCTGAGCTTCGGCTTGCCCTTGGGTTCGTGCCGCCAGACGAAGAAGAGGTCGTTCGACCCGAGTTTCTCCGCCTCGATGTGCGCCTCGATCTTCGCTGCGATCTGTGCCGTGAGCTTGAAGCGTCGGAACTCCCCGTCCTTCGGATAGTCCTTCACGATGAACCGCTCACCGTCGGGATGGAACTTGGGGTTGACCTCGACAACCGCGCGGGAAACGGTCAGGATTCTCGACCTTGGCGCCAGATCCTTGACCCGCAGCTCGGTCAGTTCTCCCCACCTCAGTCCGGTCTCGATCGCCGTCTCCACGAGCAGCTGCGAATCGGCATCGGGAAGCGCCCGATAGAGCACGTCGAACTGCTCCGGCGTGATGATCGTGCGCGGCTTCCTCGGTACGGTTGGCGTCTTCACCCCGCGGCAGGGATGCAGATACGTCACCTGGTCGTTGAGGGCGGTCGTGAAAATCGCGCTCAGCAGGACCTTGGCGTACTTGATGGTCGCCGGGCTGACGCCGTTCTTCTTCATGCTCGCGACCCAGGCGCGGACGTGCTCGGGAAGGATGTCGATCATCCGCATCGCGCCGAACTCGGGGATCAGATGCCGGTGGATCGTGTAGGTGTAGCTCTGCCGTGTGGTGGCCTCGATCTCGTGGTTCGGCAGCCAGGTGTCCAGCACGTACCGCTCGAAGGTCTGCCGGCCCCGCCGTGGGTCGCCCACTCGCCCCTGCGCGACCAGACTCTCGGCGTCCCGCCACGCCCTGTCGGCCTCTTTCTTGCTGGAGAACGTACCGGCGGATTTCTCCATCCCCTTGAGGTCCATGTAGTAGGCCGTGTACCGGGGCTTGCCGTCCCTGCCGACCCGCTTCCGGGAGTATCCCAACCTGTCGATCCCCTCCTTGATCGTTTGACCGTCGTTTGACCGTGAGACCCTTCGTCATCCGTGGGCACTCATGGTCACCACTGGGCACTGCAAAAGTGGCTTCTACCTGGGATTTTACGCGCCGAAAGCGATCTGACCAGGGGCTCGAATGAACGTGTCGTGCCCGTTCGGGACGAAGAGGCCGTGGGTTCAAATCCCGCCACCCCGACCAGGTAGTTGCAGGTCAAGGGCCTGATCGCTGGAGACAGCGGTCAGGCCCTTGATCGTTCGTTAGCGTGGCGTTAGTGGTTTGAACCCGATCACGTAGCCGTTAGCAACCCCAGGCAGCCCTAAAAACCATCCGATCCCGCGCCCGGTTGAACCTCGACCCCCAGGTCTCCGATACCCGTCCGCCAGCTTCACGGGCTCACTCTGCCGCTCAGCGCGGGGCCAGGACGTCCTGCTGGCGCCGTGGACCGAGCGGAGAGGATGAGCGTCGTAATTCATCGGCAGCGGCACAGCCGGGGCCGCCGCCACGGAGATGGCGGCTTCGTTCGGCACGAACCTCACGGTGCTGACACGGAGACCACGCGTCAGGAGGCGCGCGGAGAGCCAACTTGGGCTAGCGCAAGAAGTGTCGGCCGTCTCGGAGTGTGTCTGAACCGCGCCGAGTTTCGTGGAGGCCGGGTTAGCTGGCTGGGGTGAGGATAGCCGGGGCGGTTTGGGTTCGGTAGTGGGTCTCGAATTCGGCTGGTGGAAGGTCGTTGCAGGCGCTGTGGAGGCGCCGGTTGTTGTACCAGTCGACCCATTCCATGGTGGCGATCTCGACGTCGTCCAGGCCGTTCCACGGGCCGCGCCGGTGGATCAGCTCGGTCTTGTACAGCCCGATGGTGCTTTCGGCCAGGGCGTTGTCATAGCTGTCCCCTCGAGATCCGACCGAGCAGACCGCCCCGGCACCCGACAGGCGCTCGGTGTAGCGAATCGACAGATACTGGCAGCCGCGGTCGGAGTGGTGCACCAGGCCCTCCAGCCGCCGTCCGTCTCCGCGACGCCAGATGGCCATCTCCAGCGCGTCCAGCGCCAGGTCGGTGCGCAGATGATCGGCCAGACGCCACCCGACGATCATCCGCGAGAACGCGTCGATCACCAGCGCCGCGTACACGAACCCCGACGCGGTGGGGATGTAGGTCAGGTCGGCGACCCACAACCGGTTGGGGGAGGGGGCGGTGAAGTCGCGTTTGACCAGGTCGGCGGGCCGGTCAATGAGAG
The DNA here is from genome assembly GCF_036186745.1 of Microbispora hainanensis. Lineage (NCBI taxonomy): Bacteria > Bacillati > Actinomycetota > Actinomycetes > Streptosporangiales > Streptosporangiaceae > Microbispora > Microbispora hainanensis. Next base: position 2,694,181 of record NZ_CP108086.1, on the reverse strand, counting down.
CATCGGGGATCGTGGTCGGTCGCTTGTGGTCCCCGCGAACCGCCCCGGCCAGCCCCAGGCGCTTCATCAGCCGGGCCACGGTACAGCGGGCCACGCGGGTGCCGCGCCGGTTGAGCTCCTTCCACATCTTGCGCACGCCATACACCTCGAAGTTCTCGTTCCACACCGTGGTGATCTCGGCCATGAGCTGGGCGTCCCGCACCTGCCGGGCTGAGGGCGGACGGGACTTGGCCGCGTAGTACGTCGACGTCGCCACCTGCAACACCTGGCAGATCGGCTCGACGCCGAAAGCGCCGCGGTGAGCGTCGATGAAGGCGACTACCTGGGCGGCCGGGGGTCGAGTTCGGCCGCGAAAAAAGCGGCCGCGGCCTTGAGGATCTCGTTGGCGCGGCGCAGCTCGCGCACCTCGCGCTCCAGCTCGGCGATCCGCTGGGCGTCGGTGGTCGAGGTGCCCGGCCGCTGCCCCTCGTCGATCTCGGCCTGGCGCACCCACCCGCGCAATGCCTCGCGGTGAACACCGAGCTGATCGGCCACCCGGGCGATCGCGCCGGGGGCACCGCCGGTCTGCCGGCGGACCTCAAAGACCATGCGCACCGCGCGCTCTCGAAGCTCTTGGGGATACTTCCTCGGGGCTGGCATCGTGACGTGATTCTCCCTTCCGCCAGCAGATGATGCTGGCTTCAGGGCCTCCACGAAAGTCGGAGTGGTTCAGGGATTTGGACCGACGCCGTTGACCCCGCTGCAACGTCCGTAGCCGATCCCGTCCAAATCTGGCCACTCCCCTGGGAGGTCACCTCGGGGTCGTGCTCGGCTTGGAACTCAACCGTCATCGCACGACCGTCGGCGTCATCCGCCCGAGCCTGCAGCGTGGGCGTAGTGGACGCCGTCGTCGGCGTAGGGCCGGCGGTGCCGGGCGGAAGGGCGGAAAGCTGCGAGACCACCGGTGTCGACGGAAGCGGAGGATGTCCCGACGTTCGTGGAACTTGATCGGCGGTCCCGCGGTCAGGCGACGTTCTCGTTGTAGCAGTTTGAGGTCGGGTTCTGGGCTGCGACGTGCCGGTCAAGCGCGCTGCGGAGTGTGGGCAGGTGCAGGAAGCCGTTGACGCGGCGGAACTGCTTGGTGGCTTCGGTCATGCCGGCCGCGCACCAGCGCAGCGCCATCTGCCCGTCCTTCCAGTTCTTGACGTTGGCGGCGTGGTCGCGGCAGATGGAGATCATCGATTCGATGGGGTTGGTCGAGCGCAGCGAGCGCGCGAGTGTCGGTGGCACGTCCAGCCGCAGGATGGTCAGCGTCTCGTCCATTCCCTCTCGCAGCGAGGCCGCGGCTCCGGGATACTTCTTGTCCAGTTCAGCGGCCAGCGTGGTCAGCTTGGCTTCGGCGGCGAGCGGGGTATCGGCGTGGTAGGCGTCGCGCATCCGCTTCTCGGCCACAGCGCGTAGCTTCTCAGGGAGCTTGTCCCGGACATTCCTGATCTTGTGGAGCTGACAGCGCTGAATCACCGGGTGGTCGAACACATCCAGTGAACGTTTTTCATCCGCCGGGCGGCTAAGCCGGTCACAGCATGATCGCGATGCTCGGGTTTTCCTCATGATGTGGCGAAGCTCCTGGTAGACGGGTTGATCACCACAACCATCACCGTCATCGCCAGGAGCTTCGGGTGCTGTTCTATCGTGCTGCCGTCGATTTGTCGCGTTCAACGCTGAACTACGTGGCCGGACTGATCCGCAGGCGGCGCAAGGCCATCGGATCGACGTGGCGGCGGCTCTACCCCGGGCAGCAGGCGCTCCTGGTGCTGGTCTATCTGCGCAAGGGCGAGACATTCGCCGAGGTCGGAGCGGGTTTCGGAGTGTCGGCGGCCACCGCGTGGCGGTATGTGGAGGAAACCGTCGCCCTGCTGTCGGCTCGATCACCGAAACTGGCGACGGCGCTGCGGAAGGCCACGAAGGACGGCCTGCACTACCTGGTCTTGGACGGCACGCTCATCCGCACCGACCGAGTGAAGGCCGACCGGCCCTACTACTCGGGCAAGCATCGCGTGCATGGGATGAACGTGCAGGTCATCGCGGGACCGGACGGGACCATCGTGTGGACCTCCGGTGCGCTGCCAGGCAAGACCCACGACCTGACCGCCGCCCGGATCTGGGGCATCCTGCGCGCGCTCGACCAAGCCGGGATCATCACCCTGGCCGACAAGGCCTATCAGGGCGCCGGGGCCGAGGTGCTGATCACGCCGTACAAGGGCAGGAACAAGCCCGAGTCTCAAAAGCAGGCCAACCGGTCACACGCCAAGCTCCGCGGGCCTGGTGAGCGCGCGAACGCCCAGCTCAAGAGTTGGCGCATCCTGCGCAAGCTGCGATGTAGCCCGAGCAAGACCGGCCACCTGGTCAAAGCCATCGCGGTCCTTCAGAACCATCGGGTAGCACACGCCTCCCGAGGATGAAATTGGCTCAGTACCGCCCGGCGCAGCGCTTTGGAGCCGTCGAGCACGACCAGGATCGGGCGGGTGACGTTCAGGCCGCGTTCACGCAGGCCGACGATCAACTCGCGGGCCAGGGTGGCGTTCTCGGTGGAGCCCTCCACCAACGCAAGAGGGTGCTTGGTGCCGTCGATGCCGATCCCCAGCGCCACGATGCAGGTGTGCTCGCCGAAGTGCACCCCGTCCAGCATGAGGGCGGCCAGATCCAGCCCGGACAGGTCGGCCGACATCAACTCCGCCAGGGCGCGCTCGGTGGCGACGACGAAGCGTCGCGAGATCGCCGACTTGGACGTGCCGGTGGAGGAGCGCTCGACGGCGCCGCCGACCGGCTCAAGCCCGAGCCGGTAGCGGCGGGTGGAGAGCTTGCCGAGCATCTTGCCGAGCGCCATCTCATCGAGGATCTCAGTGGAGGAGAACAGTTCATAGGCCGGGATGGCGACCTCGCCTGCGCCGTCTGCGGTGCGCACCCGGGGGCGGCGGATCGGCAGCCTGCGGCCGCCCAGCACCACCGATCCGGCGTCGCTGCCATGCCGGACCGCGAGGCGGTCGGGGTTGTGCTTGCCCCGGGGACCGCACAGCGCGGTGACGTCTTCCTCCAGCATCGCGAACATCACGGCCAGGCCGGACTGCACAGCCAGCGCGAGCAGGCCGTCCTTCATCGAGGCGGCGATCTGCTCCATGGCCACGCTCACGGTATGCGGAACGGCCACGTCTTCGGCGGCTTGCTGGGCGCGTCGGCGGTTGTTCTGGTAGGTCTTGCTCACGGTCCCCGTCTCCTTACTCGGAGTGATTTGGCGATTGCTCGAGACCTACCACCAGGTAGGGCCCGAGGCGGGGACCGCCACTTCAAGTTCTACGAGCTACGGGACAACCTCATAGTTACCCCACAACACCTCATGAAAGAAAAATTCCGCAACGCTCCTGTGCGTGAACGATGCGGTGCATCAATCTTTCGAATTCCAGAAAGACGCAGACCGAGAAGACGGCCCGACCGATTTATGAGACGACAAGAGTCTTGTTGATACTCAGTTATTTACACACTGGCCGACCAGGAGCACAACCGATCACCAGCGGATCGCCGATACTCCAGCGGCACTCGTCCCCCGTCCGCCGCCGACAACCTTCTCGCATAACAGCCCTCGAGTCGACGCTAACTGCCGTTAATCGGTTCCCAAGATGCATGATCGCCGCCATGATAAGCAGATGTCAATGAGTCATTCTCGGTAAGCAAAGATCACGTTGTGTGATTTCGTGAGGGTCCAGTTGCGCTGTAAGCATTCATCAGTTCTGCGACGCTTTGTGATGCTTGCTGGTCAATCGGTCGGGGTATGCATTCAGCAGTTCGTGATCACGCTGGTGTGAGCACCGCCTGGGTGGTGGATGATCTTTGGGTGCCGAAGACCCCGGATCGCCGCCCGTCGTATGACGAGCTGGCCTCGCTGGTGGTCCGGCAGATGGCCACGATCGAGGCCCAGCGGGAGACGATCGCGCAGCTGGAAGCGACCGTCGAGCGGTTGGGCGCGCGGGTCGCCGAGCTGGAACGCAGGCAGAGCCGCAACTCGGGGAACTCGTCGTTACCGCCGTCCAGCGACACCTTTGTCCGCCCCGACAAGAAGCCGCCGGCCAAGAGCGGGCGCAAACGGGGACCGCGCCGGGAAGCGGTCTGGCGATGGCAGACGACCCGGACGAGGTCGAAGACCACGTCCCGGCCGCGTGCGGCGGATGCGGGAAGGACCTGTCGGCCGGCGGCAGTGTCGACTACTCGCGCCGGCAGGTCCGCGATATCCCCCTGGTGACGGTCACGGTGACCGAGCATCGGGCGCATCGCTGCCGATGTCGCGGATGCGGCCGCCTCACCAGCGCGGACATGCCCGTCGGGGTGGCGGGCGCACCGTCGGTGATGATTTCTGCCAGAGCTTCTACACAGCCCCACCTCCTGATGGGGCCTACGGTCCCGGGCACCGTTGCGTACCGCTGATCCCCAAGAAGGGTGACCTGATCCTAGACGTTGTACGTAACCGAATCATGTATGTCGAGGTGTTGTACTACCCCAGTCTCCGGGGCGCGACGAGCCGGAGCACCGGCCCGGATGGGGCCTAGGACTGAGTGACGAACTGAGTGACAACGGCCGCGGACGGCCCCGGACACCGGTGGATCATCACCATGGAGCAAAACAGCAGGTCACCGACGCGGTAGGCCCATGTGCCAGCCTGATCTTGATTGCTTCGGGACGAAGGCCGTGGGTTCAAATCCCGCCACCCCGACCAGGTAGTACCAGCCAAGAGGCCGGTTCCGAAGATCGGAGCCGGCCTTCTGCATTGCCGGGCGACTATCAGAGGTTGCAACTTGACGTCCACCTCAAGGCGCTGATCGCCCACGGCAGCGTAGATCCCATCGAGCGCGGCAGCGTCAAAAAGCTCCCGTCGCTACGGAGGATGCCCACGGGACGAGCCGGAGCGACGAACGTTGGTTATAGTGCTTGCATATACCACCCGGCTCCTTGTGGGCCGGGTTTTCCATGTCCAGCTCACACGTACAGCCCGGCCAGGCGACCACGACCATCTCGCTGGCCGCGATCGCCAGATCATGGCGGATCGAGGCGGCCGTCATGGTGCGGGGTTGTCACGGGTTTGTGCTGGAGTAGGCGCGCCTGTCGCAGCACCTGCCGCACCGTCGCCTCCAGTGGGCTGTCCTCGCCGATGACCGTCTCGCACGCGTCCGGGAGCAGGTCGCGCTCGCGATACCACTCCCGCATCTCGTCGGGGGTGAACTCCGACCTCAGGGGGCGGCTGTCATGTCGCCGGAGCGTCTCCGGAAGGGACACGTCCAGGTAGAAGAAGGCGCTGGTCCCGGCATGGTCACGGTGTAGGGACTGCAGCATCTCCCCGTACCGGCTGGCGGTGAGGATGCCTTCGAGCAGGACGTGATACCCGTGATCGAGGGAATACCGGACGATCGTGTCGATGAGGCCGATGTTCACGCCGCCGTGTACGTCCCGCTCCCGCAGCAGCTCCCGCCGTACGACGTCCTGGCCGACCAGCGCCAGGCCACGGCCGTAGGCGGCCCGCACGGCCCGGGCGACGCTGGTCTTCCCGGAGCCGGAGTTCCCGCGAAGAACGATCAAACAGGTGTCCAGAGAGCCCGTACGCATCCGCTCAGGGTACGAGCAGTCCGCGGGCGACACGCTGCCTTTCCCTGCCGGCTGCTGACGTCCCGCCCGCCGGAGTATTCCAGGGCGGCCTGAAATTTCAGCGCCGGTCCGGCCGGGATGCGACCGCACTAGCACGGCGATTCAGCTCTTTCCGAGGCTCCCTTAACACGCAGCGCATTACATCTTTGACAAAGGTACTCACTACGAGATACCTGTGTGCGTAGAGCAGCAGGGACGCGGATCCCCTCTCCGAATTCGGACCGATACGGCGTTGGTTTTTGCCGATTTTCGAAACGTCGCGGCCATATTGGCCGGCCGCATTGACCCTGGTAACCGGGGAGGAAAGATGGGTTGCGAAAGAAGAGCCACCGAGAAAGCCGGTTTACGCGCCCTGCGGCGCATAACGGCGTGGCTGACCGCCGTGGTCGCGCTGCTGACAAGCCTGGTGGTGACGAATTCGCCGGCTATGGCGGCCGACCTTCCGTACGGGCCGTACACCTGCGCGAACGGGTACGTGTGGCGGGATGCCTACGCGGGCGATCAGGTCTGCGTGACGCCGGCGATCCGCACGCAGACCGCGACGGAGAACGCGCTGGGCCCGTCGCGCCGCGAGCCGGGCGGTGGCCCCTATGGGCCGGACACCTGCAAGCAGGGCTACGTCTGGCGTGAGACGCGGCCCTCGGACCACGTCTGCGTGCCGCAGTCGAGCCGCGACCAGGCCTACAGCGACAACTCCAGCGCCCACCTGCGGCTGGCGGACCCGGGCGCGACCCCGCGCGGCGGGGTGAGCATCTCCACCACGCTCAACCAGTTGGGCGGCCGCCTGTTCGCCAACGGCAGCGGGCTCACGCCCTACGGCGCGGTGACGTTCTCCGCGGTCGGGATCGGCACGACCGGGCCGTACGGGCTGGGCACGCTGTACGCCGACGCCTACGGCAATCTGCCGGGATGGCAGCACGTCGCGGACGTCTGGTGCCGCAGCTACCAGACGGGGCCGGCCACCATCGTGGTCCTCGACGTGAGGACGGGCCTCGTCACCACCGCGGGCACCACGACCGCGTTCCTTCACTGCGGCTGAGCTCCACGTCATCGACAAGGGCCGTACGGGGGGCATGGCATCTTTAACGGTGCCGCGTCCGCCGCGCGACGCCGTGCCCGGTGGGGCGAATTGAACCCCGCGCGTCCGGGGTGCCGGCGGGCTAACGTCGAAATCCCGAACGCGGAGCCGCCGATGACCTACCCTGCGCCGCCCTGCCGTCTCTATGTGCTCCCCGCCACCGCCGCGCCCGTCGCGCTGATCATGCGCCGAGGCCCGGCCGGCTGGTGGCACCTGATGAAATGGGACCTCCTCCGTTGCGAGGTGACCCCCGGCGCCTGGCTCCGGGGAACTCTTTATCCACGCCGGTGTGCCGTTTCCCCCGACGGCACGCTTCTCGGTTATTTCGCACTCGGGCGCGGGAAGTCGCCGTGGGACACCTATTTCGCGGTGTCGAAAACGCCGTGGCTGACCGCGCTCACGGCTTGGCAGACGCACGGCACGTGGACCGGCGGCTGCGAATTCGCCCCGGACAACAGCCTGACGATCTCCGCTTCGATGGACAAGAAGCCCTTCCACGGCAGCTATCCCTATCGGGTGACGGTGCGGGATCTCGACCACGACTGGGTGCGCCGGGCAGGGCCCAAGCGTTCTCGGCTGGTGAGATGGGCGCAGCCCTGGGACGGACGGGTAGTTGAGGGCGCCCCGGTGCGGAGATGACAAACGCGACCCCTCATGATCGTCGGTGTCTAGCCAGTCGATCAAGAACAGGGGTCGCGTTCGCGTGCCATCATCCCCGATCGACGTGCTCTCCCGCCACCTGGAGCGCGTCACCATCTGCGATCCGCTGTCCGACCTGCCCACCCTTGCCGAGGTGCTGGATGCCATACCGGACCCTCGCAGCCGCCGCGGGCGCCGCTACCGACTCGGCCCGCTGCTCGCGTTAGCCCTGCTCGCCGTGCTCGGCGGAGCGACTTCCCTGGCGAAGATCACCCGGTTCATCGCCGGATACGATCCCGAGCTACGCGCCCGGATCGGTCTCCCGGGCCCCGTACGGCTGGCCGCCTCCACCCTGGGACGGCTGCTGGCCCGCCTGGACGGCGACGACTTCGACGCTGCGACCTGCGCCTACCTGGCCAGGCTGGCCGCCGCGCCACCAGCGACCGGCACGAACGGCACGAACGGCACGAACGGCAGAACAGCGCTACTCGGCCTGGCCGTGGACGGCAAAACCCTGCGCGGCAGCCGCACCGGCGACCGTGTGACCCACCTGCTGGCCGCCACCCGCCACGACACCCAGACGGTGATGGCTCAAGCCCAGGTCGCAGCCAAAAGCAACGAGATCCCCGCGTTCACGCCCCTGCTGTCCGGGCTCGACCTCACCAGCGTGGTCATCACCGCCGACGCCCTGCACACCCAGCACGAGCACGCCAGGCAGATCGTCGCGGCCGGAGGGCACTACGTGTTCATCGTCAAGGGCAACCAGCCCACCCTGCTGCGCCGGCTCAAGGCCCTGCCCTGGCGCGAGGCCATCCTCAACGACCGCACCGACGAGACCCGGCACGGACGCCGCGAGATCCGCCGCATGAAGATCTGCACCGTCCGCCCAGGCCTGCCCTTCCCCCACGCCGCCCAGGCCATCCAGGTCAAACGACGCCGCACCAACAACGCCACCGGGAAGACCACCATCGTCACCATCTACGCCATCACCAGCCTGCACCCCGGCCAGATCACCCATGCCCACCTCGCCGGACTGATCCGCGGCCACTGGAGCATCGAAGCCCTGCACCACATCCGCGACGTCACCTACCGCGAAGACGCCTGCACGATGAGGACCGGGGCCGCACCCCGGATCATGGCGAGCCTCCGCAATCTGGCCATCGGCCTGGCCCGCCTGATCGGCTGGACCAACATCGCCGCCGCCACCGACCACTACCGCAGCCACCCCACCGATGCACTTCAGCTACTCGGTCTCACAACCTGAGAACGCTTCAGCCCTGGTGCGCCGGGACCTCCTGAACGAGCTCAATCGCGGCTGGCGCCCCCTGCCCCAGGAAGCGGCCAAGCGGCTGCCCCCGGAACTGCGTCAAGCCGTGCTCATCGAGCGCACCCGCCGGTGTGACGACCACGCCCTGGTATTGGCCCACACCGGCACCGACTTTCAGCGGCACGGCATCGAGGGCGTCCAGGTGAGCTATCTGCGGAGGGAGGCCGACGGTGCCTTCACTCCGCTGCCCGAGGCCGTCTGGGCCGATTGGGACAGTAAGGGAAGACTGCTCATGGCCACCCGCGACGGCCTCGTGACGATCACCGATCGGCAATCGGGCTCGTGGACGCGAACATGGTCCCAGGACCTGCGCGATTTCACTCCGGCCCCTGCGCCCTCCCCTCATTGGGCGCGGGAATGGTAGCCGCTTCCCCCAGGCATTGGTTCCGCTGGTAGCACAGGCCCCGACCGGTGACGCAACGGCGATATCCCGGAACGTGGAGGGAGTGCTGGCACCCCCAAGATCCTCAAGCTGACATCATCGACCCGTAAACCCCTCCGTCCTTATCTTTTTGAACGTCGGAAGGAATCACCGAAAAAGAAAAGGAAGGACGGGATTTCCATGAACAGGATTCGCCGGACGGCGGGCGCGGTCTCGATTCTCGCCACCCTGGCCGCGGGTATGACACTGCCCACCGCTGGATTGGCCAGCGCGTCCACGAGCGCGGTCAAGACGATCGTCTGGGACTACGACATCCACCGGGGCGACTGCACACTGTTCCACGAGGCCAAGCTGGTGCTGACCTCGGACGGCAAGGCCCGATTCGAGGGTGTGGTCACGAGCGGCGACGACAACGACGCCTGGCTCATGTGGCTGACGCTCAAGGACCGCGACGGGGCCGTGCTCGCATCCGTCTACAACGACGACCCGGTCCCCGGCGACAGCACCAAGTTCGTCAAGAACCTGCCCAACCACCGGAACCGGTACCGCTGGTTCGCGTACGGCACGTTCGACCGCGGCCTCTACCCGCTCATCAAGAGGGTGGGGATGCGCGCATCGTGCTGAGCCGGTCGGCACTCGCCGGATCGTGTTCCGGGGTCTGCGAGCCGTACGGCGACCTGCGCTTGCGGAGGCGGGCCCACATGATCAGCGCGATTTTCACCACGACGAGCACGATGTCGGCGGCAGCGGCGGTCCAGCGTGACTCCGCGACGGCCGTGCCGGCCAGGCCGACGTGCAGGCCGATGACGAGGAGGAGGGCCGACGCCAGGAGGACGGTCCGCAGGCGCGGACGGGAAATCCTCCGCCGGGGCGTGGCCGGGGTCGCACCGCCGACGGAGGCGTCCGGGGGTTCCTGCCGCTGCCAGGTCACGACCAGTGGCTCGCGGCGGCTGAACCGCTCGAAGTCGCGGGTGACGACGTCACGTATCCGGTCCAGGCCCTCCTCGTCCGGTGCGTCGATGCGAACCGTGAGGACGCCGGCCCCGGCGGTGAGTGTGCATTCGCCCCAGGGGATGAAGGTGACGGTTCCGCTGGTGTCCGACCATTCGGCCGTCACCCGCACGTCGCGGCGGGCGGCCGATCCGTGCGGATGTAGCCGGGCGGTGTGGCCGCCGCCACCCATGGCGGCCGCGTGCTTGCAGAACTGGGCGAGGTAGCGCCCGGCCCGTTCGGTCTGGATGCGAGCGTGCAGATGGGGCATCGGGGACTCGTCTCTGGTGAAGGGATCAGGCGATGCGGCCCTGTTCGTCGTTGGCGAGCGATCGAATTTATCGATACATAGTGTCTACGGCAACAGCACTATGTCGCGCAAGCGGACGTTCTGTATGATCTGGGCGTGCCCAAGCTGTGGACAGAGACGATCGACGCGCATCGCGCGGCGGTCCGGGATGCCGCCCTGAACGCCATGGCGGCGCTGGTGGCCGAGCGCGGACTGGTCGCGCTGACGATGTCGCAGATCGCCGAACGCGCCGGTGTCGGGCGCGCGACGCTGTACAAGTACTTTCCCGACGCCCAGGCCGTCCTCACCGCGTGGCACGAACGCCAGATCACCGACCATCTCGACCGGCTCACCGCCGCGGCCGACCCGGCCGAGCCCGCCGTCGTACGCCTGCGGGCCGCGCTGCGGGCCTTCGCCGAGATCCAGCACCACTCCGCGCGCCATCACGGCGGTGAGCTCGCCGCGCTGCTGCATCGCGGTGAGCACGTCGACCGCGCGCGGCATCGGCTACGGGAGTTCGTGGAGAACCTGATCACCGAGGCCGCACGGGACGGGGATGTCCGCGACGACGTGGCAGCCGGGGAACTGGCCGGCTACTGCCTGCACGCCCTCACCGCGGCCGGCACGGCCGACAGCCCCGACGCGGTCCACCGCCTGGTCACCGTCACCCTGGCCGGGCTGAGCGCCCCGCCTCCCCGGCCGTGATCCGACGGGGTTCCTGATCCGGATTCGGCCCGCGGGTCACGGCCGCCCGTACGGCCCGGTGGGCCAGGGTCTCGGGTTTGCCCAGGTCACAGCCTGACATCAATGTCTCCCGTCGTCGTGGCTTGGGCGGCCGGAGGTGGTGACCATGTGGTCATGACTTCCTCGCCACGCCCGCCGCACGTCGATGGCGGATCGGCTCCGGCGAGCGGGACTACCGCGCTCGGTGGACAGCCCGCTTCCGCCCGCGGTTACCTGCTGGACAACGCGCGCGCCGAGGCGGGCGAGCGATTCGTTTGGCTGGCCGAACTGTTCGACGGTGTGACGCGGGGGCACTTGGATCGGCTGGGGGTCGGGGCCGGCTCGCGGTGCTGGGAGGTGGGGGCCGGCGGCCCCAGTATCCCGGAGGCGCTCGCGGCGGCCGTCGGTCCTACCGGGTATGTGCTGGCCACGGACATCGACCCGTCGTGGCTGGAGGCAGGCGACGGGTACGAGGTGCGCCGGCACGACGTCGCCGCTGATCCGCCCCCGGAGCCGGGAACGTTCGATCTGGTGCACGCCCGGCTCGTGCTGGTCCATGTACCCGACCGGGCTCGGGCGTTGGCCACGATGGTCGCGGCGCTGCGGCCCGGCGGCCGGCTGCTGGTCGAGGACGCCGATACCGCCCTGCAGCCACTGGCATGCCTGGATGACAGCGGCCCGGCGCAGCGGCGGGCCAACCGGCTGCGCGACGCGGTCCGGGAGCTGCTGACGCGCCGCGGAGCGGACCTGCGCTACGGCCGGACACTGCCGCGGGCATTGCGCGAGGCCGGCTTGGTGGATGTCGGCGCGGCGGGCTTTTTCCCGGTCGGCGGACCGGCCTGCGACCGGCTGGAGGCGGCGACCATCCGGCACGTGCGCGGCGAGCTGCTCGCGGCCGGCCTGGCCGACGACGCCGAGATCGACGCGCACCTGGCCGCCATCCACGCGGGCGAACTCGACCTGACACTCGCGCCGCTGATCTCGGCCTGGGGACGCCGTCCAGATGAGGACCCGCCGGCACTCGGTTAGGCGCGGCTCCGGGCGTTGTCCGATCTGCCCGCAGCGCTGTTCATCGAGGGAGCGTAGAACGCCGCTGTCCGGATCCCCGGCACCGAGCGCGCAGCACGAGATCGGCACCGGGGAGGGGGATGCATCGCGGACTCGCGGTCACGTCGAGACGACCGTCAGACGGGCGTACGCGACCACTGCTGGTTGGCGCCGGTGTTGCACGAATACTGCTTGAGGATTACGCCGTCCGCCGTCGATGCGGCCGGTACGTCCACGCATTTGCCGCTGTGCCGTGCCCGGAGCTGGAAGTATCCACCGTTGGCGACCATCTGGAACTGCTGGTTGGCGCCGGTGCCACAGGTGTACTGGATGAGCTCGGCGCCGTCGGCGGTTGAAGCGCTCACCACATCAAGGCACTTTCCGCTGTGGCGGCTGACGATGCGCCAGTAGCCGCCGCCGGCGTCCTCGAACCGCCACTGCTGCCACGGGTTGCCGTTGTAGGGGTACTGGCCCACGCGCGCGCCGTTGGCGGTGCTCGCCTGCAGGACGTCCATGGTCTTGCCGCTGTGGCGTACGTCGATCCGGTAGAAGGGTTCGGTCTGCGGCGGAGACGAGGGTGAAGGTGAGGGGGTGGAGCCGCCGATGGTGTCACCCCAGGCGTAGCGGATCCGGTCGGCGCCGGATTGGTTGCGGACGCTCAAGGTGAGATTGGTGCCACTGCCGCCGAGGGCGTACATCGAGTACCAGTCGTAGCCGATGTCGCCCGGCTTGCCGCCGAGGGCGGGCCAGTAGGTGCCGCCCATCTGGTTGTCACGCATGACCTGGGCCACGGCGCGGAGGTAGCGCACGAAGTTGTCGGTGCTGTTCGCGTCGGCGTAGTTGAGGCCGGTGGACATCGGCGCGCCGAATTCCGTCACGACCGCGCGGGAGGCGCAGTTGCCCAGAAGCGTCTGGATGTGGCTCCGGAAAGCGTCGTAGGTCATCGCGCTGTAGAAGAAGGCGTAGTAGTGGAAGGACAGCAGCGTCGAGTTGAAACGGCTGTCGTTGCAGATGTCCCGGAGGTCCTGGCTGAATCCGGTGCCGCCGATGAGCACCCGGCCGGGCACCGCCGAGGTGTGAGTGTTGAGCCAGTTCGCTGCCACGTTGCGCCAGTCCGCCGACGAGTAGCCGTGCGGCTCGTTCATGGGCTCGAAGTAGACGTTGCCGTTGGAGCCGTACGTGTTGGTCACGGTGGACCACATCGAGTTCCACGCGGCGAGGTTCGTGATCCTGCCACCGGAGGCCGCGCCGTCCTCCCAATAGGCCAGGATGACCTTGAATCCACGCTCGGTGGCGGCGTCGATGGCGCCGCGATAGGAGTTCCACCAGGTCGTGTTGGCCACAGTGTGAGTGTTGATAGGCAACCGGACGGTGTTGACCCCCATGGTGGATTCCATGTAGTCGTAGAGCGCGTTGGCCTTGGCTCGCACTGTCGCGTTGCTGTCGGACTGGCTCAGTCCCTGCAGGACGAGCGTGCCGGTGCTGAAGTTGTCACCCAGCACGGCCCAGTTCATGCCTCGGAACTGGCTGGTGGCGGCGTTGGCCGACGGCGCGGGGATGAGGGCTGCCACTGCAGCGAGCATGGTCACCACAAGGGCGATCAGCAATCGGCGCAACGACCGGATGGTCCGCGTTGGTCCTGATAAGTAATCATCAGACGCCATGCTCAGTGCCATGAAATGTCCCATCACGAGATCCGAATTGCTGGGTCGAACTTTCACTTGCGCACAGTGTTAGCGATAACATAACCACAGAGGCCTCACGCTAGAGAGGAGGCGGGAGTGCGTCAACAGAAAGGGAGACGACGCGCTCGAACCGCTGGTCCCCCATGGGCGCCGCTGTAATTTTCAGGCCGGCTTCCTTCGTCGCGCCGACGCCCCGACGGCGCCGATGCGACTCCACCGCGCCGCCGTACGGCACCGCATCGAGCTCGCCACCCACCTGGTCGTACGCGGGAGCACCGCCTCACCCCGCTGACCGGCGGCGGCCGGGCACGACTCGACGGATCGATCTTGCCCGCCGGGGCGGACCGGAAGGGGCCGGGACGGGACAACGCGTCTCGTCCCGGCCCTCCAGTGGGTTCAGGCGAGCAGCGGATGCCAGCCGTCGCGATAGCGGACACCCCCGCGCCGCAGCCGGACCTCGTCGTGCCAGGTGCCGGGCACGGGTTCGACGCGGACCATTTCGGGCCGGTCCACGACGACGCACACCTCCTCGCCCGGCCACCACCAGCCGCCGGAGCGCACCAGTGTGGCCCAGTGGCCGAGGTGTTCCAGTTGGTCCGGCCCGTAGGAGGCCAGCCCGAGCCGGTGCAGGGCGTCGTAGTAGGCGACCCACGCCGCGTCCTGCTGCCCGTACCAGCAGGCCGGTAAGGGGCTGCTGCCGGTCAGGGCGCTGCGGATCGGGATGCGGTATCCGTGCGCGAGGCTCCGGTGCAGTGCCGTACGGATGCCCTGATGCAGCACCACACCCAGGGGAACGCCGGTGTCGAGCGCCCTCAGCGGTGGCAGTTCGGGCCAGGGCTCGCCCCGTTTGCCCCTTCGCATCGAGGACAGCTCAGGGTCGGTGTGGGAGACACCGGCGCTGAGCGCGCCACGCAGCTGGGATTCGAGCATGGCCAGATCGCCGGCCAGTGGCGGTGTCCCCTGCGGATGAGGATCGCGGATCCACCCGTAGAGCCGGTCGAGAGTGGGCAGACCGGCGACGAGCGGGATCGCCCGTGCCGGTGAGTCGACCCATTCGAACCGGGGCTTCGGGCGAGAGATCCTCGCGTAGATGGCGGTGAGGCTGTGTTCGACGGCCCGCCGGTCGGCCGGCTGTGTGGAAAGACCGTGGTCCAGCCACTCCTGTCGGATCTTGACTGCTTCCTGCCACCGGTCGTGAGCGCTCGTGCTCCGTACGCCGGCCACAGGTTCGGCGGCGGCATAGCGCCGCGTGAGCGCGGTCACCGCGCGTGGGCGTCGCCGCCCTTTCGGTTGGAGATCATGCCTTGATGATGACCTGTGATCCGCGATGCGCGCAACCGCTCGTACGGCCGGTCCCCGCCCCGGCCGCCGTTCGCTCCGCAGTGGACGGGCCGGTCGCGGCGGCCCGGAAAACACCCGCGAAAGCCGCACCATCGAAATCGATCGGGCGGCTTCGAGAAGGTGACCGGACGTCACTTGCGGCGTAAATTCGGCACGTGACCGACGACGAACTGCGGGCGGAACCGCTGAGTTTCCCGGAAGGAGGCGAAGCCCGCGCATCTCGCATATCTCGAAGATCGCATTCGAATGGGTTCCGGCCGTCCCCAGCTCTATGGAACGCAATTTTTCAGCGACGGCAACGGTTTCAGGCCATACCCGATCGAGGACGCGGATCACCTGGACGACCGCCGTGCCGCAATGGGCCTGGAGCCGTTCGAGCAGTATGAAGCGGAAATGCGGCGCCTGTACGAGGGCTCCGTCTGACGCCGTACCGGAAAAGTGCGCACCGGGCGGGGGCCCGGCGCCGAAGCGGATCTCTTAGGTGCACGCCTCAGGTGAGGACGCCGGCGCGGGCCGCCGCCAGGGCGGCCGCCGCGGCCCGATCGGCCGCCGCCTCGTCCAGTAGTTCTCCGGTGTTGAGCAGGGCGTAGTAGAGGGGTGCGGAGACGGCGGCGATCACCCGGCCAGGGTCGGTGCCGGGAGGCAGCTCGCCGCGTTCGATCGCGTCGGTGACGCAGCCGGCCCATTCGTCGATGCGTACGGCGTAGAAGCGGCGCAACGCCTGCGCGGCCTGGTCGTTGCAGAGCGAGGCGGCGATCAGCGCCTTGAACAGCCGTCCCTGGCGGGGATCGGTGAGGGTCTTGAGCACCAGGCGGGCGTTGTCGCGCAGGTCCTGGTCGATGTCGCCGTTGCGCGAGCGGGGCAGGGATCGCTCGGCCATGTCCTGGAGGAGGTCGGCGGCGAGCGCTGCGGGCGTGCCCCAGCGGCGATAGAGGGTGGTCTTCCCGACCCCCGCGATACGGGCGATCTCACCGAGGTCGAGCCCGTCGAAGCCCTTCTCGGCAAGGGTGTCGGCGGCGGCTTCGAGGACGGCCTCGCGGACGCGGGCAGTGCGTCCACCCGGGCGGACGGCACCGGGCGGTGGAGTTGCTGCCATGACGGCTCCTTCCCAAGGCCCACTATCGGGACCACTGTTCCCTTAAGGCGGCGCGTGGTGCTAGTGTCCCCCTCAGTTTAACGGGACGACAGACCCGTTAAGTCGCTTCCCTGGAGGGGTGTCCCCTGTCATGTCCACCACGAATTCCCTACCGGCCGCCGCTCACGAGGCGCCACGCCTGGCCGGCCGCTTGAAGGTCGTCCTCGCGGTGCTGCTGGTCGCCCAGTTCATGCTGGCCGTCGACTTCTCGATCCTGAACGTGGCGCTGCCCGCGATCGGCGACGACCTCGGGTTCTCCCTCGCCGATCTGCAGTGGGTCGCCACGGCCTTCGCCCTGTGCGCTGCCGGTTTCACCCTCTTCTTCGGCCGCATCGGCGACCTGATCGGCCGCAAGCGCATCTTCCTCGGCAGCCTCGCGCTCCTGGGCGCGGCCTCGCTCGCCGGTGGGCTCGCCCCCGGCCCCGAGGTGCTCATCGTCGCCCGCGTCGCCCAGGGGCTCGCCACCGCCGCAGCCACCCCGGCCGGGCTCGCCCTGCTCACCACGTCGTTCCCGGAGGGCCCGCTGCGCGAGAAGGCACTCGGCCTGAACGGCGCGCTCATGTCCGCCGGGTTCACCGCCGGCGCGGTCCTCGGCGGCGTGCTCACCGACCTGCTGTCGTGGCGGTGGGCCTTCTTCGTCAACGTCCCCGTCGCCGTGGCCGTGCTGCTCGTCGCCCCTGCCGTCATCGCCGAGTCGCGCCCCGCCGCCCGTCCCACGATCGATCTGCCCGGCGCGCTGTCGGTCACGCTCGGGCTGCTCGGCGTCGTCTACGGCCTGACGCGGGCGGGCGAACACGGCTGGGCCGATCCCCTCGCACTCACGGGCCTCCTTGCCGGGGCCGTCCTGCTGGTCGTCTTCTACCTCGTCGAGCGCCGGGCCGCCCAGCCGCTGGTGCCGGTACGCGTCCTGCGCAAGCGCACGGTGGCCTGGGGAAACGTGCTCGGGCTGCTCGCCTTCGTCACCGAGACGTCCCTGGTCTATCTGCTCACCCTCTACATGCAGAAGACCCTCGGCTTCTCGGCCCTCGCCGCCGGGCTCTCCTTCGGCGTCCTGGGAGCCGGCACCGTGACCGGCGGCGTGCTCGCCCCGAAGGCCATCGCCCGTACGTCCACGACGGCCGTCCTGGTCGGCGGCGGGCTGCTCCAGGCCGTCTTCACCGCCGTCCTGATCTTCCTGGGTGACACGCCGGCCTCGGTGGGGCTGCTGCTGCCCGCCACCTTCCTGGGCGGCGTGGGCAACATGCTCGTCATCGTCGGCTTCATGGTCACCGCCACCACCGGCCTCCCCGACCACGAGCAGGGCCTGGCCACCGGCCTGGCGTCGATGTCCCAGCAGGTCGGCATCACCATGGGCACCCCGATCATGTCGGCGGTCGCCACCGCCGCCGCCGGGGGCGTGGCGTCCGCCGGGGCGATCCTGCACGGGGTCACGACCGCGATCAGCGTCAACGCCGTCCTCGTCCTGCTGGGCGTCCTGCTCGCCGCGGTCTTCCTGCGGCGCGACCGCGCGTACGCGTGACCGGCCCCGGCCGCAGCCTCACCGGGAGGCGAGCCACCGCCAGCGGGGCAGTTCGAGCACCACGGTGACCACGGCCAGCACGGTCACCAGTACGGCGGCGAGCGTGGGCCAGGCGACCCACGCCGCCACGACCGCCGCGACGAGCTGAAGAAGGACCAGCGCGATGGTCACCGTGCCGGGCACCGCGACGATCACGTTCCGCTTGTCCCCCGGAGTGGAGAACAGCGTCGGCAGCCCGATCAGCACCACGACCGACAGCACCGCCAGCGGAACGGACCACGACGCGAGGGCCCACGGGGTCGCGACCCAGGCGACCAGCTCGCTGGCGAACCGGAACACGGACGCGAGACGGTCGTCCGGCCGCGAAGTGGAAGACATGCGGGCAATCTACCGTTTCGCCCCCATCGGCCGGTTCAGGCCGGGTACGCGTGTGTCTCGGTGGCCTTGACGGCGGCCCAGACGTCCCGGCCCGGGGTGAGGTCGAGATCGGCGGCGGCCGCCGGGGTGACGTCGGCGAGCAGCGGGATGGGCCCGCGCAGGTGCACCCGGACGTGGTCGCCGTGGCGTTCGATGCCGTCGATGACGGCCTGCCACAGGTTGCGGGGGCTGCCGTCGGGGCGGCTCCGATAGAGGGCGACGGCGGACGGCGGGAAGGCGACGAAGGCGGGCCCCGTCAGGCGTTCGGCGCTGCTGAAGCGCACCTCGCCCACGACGACCTGATCGCCGTCGGCCTGCCCCCGATAGAGGTTGAGGCCGACGAGGCGGGCGACGTAGTCCGTACGCGGATGACGGGCGATCTCGCTCGGCGTGCCGGTCTGCACGACGGCGCCGTTCTCGATCACCACGAGCCGGTGGGCCAGGACCATCGCGTCGAGCGCGTCGTGGGTGACCAGGATGGTCGCGCCGTCGAAGTCGGCCAGGTGGCGGCGCAGCTCGGCCCGGATCTCCAGCCGGGTGTGCGCGTCGAGGGCGGCCAGCGGCTCGTCCAGCAGCAGCAGGCGGGGCCGTACGGCAAGAGCGCGGGCGAGCGCGACGCGCTGCGCCTGGCCTCCGGACAGCCGCCCGGGACGGACGTGGGCGTGGCCGGCGAGCCCGACGCGATCGAGCAGCTCGGCGGCGACCCGGCGGGCCGCGGCCTTGCCGAGCCCCTGGCAGCGGGGCCCGAAGGCGACGTTGTCGAGGGCGGACAGGTGCGGGAACAGCAGGTAGTCCTGGAAGACCACGCCGATCCCGCGGCGTTCCGGCGGCAGGT
The DNA here is from genome assembly GCF_036186745.1 of Microbispora hainanensis. Classification (NCBI taxonomy): domain Bacteria; kingdom Bacillati; phylum Actinomycetota; class Actinomycetes; order Streptosporangiales; family Streptosporangiaceae; genus Microbispora; species Microbispora hainanensis. The sequence continues at coordinate 2,675,107 of NZ_CP108086.1, read as the reverse complement.
GGTGCACCTCGGCGCCGTCCAGCTCGACGCGCCCGCCGTTCAGGGCGGTGAGCCCGGCGAGGGCGCGCAGCGCGGTCGTCTTGCCCGCGCCGTTGGGGCCGAGCAGCGCCACCACCTCACCGGCCGCCGCGCTGATCCGCAGATCCAGCCGGAAGGCGGGACGTTCGACGACCAGATGGGCCTTCACGCTCATGCCGCGCCCACCCAGCGGTCGCGCAGCCCGGCCAGCACGATCACCGAGACCGCGAGCAGCACCAGGCTGAGCACGATGGCTGCGTCCGGATCGGTCTCCAGCGCCAGATAGACGGCCAGCGGCATGGTCTGCGTGCGGCCCGGGAAGTTCCCGGCGAAGGTGATGGTCGCCCCGAACTCGCCGAGCGCGCGGGCCCAGCACAGCACGGCGCCGGCCAGCACGCCGGGGGCGACCATGGGCAGGGTGACCCGGCGGAAGACCGTCCAGCGGGAGGCCCCCAGCGTCGCGGCGGCCTCCTCATAACGCTGGTCGGCCGCGCGCAGCGCCCCCTCCACGGCGATGACGAGGAACGGCATGGCGACGAACGCCTCCGCGACGACGACTCCGGTGGTGGTGAACGGCAGGGAGACGCCGAAGGCGTCGTACAGCCACTGGCCGACGAGCCCGCGGCGGCCGAGCACCAGCAGCAGTGCGACGCCGCCGACGACCGGCGGCAGCACGAGCGGCACGGTGACCAGCGCGCGCAGCACCCGCCTCCCCGGCAGCGTCGTACGGGCCAGGAGCCAGGCGAGGGGCACGCCGAGCAGCAGGCAGACGACGGTCGCGATGGTCGCGGTCACCAGGGAGAGCCGCAGGGCCTCCAGCACCCGGGGCTCGGCCAGCCGCCCCGGCAGGGTCGCCCACGGGGCGCGGACCAGCAGCCCGGCCAGCGGGAGGACGAGGAAGGCCAGCCCCGCGAGCGCGGGCACCAGCAGCGGCCACGGCATGCGCGCCCGCGGGGCCCGCGCGCGTACGGACCTGGTCACGGCGCCTGGAAACCGGCCTTCGTCAGCACGTCCCTGCCCTGCTGCGACAGCACGAGATCGACGAACTGCTCGGCCAGATCGGGTGCGGGCGCCGTGGCGAGCGCCGCGATCGGATAGTCGTTGACGGCCTGGGCGGCTTCGGGGAAGTCGATGCCCCTGACCTTCCCGCCGGAGGCGATCACGTCGGTGCGGTAGACGAGCGCCGCGTCGACCTCGCCGAGCTGCACCTTGGTGAGCGTCGCCTTGACGTCCTGCTCCAAGGTGACGGGAGTGACCTTGAGGCCCGCCGCGTCGAGCGCCTTGACCGCCGCCGCGCCGCAGGGCACCTGCTCGGCGCACAGGGCGATCTTGACCTTCGGGTCGGTCAGGTCCTTGAGCGACTCGACCTTGGCCGGGTTGTCCTCGGGGACGGCGATCTGGAGCGTGTTCTTGACGAACACGGTGGGCGCGGAGGCCAGCCCCGCGTCGGTGACCGTCTTCATGGTGGCCGGGCTCGCGGCGGCGAAGACGTCGGCGGGGGCGCCCTGCGTGATCTGCTGCGCCAGCGTCGCGCTCGACCCGAAGTTGAAGGTGACCTTCGTGCCGGAGTGGGTGCTCTCGAACTGTTTGCCCAGCTCGGTGAACGTCTCGGTCAGGGACGCCGCGGCGAACACCGTCAGCGATTTCCCGGCGGCGGCGGAGGAGGCGGGAGCGGCCGTGTCCGAGGAGGACGAGCCGCACGCCGCCACGCTCAGCACCGAGGCGAGGACGGCGACCAGGCAGAGACGTCCGAGCACCACAGCTCCTTCTACTGACTCGCGACGCGCGCGTGGCCGGGGATCTCGACGACGACGTTGGTGGACTTGACGACGGCCACCGCCATCACCCCCGGCTCAAGGCCGAGCTCGTCGGCCGCCTGGCGGCTCATCAGCGAGACCACGCGGAACGGCCCGGCGGCGATCTCCACCTGGGCCATCACCGCGTCCCTGATCACCTCGGTCACGATCCCGCGCAAGCGGTTGCGCGCCGATGAGATGCCGGTGCGCTCGTCCGCCTCGGTCTGCGCCCGCGCGTACGCGGCGAGATCGGTGCCGGCGATCAGGCGATGGCCGTTCTCGTCGCGGTGCGCGGCGAGCCGGCCCCCGTCGACGAGACGCCGCACGGTGTCGGCGCTGACGCCGAGCACCGCGGCCGCCTCGCTGATCCGGAACGTCGTCACGGGCACCACCTTACGCCGCAATTGCGGGGTATTCGACACTCAGCCCCTTGCAGAAACATTACCGATTCCTTTCTTCGTATCTCATCTGCGAGCCAGTGCCAGATACCGCTCGTCGGTGTCGTGGTAGTCGAGCAGCGTCCAGCCGGCGGCCTCCAGCAGGGGACGGATGTTGTGCTCGGCCCGGATGTCGTCGGGGGTCAGGGTGCGGCCACGCCGGGCCGCGAGCACCGCACGGCCCACGGGGTGGAACAGCGCCAGCCGCCCGCCGGGGCGGGTCACCCGGGCCAGCTCGGCCAGCACGGCCGCCGGCCGCGGAACGTGGGAGATCAGCCCGGAGGCCAGCACGCCGTCGGCCACACCGTCACCGAGCGGGAGCCGTTCGACGTCGGCGATCAGCAGCAGTCCGAACTCGGCACGTCCCCGGTCGCGGGCCGACCGGATCATCTCCGGGGTGACGTCCATGCCCACCACCCGCCCGGCGGGCCCGACGGCGTCGCGCAGCAGGGGGAACGCGCGGCCGGTGCCGCATCCGGCGTCGAGGACCAGGCCCCCGGACGGCAGGGCCATCTCGGCGATCGCGGCGGCGAAGACCGGGCCGTCGTCGGGATACTTCTCCTCCCAGGTGGCCGCCTTCGCGGCGAAGAACTCCCGGGTCTCGCGGAGGGATCGTTCGTTCATCATCTCGGCTCCTCTGGAATGCGGCCGTCGGGGATCATAGGGGGTGGCAGGTTCCAGGGCAGGAAGGCGGGCTTATGGACTTCCGCGATGACGTCGACCTCGACGCGTCTCAGGTGGAGGAGGGCGGCGGCGGGTTCCCGGGCGGCGGGCTCGCGATCGGCGGCGGCGCCATCGGTGTCGTCGCCCTGGTCGTCGCCCTGCTCCTGGGCGTCAACCCGGCCGATCTTCTCAGCGGTGGAGGCTCCTCGTCAGGCGGGTCCACGGGCGCGCGCCCGGCCTCGGACCTGAGCGCCCAGTGCAAGAAGGGCAGCGACGCGGACCAGTCGGAGAAGTGCCGCGTGGTGGGTGTGGTCAACAGCGTCCAGGCATACTGGCGCGACGCCTTCGCCGAGCGGGGCAAGGAGCCGTACCGCATCGCGCGCACCGTGCTGTTCACCAACGCCGTGAGCACCGGTTGCGGCCAGGCGAGCTCGGCCGTCGGCCCCTTCTACTGCCCGGCCGACAGCAAGGTCTATCTCGACCTCGGCTTCTTCGCGGAGCTGGAGAGCCAGTTCGGCGCCAAGGGCGGGCCGTTCGCGCAGGCGTACGTGATCGGGCACGAGTACGGCCACCACGTGCAGAACCTCCTCGGCACCACCCGGCGGGTCGGCGGCGGCAGCCAGGGCGCCGGCAGCGCCTCCGTACGGCTGGAGCTTCAGGCCGACTGCTACGCGGGAGTGTGGGCGAAGAACGCGGTCGACACGGGGTTCTACGCGAGCCCGTTCACCGCGGCGGACATCAAGGAGGCGCTGGACGCCGCGGCGGCCGTCGGCGACGACAGGATCCAGCAGCGCACCCGCGGCAGGGTGGACCCCGAGGGGTGGACACACGGTAGCTCCCAGCAGCGGGTGAAGTGGTTCACCACGGGATACGAGACGGGCTCCCCCGCCCGATGTGACACGTTCTCCGGCGCCATCTGACGCTTGCTGAGGTTTTCCCGTCGCCGGCCGCACTGCGGTGAGGTGCCGGGGTGAGGTGCCGCGGTGAGGTGCCGGGGTGAGGTGCCGCGGTGAGGTGCCGGGGTGAGGTGCCGCGCTCACGACCGTGGGCGCGTGGTCAGCGACCAGATGCCCCAGGCGAACCAGCCGACGGGGATCTCGATCAGATGGGCGAAGAACCAGAACAGCAGCACCGCCGCCGCGGCCGCCCCCGGTGCGACGCCGAAGCCGATCAACGCGAGCGCGGTCGCCGACTCACTGATCCCCGACCCGCCGGGCGTGATGACCGCGGTGGTCAGCACCCGGTTGATCGCGAACGCCGCGACCGCCTCGGGGACGGCGACCTCGGCGCCGGTCACGTGCAGACACCCGACGAACAGAACGCACTGCAGCGCCATGTAGCCGACCATGCCGAGCGTGAGCCGGGGCCAGCGCGTACGAGTGATCTCGATGGTGGAGTGACGCAGGTCGAGCAGGAAGTCGCGGACGCACGGCTCACGCCTGAGCCGAAGGAATCGGACCAGCCGGTCCAGGCCCCGCCCCAGCAGGTCGGCCACCGCCTCCCGGCGGAGTGCGGCCGACATGGCGACGACCACGCCGATGAGCAGCACGCCGCCGACCCCGGCGGCCGCCGCCAGTTGACGGTCCGGCATGTATCCCGCGCCGAGCAGGCAGACGAGCCCCACGGCGGGGAGCAGGAAGCGGGACAGCAGGTTCCACACCCCGGTCACTACCGCGGAGGCCGCCACCGGCCGCCGTCCGAAGCCCCACCTGGTCATCATGGCGACGGTCATGGCCACGCCCACGGCCCCGCCGAACGGCAGCACATTGCTGGCGCCGCTGCCGACGCAGTTGACCAGCAGCGCCCGGCGCCTGCTCAACCCGGGCAGCGACTCGCTCACGACGTTCGAGTACGCCCACAGCCCGGCCAGCCACACCCCCGTGAGCACCGCCATCGCGCCCCAGCCGACCCGCACCAGGCGCTCGTCGAGCTGCCCCCAGGTGACTCCGGTGAGGTGAGGGAGGAACGAGATGAGCCCGGCCGCCAGCGCCAGGGAGATCAGCGACATGACGACCCTGCTCAGGGACGCGCGACCCGTCGCCATCTCCGTCTCCGCCGCGATGGTCTCCACGCCGGTTCGCCGCCTCCCTCTCGTTCGTCGCTTGTTCGTCGGTGAGCCAAGTCGGTGAGCCAAAGGGAGAACAAATCCGAACCGCCTGTTTGGGTAAACGGGCGGCAAATTCGCGGCAGCGTCGTGCCGGATCGCTCGCGGAGCCTCCGTACGGGCCGGGGTCGATCATCCCGAGGACGATCTCTGCCCCCGGCCGGAACCCGGCCACACCACTTGATCGTTCAGGTGGGCGGCTGACACCTCATCGACCGTCGACAGGGGAGAAACACGTGGTCTTCAAGCGGATGCTGGGCGCCCTCGGGGCGGGCGCCCCCTCGGTGGACACCGTACTGGCCACCCCGCGAGTCCGGCCGGGCGGCGTGCTCACGGGTGAGGTGAGACTGTCCGGAGGCGACTTCGACGCCGAGATCGAGAACATCACGCTCGGCCTGGTCGCCGGGGTGGAGATCGAGCACGGCGACGGCGAGAGCGCGGGGCTCGGCGAGCTCTCCCGCACCCGGGTGTCCGGCCCGTTCACCCTGCGCCAGGGCGAGAACCGGAGCATCCCCTTCCAGATCCCGGTGCCGTGGGAGGCCCCGATCAGCGAGATCGACGGGCAGCACCTGACCGGCATGGCGCTCGGCGTACGCACCGAGGTGGCCATCGCGAAGGCCGTCGACAAGGGCGACCTCGACCCGATCTCCGTCGAGCCGCTTCCCTCTCAGATGCGCGTCCTGGAGGCGTTCCTCCAGCTCGGTTTCGCCTTCAAGTCTGCCGACCTGGAGGCCGGCCGCCTGTACGGCGTACGCCAGGAGCTGCCGTTCTACCAGGAGATCGAGTTCTACCCGCCCCCGCGGCACGCCGATGTGGTGGGGGAGGTCGAGCTCACCTTCGTGGCCGACCCCGCGGGCCTGGAGGTGATCCTGGAGGCCGACAAGCGTGCCGGACGGTACTCCGGCGATGCCATCGGCCGCTTCCGCGTCGGCCACGAGGACGCGGTGCGCATGGACTGGCCCGGGGAGATCGATCGCTGGCTGAGCGGGCTCGCCCAGTACGGCGGCTACGAGCACGGCTACGGCCACGGGTACCACGGCCACGGCTATGGGCACGGCTATGGGCACGACTACGGGCCTGACCAGGGGTTCGGGCACGGCTATGGGCACGGTTATGGGCACGGCGGTCACCACGGGCACCACGACGGCCCCGGCTGGGGCGCGGTGGCCGCGGCCGGTGCGGCGGGCATCGTCGGCGGCCTGGTGGCAGGCGAGATCATCGAAGAGATCTTCGAAGGCGACGAGGGCGGGGACGGCGACTGGTGACCCCCCGCCCGGTGCCTCTCGGCCTTGAGGTAGATCCCTCGCACAGGACCGAGCGCCGGCGATGGTGTTCACGGCCCAGGCGGGCCGGGGACCGAGCCGGCGCCCGGCACATCATCGCGCTCGGCGTAACAGCGCGCCCGGCATCTCAGCGCCGCGTCATCGTCGCCGGAGTCGGGCGCGCGTCGAGCGGCACGGTGTCGAGCGGCACGGTGGAGTAGGCGTTGGCCGGCTCCAGGCCCTCCATGGCCTCTTCCTCGCCCCGGCGTATCAGCGCGCCCGGTGTATCAGTGCGGCAGTTGTGTCGGTTCGGCGGCTTTGTAGGTGCGGCAGCGCCGCCTGCGACATTGCCATCGCTTGGAGTGTCGCCGTCCACGTGCGTGATCAGAGGAGTTGTAGCGTGACAGCGGTCACAACCAGTGACTTCACGCATACAGGAGGTTACGCATGATCCGTCGACTGCTCCTGGCCGGCGCTGCCTGCGCCGCCGGAATCGTCGTCATGGCGCCGATCGCCGCCTCGGCGGAGACGGCGGCCCCGCGGCAGGCGGCCGCAACCGCACACGCCGGCGACTGGGGTAACGGCGGGTGGGGTCACCACTCGGGTCGTCCCTGGCACGGTGGCTACTGGGGCAGCCCCTACGGCTACTGGAACCGTCCCCTCGGCTACTGGAGCCGCCCGCTCGGCTACTGGACCACTCCCGTGGTCACCACGCCGGTAATCACCGCGCCGGTGGTCACCGCACCGGTGGTCCTGGTGGACAACAGTCTCGCCAGCAGCTGCGGGGCCGCCGATGACGCCGCCGCCACCGTCGCCGCCACGTCCTGCGGCTGACCCACGGTGATCGGGGATCTCGTCAGAGATCCCGCCTGAGGATCGGACGCATCACCCTCGATCGAGCACGGACTCGACGAGGGATTTAAAAACCCCAGGTTGTCAGCAGATTTTGCTGACAACCTGGGGCCAAAGCCGGTCGCGACCCTCAGATCTTCGGATACCGTTCGTAGCCATCCCCTCTCCCTCAGTGATGGCACGAACAATCTTCGATCCGGAGTGCGTGATGAACGGCCACGACAGACCTCGCTCTCCCCGGCGCATCGGGCGAGCCCCCTACGGCCCCGCCCGCACGGCGCAGCCCAAGCAGCCGCCGTACGCGTCCGTCCCCGGGCGGCGCGACAACCTCGGCGGCCGGCCTCATGGCCGATCCGAGCCGGAACCCGAGCCCTCCCCGATAGCGAAGTCCCGACGCCATCGCTCCTTCACGCGGCCGAAGCTGATCCGCGCCGCGATCCTGACCGGAGCTGTGGCCTTGACCGCGGTGGGCGTCTGGGCGAGCAGCGGCGCCTCGGGCCCGGCGCCGGGCCCGCCCCCACCCGCCGGCACAGTGGCCACGACGGCTCCCGGCACCACAGGTCCTGACGGCGCAGTCGAGCCCGACATCACGGCTCCTGACGGCGCAGTCCAGCCCAACGCCACGGCTCCTGAGGGCACGGTCCAGCCCGGCACCGCTCCGTCGAAGCCCGCGCGATCGCCGTCCGAGCACCGCGCCCGCTCGAAGAGGGGCAAGAAGGGCCTGCCGGCGGGAGCCCGCCGGCATCATGGCCCCGCTCACCCGTCAAAGCGCACCCGGCCTCCCACCGATCGCCCCCGCCCGCACGACTCCTGAACCACTGGCGTGACAAGCGCCCGCACCCCCCGCATGCCCCCTGACCGTGGACGCCGCGAGCGACCGTGCACACAGGACTCGCACCCCGCCTGCATCAGCCCTGCCCCCGAGCGTGACGAGCGGCCCACACACGCAAGCCACCCACCCCCCGAGTGAGTCCCGACCGTGGACGCCGCGAACGGCTCGCCCGTGCCGCACCCCTGCCCGCGCCCCGACCGTGAGCGCGGCAAGCGGCCGCCCACACTGCGCCCCCCGCCTGCACGAGTCCTGACCGTGGACGCCGCGAACGACTCGCCCGTGCCGCACCCCTGCCCGCGCCCCGACCGTGGGCGCCGCGAGCGGCCGCCCACAAGGCGTCCCCCCGCATGATTCTGATCATGGGCGCGACGCGCGGCTGCGCGCGGCGGCTGCCACCCTCCCCGCGTGAACCCTGACTTTCGCCGCCTCCTCCCCTCACTCCTCCGGCCTGCTCGCAGAGCCGCACTCCCTTCCTGACGCCGCCCGCGATCCCCGCGCCGCCGGGCGGCACGCCGTTCTGGCACGTTCCAGAACGACATTCACGTCGTCCGCCGGACAAAGGCGCGGGTGACCGTGGTGCCCGCCTCACCCAGGACGGCGGCCAGTTCCTCGGTGATGAGAGTCTTCTCGACAGCTACCGTGAGTTCCTCTGTCGCGTACTCGGCCACGACGAGCTCGTGGCCGAGATCTCCACTTCTTCTGATGCGGATGCGCAGCGCCGGCGTCGGGCGTGCGTCCTCGACGGGCTCAAGCCGCCTCAGCGTCGCCGCGCCGAGCTCGTCCATGGGGGCGATCAGCTCGGGAGCGAACTGGCTCTCGTCGACGAAGGCGATGATCCTGTTCTCGCCAAGTGCGTGGTGGATTACCACCGGGGAGCTATGCAGCAAGTGGGCGCGACGGAATTCCACTGATGGTTGCGACGGTGATGACACGAATCATCCACCATATCCTTTCTGTGCAATCACGTCCCCGATCGTTTCGCTGCTCGATGCCAGGAAAGTTTGACGCATCAGCACCCGCTAAGGCGACCGTGCATCCGGAAAATCACCTTTCTTCCCTTTCTGTCTCGGCTTCTGTCTCGGCCGCGCTATTGATCACCTGCATGAGTTCGTCGGCGAGGCGTGCGCACTGTTCAGTTGTATAACCCGCCGGCACGCGGAAGATCAGGCGTTCTCCGGGACCGGTCCGCACATCGGCGATGTCCCATCCGATCCACTGACTGATGGCCAGCGCCTTGACGCTGTCCGGATCCATCTCGAGCCCGGCCGCGAGAGCCTCCAGACGCCACAAATCAGGCATCCTCGACACCCGGCCGCTCAGCACGTCGGTAATCCACTGGGCAGTGAGGCCCTGACCTGTGCTTTCGCTCACCGACCTAAGGGCGAGCGTGCGGATGCTCATTCCCTTGTCCGCCACGTAGTCGCGGATGCAGTCGCTCAGGGGGGTGGGGGGCTGGGGTGTCACGCGCTGCGACGGCATTCGGTTGTCAGCTCCTCGACTCTTTCTGGCCGCGATCACCCCCATCATGCCCGCTAGATCCTGACGACAGGGAGCAAACCCCGACGAAGACGGGGACCAGTTGTGTCAACAAGATGCGTCACAAAAGGCCGGCCCCTACAAGATTTATTCGCGGAAACCTTGCGTTTTCACGTGCGGCCGCGCTCGGCCGGATTAGAGTGCGACCTGCAGTCGGGACGTCAGCAGAATCTGATGATGAAGTTTCCATCGGAGAGGTTCGCAATGGCGGGAAAGCCGCAGATGCACCTTCGGAGCGTGGCGCTCTTGCGCGCCTTGATGGTCGGTCGCAGTGAGAGCGTGGCCGATTTCGCTCGCCGGGCAGCCCTTACCAGGCAGTGCATCGACGGTCTGCTCAAGCGAGGCACATGCCGCCGCACCACGGCGGACGCCATCGCGGCAGCGGCGGGGGTGCGGACTCTCGACCTGTTCCGGCCCTCCGTGTCGTCAAAATCTGCTGACACGAGCGAGGACGCGTAATGGCGTCATGTGTTTCCGGTCCGGGGTCACTCCCGATCCCGGCGGAGACTCTCGCGGCGAGTCCGGCCGGAACCGCCTCGACTGCGGTCCTGCGCATCCCTCCTCGCCGTCGCCGCACCGCCGGCTTACGGGATGCGCATTCGATCCGACAGCAGCACACCTCAGGAAAGGATCGTCTCTTGACGATGAAGAAGGCCCTCCTCACGGGGGCACTCACCACCGCTGCCCTGGTCACTCCCATGGTGGTGGCCGCCGAAGCCGCGAGCGCGGCGAGCACCGCCTCGCAGGCCTCAGGCAGCGTTGTCCGTCCGGTCGACACCGCCAGACACGTTCCGGCGCCGCGCTCGGACATCCGCGTCCACCAGTTCATCCTCAAGGGCAAGACGTACATCCTCCCCAGCTGCCAGTACGTCGTCAACGGCGGGGTCCTCGTCTCGCCGTCCTGCGGGGCCGGGCTGACCCGGCCGGTGTACGTCCTGTCCGGCCGCACCTATGCCCTGCCGGGCGTCTGGCGCGACCAGATCGTCACCGGCCTGCCCGGCCGCTGGTACGGCCTCCCCGGCTACGAGCTCGGCACCGGCGTCCACGAGTACGTCGTCGGCACCCAGACCTACGTGCTCCCCAGCTGCCAGTCCGTGGTCAACGGCGGGATCTACGTCTCGCCGTCCTGCGGGGCTGGGATGACCACGCCGGTCTACGTCGTCGAGGACCGCTACGTCCCGCTGCCCGGCAGCTGGGGCTGCGACACGACCCTCGGCCTGCCCGGCCGCTGGTACGGCCTGCCCGGCCGCGGCTACTGGAACCCGGGCCACAACTGGGGCGGCAACCACTGGGGCGGCCACTGGGGCCGTGGCACCTGGGGCGGCTGGGGCAACGGCAACCACGGCGGCCCCGGCGGCTGGGGCAACGGCAACCACGGTGGTCCGCGGGGCGGCTCGAACAGCGGCGGTCCGCGGGGCGGCTCGAACCACTTCGGTCCGGGCGGCTTCGGCAGCCACTTCGGCTCTTCCAGCCACGGCGGGGGCCGGTAGCTGGGGCGGCCACGGCGCCGGGCGGCGCGGCTAACCGCTCGCCCTGGTGTCAGCCGGCGCGGTGAACCGACATCCCACCGCGCCGGCGACGACAGCACCGAAATGCTCTCGGCGATGCGCGCCACCGCCGAGAAAGACGAGGGACGTGGGGGTTACTAGTGGACGTCCCTCGTCCGGTTCGCGGCGGAGTTGCCATCTGGAGCACCGGATGATCGTTTCCATTCGCGCCCCGCTACCTGGGGCAGGGTCGCGGATGGAAACGCGCCGCGAGAGAGCGGCTGCGACCGGCATCGTCGCAGCCGCTCTCCTTGTTTCGTCTCACCTCCTGGACCGCACCCGCGTCCCGATTCCGACATCCCGCGACACGACAGAAGCAAGGCGGTGTGCGCGGTCGGGCTTCGCCCGGGGACGAATGCCGGTGCGGCCTCCGACGAAGGGAACCCCTCCGATGACTTTGGACTGGTGCATCGAGGTGGCACTGCTCAGCCTGCTCGCGTTCTCGTCCTGGCCCCCGCCCCGAGCCCACCTGATCCTGCGGCAGCCACGCCTGCTCAGCGACATGGTCGAAGCCGAATTCGACCAGCACACGCGCCTGTACGTTGTGACGCACGTCCGCGCCGGAGGATCCACCACCACCACACCGCTCGTCGCGAACTGGCACCAGATCGCGACGTACGCCGCGCAGTGCTCCAGCGAGATCGGCACTCTCTATGTGTGCGTGCTGCACGGCGTGCAGAAGTGGTACTGGCAGTGGGGCCTCATGACCGACGCACCCGCCGACGCGGCCCGGAACAGGCGGGACGGGCGCCTGCGGCACACGAAGCCGTATGACTGCCGGCAGCGGATCGACGCGGTGCTGGAAGCACTGGAAGATCGGCGCACGCCGTCGCCCTGCCGCTTCCGCCGTCGCCCCAGAACCACCAGCTGAGCCCCCCACCGGCTGGGAAATCCCACCGGCGAAGACCCGAGCACGACAGGCCCCGCACGGCACGCCCCGCACGACAGGCCCCGCACGGCACGCCCCGCATGACAGGCCCCGCATGACAGGCCCCGCACGACAGGCCCGGCATGACGGGCCAAACCGACTCGCACGCACCCCCGGTTGGAGCACCACCCGCACCCACCGCCCGGCCGGGCCGCCACGCGCACGAGCCACCAGGCCCGGCCTCCACGCGTACGAACCACCGGGCCTGAGTGTCACCCGCACGTGCCGCCGGGCACCGGGCCGGTCGGCGGCGACTGCGGGGTGGAGGCGGAGCCGGTGTAGGGGGCACCGCCGTCTATATCCACATCGACCTCGACGTACTCGACCCCGAGGAGTTCGGGTCGCTCAGCTACCCGGAGGCGGGCGGCCTGTCCGTCGCGACGCTGCGAGACGCCGTACGCGCGCTGACGGCCCGCTTTCCCCTGGCCGGTTCGGGGATCACCGAGTATGCCCCTCGGCGTGAGGAGGACCGGGCCGTCCTCGCCTCGCTCGTCCCCGCCCTGCTCGCCGACGCCACCACTGAGTGATCGCGGACCACTGAGTGAGCGCGGGCGTCACCGGCGGAGCAGGGCCGCGACCGCGCCGGTCGTCGCCGGGTGCCGGGTGAGCAGGGCCCGCACCTCGCCGTGCTCCGAACGGTGCTCCGAACCCCGCTCCGCACCGTGTTCCGAACCCGGCTCCGGCCCGGCGCTCCCCCACTCCGCCGTACAGCCGAGCAGCGCGGCCATGGCGTCGCACGCCTGCGGATGCCGGGTGAGCAGCGCGGGCACCGGACCTCTCGGCGCGGGCGCTGTCCGGGGCTTCCGGGCCGGCGCGGCCGGCCGTTCCCAGGGCGGGGTCCAGGCGTCCAGCTCGGCCAGCGTGCCGGGGAAGGTCCGCCCGGCCTCGCGGACGAGCACGGGGACCAGCTCCGGCGCGTGCCTGCGCAACGTGGTGATCAGCTTCGGCAGCCACGGCAGCAGGACGGGGTCGGGCAGCCGCGCGAACGCCTTCGAGAGCGCCTCGACCACGAACGGCGCGAGGCCGGGGACGGGTTCGAGCGCCTGGACGAACCCGCTCACATAGAGCGGATAGGCCGGGACGACGAGCGGGTTGGCCAGCAGCTCGTCGCAGCGGGCGCGCAGCTCCTCCCGGGTGAGCAGGCCGAGCTGCGTCTGCGCCGCCCACAGCAGCGCGACCTTGGCCGGGGCTCGCGGGTGCGACTGCCGTACGGCGAGTTCGAGCTGGGCGCGGTCGCAGCCCAGCGACAGCGCGAGGCTCTCCAGTGTGAACAGGAAGCCGAGCATCGCGCCGACCTGGCGCACGCCCGTGTCGTCGTCGGCGAAGGCGGTGGGCAGCAGCGTGCAGTAGTGGGCGTATCCGGCCGTGACGAAGTCCTCGCACCAGGCGGGCAGCTCGGGTTCGCTCGACCGGTAGTAGGTCAGCAGCCGCCTGATCCGGCGCAGCACCTCGGGTGCGTCGTCCACCGTGCGTTCGGCGGCCAGCAGCTCGACGGCGCGGGTGCCGAGCTCGCCGGCGAGGCGGCGGCCGCCCAGGTAGAGGATGGCGTCCTCGACGGCCGCGAGTGCGACCCCCGCCGTGGCCTGGGGGTCCCACGCCGTGCGGCGCAGCCGCTGCTCCAGCACCTGTTCGACCGTGACGCCCTCGTAGCCCAGTTCGATGATCTCCCGCTGGTGCTTGCCGAGCGCGACGTCCCAGCTCTCCTGGATCGGACGCTCGCCGAGGCGGCGTGCCCCCATGATCGGCCGGACCGCGCCCTCGGGCAGCAGGTAACGCAGCGTCCACAGCAGATCGGAGCACGGCTCCAGCTCGGGATCCGCTTTGAGGTCGAGCAGCACCCGTTGCTGGGTGCGCCTGGTCAGGTCGAGCCCGAGAGGCTCCAGCCGGTCGTACACGTCGCGGACCAGCGGGGGCAGCGCCTCGTAGCCGACCATCCCGATCTTGTCGCCGCCCAGGAGGATCTCGCACAGGCGGCGGACGTCCCGGCGGCCCGGCACGGCGTCCTTCTCGATGCAGGTGACGGCCGCGTCGGCGAAGTCGTACGGCGTGGGCCTGGCCCGCCCACGCAACCCCGCCAGCAGGATCGACGTCTCGAACACGGCGATGGCGTCGGCCGTGCTGGCCAGATAGCCGTTGCGGCGGGCCAGCCGCACGATGTCGACGCACCATCCGCGCAGTTCGTCCTCATCCAGGCCGTCGAGCGCTGGCGGGCCGGCGAGGAATCCCGACAGCCGGTCGTCCACCGGCTCGGCGACGGCCGGTGTGGCCGTGGCCGAGCCGGTTTCGGCGGCTCCCGCACCGGTTCCCGTACCGGCTCTCGCAGCGGCTCTGACACCGGACTTGGCGGCCTGGGTGGTTTTGCCGGCCCGTTTCCCCGGCCCGTCCTGCTGCCCGGCCAGCCGGTGGGGCGTGAGGCCGCCGCGCTTGACCGCCTTGGCCCAGGTGGCGGCGGCGATGGACACCGAGCCTTGGGCCAGGCCGAACTGCGCCTCGATCGCGGAGTGGCTGGAGGGGATCAGCCCGTAGAGCCAGCGCGTGCCCGTACGCGGACCGATCTCGTACGGCACCGCCTCGGAGCGCAGGCCGAACTCGGCGACGTCGCTGACGGCGTGGAAGGCCCCGCACACGTACAGGCAGTCGGCGGGGTCGGCACCCGACGCGGCGAGGTGCTCGCGGATCCGCGTCCACATGTAGCGCTCGCGTTCCTCGTCGACGGCCACACGCCCGTCCCCGTCGGGCCGCAGCCGCCGGAACAGGCTGCCGACCAGCGCCATCGCCTGACGGTAGGTGGCGTAGTCGGCCCCGGTCAGCGTCTGCTCGACGTACTGGTCCCACCACTCCGACCAGTGCCGCACCTTGCCGTGGTGCAGCAGGTGCCTTTCCAGCTCGGCGAAGCGCGGCCGCAGGTCACCGATCTCGACGCCCACGGCGTCGCCGTGCAGCGCCGCCTCGTCGCCCTGCCCGTCTCCGGCCTCACCGGGCTCCTGCTGGGGAGCCGAACCGTCGCCTTCCTTGGGCAGCCATTGGAAGACGTGGTCCACCGAGCGGTCGACCAGCACGATCTCGACGCCGGGGGTGTCGAGCGCGTACGCGATGGCCTGATACTCCGCCGACGCTTCGGTGACCGGCGCGATCACGCTGAGCGGCCCGGAGCCGGGCGGGAATCCGTCGAGATCGGTCGCGAACGCCTGCAACGCCACCGGCAGCCGGCAGTTGCGCAGCTCGTCGAGCAGCGGACGCAGGTCTTCGCACAGCTCCAGGTAGACGACCTTGGGCCGCTTGTCGCGCAGCCTCCGGGTCATGGCCAGGGCGGAGGCCGGTGAGTGGTGGCAGACCGGGAAGATCTCCAGCTCCTCGCGCAGCATGCGGTCGACGTCGTCGACCATGCCGGACAGGATGCCCGCCAGCGTCCGGGCAGGCGGCGCGTCCCCGCCACCCGAGAAGGCCGCGGCGGCGTCGAGGAGCTGCTCCCGAAGGGCGTCGAAGGTGCTCATGACAGCGTCGAGATCGCCTGGCGGCCACCGTCGAGGAACCGTGTCCACTCCCCGCCGTCGTTCTTGCTGCGGGGTTCGACCACGCCGTGCCAATACTTGTTGAGGATGGCCAGGTCCTCCGGAGAGCGCCTGGCCAGCGAGCCCACCAGGGCACCCGCCAGCGTCTCGGCGCGCAGCGTCCGGTCGCCGAAGAAGTGGCTGTGCAGGATGGCGTCCTCCAGCACGCCGATCTGCTCGGCGGTGGACAGGGCCGACTCCAGCTTCTCGTCCTCGCTCGTGGCCGACGCCGCCGCGGCGCGCAGGTCGGCGAAGCTCTGCAGCAGGATGTCCAGGAGCGAGGGCGGCACGTCCAGCTCGATGCGGTGCCGGCGCAGCAGTTCGGTGGTGCGGAAGCGGACGATCTCCGCCTCGCTGGTCTTGCTCGTCACCACCGGGATGCGGACGAAGTTGAAACGCCGTTTCAACGCCGAGGACAGGTCGTTGACGCCACGGTCGCGGCTGTTGGCGGTGGCGATGATCGAGAACCCGGGCCTGGCGAACACCGTGTTGTCGGTGTCCAGCTCGGGGATCGAGACGTACTTCTCCGACAGGATCGAGATCAGGGCGTCCTGCACGTCGCTGGTGGCGCGGGTCAGCTCCTCGAACCGGCCGATCATGCCCTGCTCCATGGCCGTCATGATCGGCGAGGGGATCATCGACTCGCGGGACTGGCCCTTGGCGATCACCATCGAGACGTTCCACGAATACTTGATGTGGTCTTCGGTGGTGCCCGCCGTTCCCTGCACCACCAGGGTGGAGTCGCGGCAGATGGCGGCCGACAGCAGCTCGGCCAGCCAGCTCTTGCCGGTGCCCGGGTCGCCGATCAGCAGCAGGCCGCGGTCGGAGGCGAGCGTCACGATGCTGCGCTCGACGAAGCCCCGGTCGCCGAACCACTTCTGCGGGATCTCACGGTCCAGGCCGTCCGACCGCTCGCTGCCGAGCACGAACAGCCGCACCATTCGGGGGCTGAGCCGCCAGGAGAACGGCTTGGGGCCGTCGTCGATCGACTCCAGCCAGTCGAGCTCCTCGGCGTACTTCACCTCGGCGGGCGCGCGGAGCATCTCGTTGGTCATGTGAGGGGGTCTCCTAGGCGAGGAAGTTCTTGAGTTCGAACACGAGCTTGCGGATGTGGCCCGAGATCACCGGCGTGCCCAGGTCTTTGAGCTTCTGCCGGAACCACGGGTTGACGCTCTGCTGGCCGCCGCTGTCCACCGAGCCCACCGGGATGAGCCGTACGCCGGACCGGTGCAGCGCCTCCATCCCGGCGAAGACGGCGGGACTGTTCCATTCGTAGAAGTCCGAGATCCACACGACCACCGTGTTGCGGGGGTCGGCGACCTTCGGCTGGGCGAGTGCCAGGGCGGCGGTGCCGTCCGTGCCGCCGCCGAGCTGGGTGCGCAGCAGCACCTCGAACGGATCGTGCACCCACGGGGTGAGGTCGAGCGCGCGGGTGTCGTACGCCACCAGGTGCACGTCGACCTTGGGCAGCCCGGCGAAGATGGACGCCAGGATGGTGCAGTTGACCATCGCGTCGACCATCGAACCCGACTGGTCGACCACCACGATCATCCTGGCCGGCGTCGTACGCCTCGCGGTGCGCCGGTAGTAGAGCCGGTCGACGTAGAGCCGCTGGTCTTCGGGGCTGTAGTTGGTGAGGTTCTTCCAGATCGTGCGGTCGAGGTCCAGGTTGCGGAACACCCGCTTCGGCGGCACCGACCGGTCGATCGCGCCCACGCTGGCCTTCTCGACCTGGGTGCGCAGCACTTCGGCGACCTCGTCGACGAACCTGCGGATCAGCGCCTTGGCGTTGGCCAGCGCCACCCCCGACAGGTTGGCCTTGTCGCGCAGCAACTGCTCGACCAGCGACATGCTGGGCGTGAGCTGCCGCGCCAGGGCCGGATCGGCCAGGACCTCGCGCAGCCGCATGCGGCTGACAAGTTCGGCCTCGATGCCGGCCAGCGCCTTGGCCAGGTCGTCGTCGCCGATCCTGAACCCGGCACCCGGCCCGTGCCCCGCCGTGGGCCCGGCCCCCGGACCGCTCTCGGCCTCCGCTCCCGAGTCGCCGCCCGCCGCTCCCGGCGCGGTGCCTGGCCCTGCGCCCGGTCCGGCGCCTGATCCCGGTCCGGGCACCTGCCCCGCGCACAGGGCCCGCTTGAGCCAGGCGGCGTCCTTCTGCCAGGTCGCGAGCCGGGTGGCGCTGACGTCACCCGAACCGGTGGCGAAGACGTTGAGCAGCAGCTTCGACACCAGCGCCGCCCGGCGCACCTCGCCGCCCGGCACGTGCTCGCCCGGCGTGAGCAGGGTCTCGAACTCGGCGGCCAGTTCGGGGAAGCGCTGCACCAGCGAGTCGACCGAAACGGCCGGGTCGAGCAACCCGGCGGGCAGGCCCAGGTCGCCGACGACCGCGACGTTGGCGGTCTCGAGCGCGGGCTGCTCGTCGTGGTCGAACAGCCGCGCGAGCAGCCGCCAGTAGAGCACCTGACGCCGGTTGCGCTCGGCGCCCGTCAGACCGCCTTCGCCTGCCACGGAGATGCCGCCGCTCGTCAGGTCGCTTTCCCCGGCGGTGGGGACGCCGGTCGCAGAGCCGCTGGTCGCGGGAACGCCAGTCGCGGAGACGCCTGCGGCGGGGATGTCGCTCGTGGAGCTGCCGGCGCTCGGCAGTCCCTCTTCACCGGCCGTGGGGACGCCGGTCGTGAGGGCACCGGCTGCGGGGATGCCGGTCGTGGGGGTGTCGTCGCTCATCGTCGCAGCAACCGTCCGGCTCGTTCCTGCAGTACGGCGACCGCGTCGGCGGCCCTGGCCTCGGCCTTGGCCGCCTTGGGGTCGGTGGGGCCGAGCGCCCAGTCGCCGGTGGCGACCACGACCGCCTCGCGCTTGACCTTGGCCTGTACGGCGAGCGGCTGCAGCGTCCATCGGCCGCCGTCCCACCGCATGAGTCCCACGCACACCGACGAGGCCGCCACCAGCTTGGGCGTGAGCGGGCCGCAGTCGGGCAGCCGTTCCGTGTCCACGGCGAGCAGGGTGCCGTCCAGGTCGAAGGAGCCGTCCTTGGTGACCTTGTAGCCCTCCACCAGCACGGGTTCGGCGATCCGTACGGGAACGCGATCGAGGGGCGGCACCGCCGGGGCGAGCGCGCCGGGCAGGCACAGCCGGGCGGTCGCCAACGGGTCGGCGGGCTTGCTCACGAAGGCGCGGTCGTCGTGCCAGACGAGGTCGCCGCTGTCGAGCAGGGGCACGTCGGCGATCTCGATGCTGCGGCGGTCGGCCAGCGCGGCCAGCAGCACCTTGTGGCGCTGCGGCAGCTTCCACAGCGCGGTCCCGACGATGGTGTCGACCTTCGCGGCCGTGACCGAGGTGCGCACAAGCCGGGGCGTGCCGCCGTCGGCGGGCTCCAGAACGGCGTGCACCTGGAACTGTACGGCGGTGCCGTGCTCGTGCACGTCGACGCCGAGCACCAGCAGCCGTCCCGACACCATGGCGGCGGGCCCGGGTTCACCGGTCGGCTCTCCGGTCAGCACGCCGTCCTGCGACAGCAGCAGGGCGCGGGTCCACAGATCCGCCCAGCGCCGCACCGGCAGGTGCTCCGCGGAGCCGATCGGGCAGGAGGCGCGCAGCTCGGCGGCGAAGCCGTCGATCAGCACCGCGAGCCTGCGCAGACCCGGCGCGGCGAGCAGGGCCTCGATGACCTGGTCAGCCGCGGAGACGAGGTCGTGGTCGACGCCGCGCCAGCCGGTGATGGCCAGCTCGCGCAGCCAGGACCGGACGCCGCCGAGCACGTTCCCGGCAGGCTGAGCGGCCGGCCGACCAGCCGGTTGAGCGACCTGTTGACCGGCCGGTTGCGCGGCAGGCTGAGCGGCCGACTCGCTGGCGGGTGGCGCGGCAGGCTGAGCGGCCGGTTGCGCAGCCGGCTCAGCGGCCGGCCGACCAGCCGGTTGCGTGGACGGCTCAGCGGCCGGCCGACCAGCCGGTTGGGCGCCGGAGTCGCTCGCCGCCTCAGGGATGCCGGGCGTCGGCGGCCATTCCGCTCGCTCCCGTCCTAGGGCCGTGTCCAGGCTTTCGAGCAGGGCGTCGTGTACGGCGCCGGACAACGCGACCCGGCCGCCCGCCAGCGCCGTCAGGTGCTCCTGCGTGATCGAACCGGACACGACCGCGTCGGCGGCCTCCGCCAGCCGGTCGCCGAGAGGCGTGGCGGCGAACGCCGCGGCCAGCGCGGCCACCGCTTCGGCGCGCTCGTCGGCGAGCCGGGCCAGGCCGTGCACCAGGACGTCGTCGAAGCCGTCGAGCAGCGCGAGCGCCTCCTCCGTCCCCTCACCGGCGTTTCCCTGGTCGCCGCCGAGCAGGGCGGCGAGCTGTACGGCGAGCATCAGCCCACCGTCCCCGTGGCCGGGAACCAGTGCAGCTCCGGGATCGGCAGGGTCGTGCCGGGCACCTCCAGATAGGCAAGGTGGCGCAGGAACCGGCTGAACACGACCGCGGCGGGGGCGGGCTCGTGGACGCCGCCCAGGCAGTCGGCCAGATCCGCGCCCTCGGGGACCTCGACCCGCAGATAACGGGACACCCGGTCGGCGCCGTACTGCACGACGGCCTCGGCGACCAGGGCCCGCAGGTGTTTGCACGGCGAGCCGTACAGGCCGCCGCAGGGGCGGTTGTTGTTGGTGCTGCAGTTGTAGTTGTGAGTGCCGGCGGCGATGGAGGAGACGTAGACCCGGCCGATGTCCGAGCCGCTCGACACCACGCCCTGCAGCCTGCCGTCCGCCAGCTCGACGAAGGGGACCTTCGCCAGCTTGCGCGGCTGGACCTGCGGCACCACCCGCAGCCTGCTGTGTCGCGCCCACACGGCGGCGCTGTTGGGGGAGCCGTTGGGGGAACGGTCTGTCATGATCCGGAACGTAGCCGAGCCCTACGACATTTAGCCGCGCACGTGGGGCTGCCAGGCATTATGCGGTCACGTACGTGTCCGGGCCGGTCCTTCCACGTACGGCTCCCGCACCGGCCGGCGGCCCTGACCTGCTCGGGCCGGACGAATCGACCTCGTCGCCGCCGTACGCAGAGGGCATGCTGCTTCGGCATTCGTCTTGACATATCTGGTCAATTCCAGAAAGATCCATCTGTCGATTACTGTCCCGGTCGCGATGCCGAGAGGTCGCCTTGCGGTTGCCCCGTGTGAGAACCCAGCACCGCCCCCACCGGTACGGCAACGACCGGATCCGGATCGGCGGCACCACCCGGGAGATCAACGACCCGGAAGGGCACGTCTGGGCGGCTCTGAACGCGATGGACGGCACCAGGACTCCGCAGGAGGTCGTCGCCCGCCTGCGCCGTGCGTACCCTCGGCTCACGGAGGCCGAGGCGACCGGCATCGTCGATCGCCTGCTCACCTCCGGATATGTGGAGGACGCCGCCGGCTCGCGGCCCGAGGAGCTCAGCCCGCGGGAGCTGGAACGCTACTCGCGTAACGCGGCGTTCTTCCACGGCAGCGGCCTCGCGCCACGCGATCACGGCTGGGATGCCCAGGTGCGCCTCAAACGCTCGCGCGTGCTCGTTCTCGGGCTCGGCGGCACCGGCAGCCACACGGCCTGGGCACTCGCCGCGTGCGGCGTCGGCGCGATCCACTGCGTGGACCGCGACCTGGTCGAGCTGTCCAACCTGACGAGGCAGGCCCTCTATCGGGAGGCCGACATCGGCAGTCCCAAGGTGGACGTGGCCGTCGCCCGGCTGGCCGAGGTCAACTCCTCCGTCCGCGTCACCGGTGAGACCCGCGCGGTCGAATGCGAGGAGGACATGCTCGACCTCGTACACGGGTTCGACGCGGTGGCGATGTGCGCCGACGAACCGGCAGGCCGGGGCGGCATCCGCATCTGGGTCAACCGGGCCTGCCTGACGGAGAAGATCCCGTGGGCGCTCGGCGGTTACAACGGCCCGCTGGTGAGCGTGGCGGCGTTCACACCCGAGGGCCCGTGCTACGAGTGCCTGACCGCGAGCGTCGACGCCCCGCTCGCGCCGGGAATCCCCCTCGACCTCGGCGGGCCGGACGTCATCGCGCCCTCCGCCGGGGTCTCGGGTCACCTGACCGCCCAGGCGGTCATCGCGTTCCTGACCGGGATGCCCACGACCTCGGGGAGCTACGTCACGGGCGTCAACCTCGTCGCGCCGGACCAGCACGTCTACACACGCCATCCGGCGGCGCCCGACTGCCCGGCCTGCGCGCCGGACGCGCTCCGCACGGGCCCCCTCGGCGCCGGGCCCCTCGGCAGCATGATCGGGTGACCCGGCCCCAGGCGGCCGGTGCGGACAACCGGCCGCCGACAAGGCGGGCACGCCTCGGCCGGGCGCGCCGTGCCACCCCGGCCGGTTCAGGGACCGCGCCCGATCAGGGGACCACGCCCGATCAGGGGGCCACGCCGCCCGGCCGATCACCCGAGCGGCGTCCCCGATCGGACGACCGCGCCCCGGATCAGGCGGGCCGCACGATCCGGCCGGTCAGGCGCACTCACGATCAGATGACCGAGCGCATGGTCAGGCGAGCGGGATGGCCGCCCCGCGTTCGGACTCGGGGCGCGGGCCGTGGATGCGCCGCTCGCTCTCCTCGATCGGCACGTCGTTGATGCTCGCCTCCCTGCGGCTCATCAGGCCGTCTGCGGTGAACCCCCACAACTCGTTGCCGTAGCTGCGCCACCACCGGCCCTCGGCGTCGTGCCACTCGTACTGGAACCGTACGGCGATGCGGTCGCCGCCGAAGGTCCACAGGTCCTTGCGCAGGGCGTAGTCACGCTCGCGCTCCCACTTGCGGCGCAGGAAGGCGACGATCTCCTCTCGCCCGGTCAGGAACTCCGAGCGGTTGCGCCACACCGAGTCCTCCGTGTACGCGAGCGCGACGCGTTCGGGATCTCTGGTGTTCCAGGCGTCCTCGGCGGCCTGCACCTTCTGCCTGGCGGTCTCCTCGGTGAACGGCGGAAGCGGGGGACGTGTACTCATCAGGCTCTCCTTCCCAAGCTGGAGAACGATCGTTCTCCATACGTATCCTAGAGAACGACCGTTTTCGCGGGCGAGGAGGGGGTCGGTGGCACCACAGAGCGCGGGCACCGCTCGGGGCGGGTCGGCGGACACCCAAGGCACGGACACCGCTCGCGGCGGTCCGGTGCACGACCGAGGCACGGACCCCGCTCGGGGCGGGTCGAAGGTCGTACGGCACGCGGACGCCGGCCGGGGCGGGTCGGGGGACACCGATGGCACGGGCACCGCTCGGCGCGGGCGGATCGACGGCGACGAGGCGCGCCGCCGCATCCTCGACGCCGCCGAGCGGCTGTTCTACGCCCAGGGCATCCAGGCCGTGGGCATGGACCAGATCCGCGACGCGGCCGGGGTCTCGCTCAAGCGGCTCTACCAGAGCTACCCCTCGAAGGACGCGCTGGTGGAGGCCTACCTGGAGCATCGCGACCGGCGGTGGATGCGGTCCCTGGACGAGCACGTCGCCCGCGCCGCCGCACCCGGCGACCGGGTGACGGCCGTCTTCGGCTTCCTCGCCGAGTGGTTCGGCACGGCGGACTTCCGCGGCTGCTCGTTCATCAACGCCTTCGGCGAGCTCGGCCCGACGTCACCGCCCGTCGCCGCGGCGGCGCGGGCGCACAAGAACGGGCTGCGGGAACGGCTCGGCACGCTCGCGGCGGAGGCGGGCGCCGCCGACCCGGACGCGCTCGCCGACCAGCTCCTGCTGCTGGTGGAGGGGGCCATCGTCGCCGCCGCCATGGGCACGGCCACCGGCCCCGCCGAGCGGGCCCGGTCCGCGGCGCTTGCCCTGCTGTCGGCGGCCCGCCGACCGGCCCCATCCCGCCGCTGACCTGTCCCGCCGCTGACCTGTCCCGCGGCTGACCCGTCCCGCGGCCGACCCGTCCCGTATCCGCCCCCCTGCCCGCCTCCGGGTCTCGCAGCCGGCCGCGTACGGCCCGTGCCCGGAAAACGGCGCGGAGGACTACAGGTCGGAGGACTACAGGGAGGCGTCGCCGTGGCCGGAGGTGGTCGCCTCGGGCGTTCGGTTCGTCTCGCCGTGCGCCTGCTGGGGCAGGAGGACCCGGGCGAGACGCGGCGCGGGGTCCGGCGCCGCCCGGGGGAGGCGGATGGTGAAGGCGGCCCCGGCTCCCGGCCGCCCGTCCACCTCGATCGTGCCGCCGTGGGCGTCCATCACCTCGCTCACGAGGGCCAGGCCGATGCCGAGACCTCCGGCGTGGGGCAATCCGGCATGCCTGCCGAACAGGCGCTCGCCGTCACGCGGGTCCAGACCCACGCCGTCGTCCCGGACGCTGAGCCGTACGGTCTGTTCCTCCGAAGACACGGTCACCTTGATGTGGCCGCCCGCCGAGGTGTGGCGGAGCGCGTTGTCGAGGAGCGCGGAGATCACCCGGCGCAGCGCGGACGGCGCTCCGCGCACGACATGGTCACCCGGACCCCGCCGCACGTCGATCGTCACCCCGCGCTGCCCGGCGCGGGCCGCCTCGGCGTCGGCCGACTCCTCGGCCAGCGCGCCCAGGTCCACCGGCTCGAACGGCCGGCGGCGCTGCCTGAGCTGGGCCGACAGCAACAGGTCGTCGATCACCTCGCCGAGTTGCCCGATGCCGGTGACCAGCCGGTCGACGTCGCCTGCGACGAGATCGGGATCGGGCTCGCGCCGCAGGCGCCGGGCGGCGAGCTGCGCGCGGACGTGCAGCCGGGCCAGCGGGCTGCGCAGCTCGTGACTGACGTCGGCGGTGAACCGGCGCTGCCGGTCGAGTGCCTCGCCCAGCGGCGCGATCGCCCGGCGGGCGAGGACCTGGCCGATCAGCAACGCCGCCAGCAGAGCCGCGATCTCGGCCGCGCAGAGCGTGCGCAGCAGCCGCTCCCGCTCGGTGACGGGGTAGTACAGGTCCATCACCGCCTGCTGCAGCGCGTCGCCGCGCCACTGCGTACGGACCAGGTAGGTCGCGCCGCCGATCTCCGCGACCTCGACCCGGGTGCGGCCGTCGGCGGCGACCCGGTCGAGCTCCTCGCGCACCGGCAGGTTCTCCGGCGCCCCCGGGGTGCTCCGCAGGGTGCCCGCCCGGAGCTCGAACAGCCATACGCAGGGCGGCGGGTGGTCCATCGGGGCCGACATCGCGGCCACGGCCAGATCACGCCGGGCGGTGGCGTCCTGCTCGTCCACCACCACGCAGTAGACCAGCGTGCCCAGGAGGGCGATCGCCAGCGAGAACACGGCCGCCACCTGCGCGGTGATCCGGCGGCGTGTCCGGGTCAGCAGGCGCCGCTCGGGGTCGTAGGACCGCAGGGCCGTCACAGCTCACCCAGGCGATACCCCACGCCCCGCACCGTACGGACGACGTTGTGCCCCAGTTTGGCGCGCAGGTAGTAGACGTAGGTGTCCACGATGGCCTCGGTCCTGGCGCCGTCGAAGATCCGCTGCCGCAGCGACGTACGCGTGTGCACCTGCCGGGGGCGGGCCGCCAGCGCGTGGAGCAGCCGGCACTCCCGGCCGGACAGCGGCACCTGCTCGCCGGACGGCAGCCGTACGGTGCAGGACGCGGAGTCGAGCCAGCCGTCGCCGAGCGGCAGCAGCGCGGCCTGGTCCAGGTTTCTGCGGTGCAGGGCGCGCACCCTGGCCAGCAGCTCCTCGATCTCGAACGGCTTGACCAGATAGTCTTCGGCGCCCGCGTCGAGTCCGGTGACCCGGTCGGCGAGGGCGCCGAAGGCGGTGAGCATCAGCACCGGAGCGGTGACGGCCTGCTTGCGCAGCCGCCGCAGCAGATCGAGCCCGTCGACCACTGGCAGCCCACGGTCGATGATCATCACGTCGTAGCCGCGGCTCAGCGCCAGATGCAGGCCCCGCTGGCCCTCCAGCGCCAGGTCGACCGTGTAGCCCTGGTCGGCGAACACCTCGACCAGCATGTCTCCCAGCTCGCGGTCGTCCTCCACGAGCAGCAGGCGCATGGAGCGCGGTTCGGATGTCCCCGATATCCGTGCCACCGGACCACCGTGGCACCACAATTGGGAAATTTCCAGACTTCGGAACGCCTTCCCCGGAAACCTCCCTCCGTGTTCTGCGAATGTCCGAATTCACACATGAAATTAGTTGAAACCGGTTTCGCCGGCCGCCGCGCCCACCGGGGTCGCGCTCCCCGTGGTCGCCGCGCCTGCCCGCTCGTGGCGCTCCGGCAGCGCGAGCTTGTACAGGGGCATGGCCCCCGCGGTGGTGAGCACCGCCACGAGGACGAGCATGGCGAAGAGCTCCTGCGTGATCATGCCCTGTGCCAGGCCGATGTTGATGAAGATGAGGATCATCAGTCCGCGGGCGTTCATCATCGCGCCCATGGCCCAGGATTCACGCCAGCCGAATCCCAACGCCCGCGTCGCCAGCGAACAGCCGAAATACTTCCCGGAGAAGGCCAGGGCCAGAATAAGCGCGAACGTCAGGAGCGCGGAGCTTCCGGCGATGCCGCCGAGATGGGTGTTCAGCCCCGAGAACGCGAAGAAGACGGGCAGCAGCAGGGTCGATACGACGTCCATCATCCGGCCGTGCAGAACGGCGCGGAACGCCGGATCGCGCGGCATCGACAACCCGGCGATGAAGCCGCCGAAGACCGAGTAGACGCCGATCGCGTCGGTGATCCATCCGGCCGTGAGCGGCACCAGCACGATCACGTACACGGCTCCGGCGCTGAGGCTCCCGGTCCGCGCGACGCGGCGGCCGAGGGGGCGCAGCAGCGGGGCCACCACCCCGAGCATCACCACCGCGAACAGCGCCGCCAGGGCGATGGTGCGCAGCGTGTCACCGGTGCCGCCGCCCAGGTGCACCGCCGACAGCGCCGCGAGCAGGCACCACGCCGCGGCGTCGTCGATCGAGGCGGCCAGCAGGGCGACCCGGCCGATACGGGAGTTCTGCAGCCCGCGCTCGTACAGGATCCTGGCGAGCATGGGGAACGCGGTCAGCGACAGCGCTCCCCCGAGGAACAGGGCGAACTCGATCCGGCCGACGTCCGGGCGGGAGAGGCTGTCCCACAGGGCGAGACCGGCGGCGCCGCCGAGCACCACCGGAGAGAGGATGCCCGCCGCCGCGAGCACGCCCGCCTTGCGCAGCTCGCCCGGCTCCCGGGCGTCGTGGTCGATCCCCGCCCCGACCAGGAACATGTACAACGTCAGGCCGAGGGTGCTGAGCACGTACAGGACCGGCCTGACCTCGTCGGGGAACAGTGCCTCCTGCGCGTCGGGAAACACCGCGCCGAGCAGCGTCGGCCCGAGCAGGACGCCGGCGACCATCTCGCCGACGACACGCGGCTGCAGCACCATGTTGGCCAGCCGGCCGCACACCGCGGCGGTCAGCAGGATGACGGCCAGGGCAGGCAGCACCCTGAGGACCAGCTCCAGGTTGGGATCGACCGCTTGGGCCTGCTCGGCAAGGGCGGCGAGGGCGGGGGGAGAATCAGGGGCGGAAACGGAGAGAAGGGCCGGAACGGGCATGGCAAGTGCCTCCGCTCGTGGTCGGAACCTGTGACTCGTTCGGAACCTGTGACTCGTTCGGGGCCTGAAATCGGCGGGCCGGAGCCGGAGATCCGGCGGGGCCTGAGATCTTGACCGGAGCCGGAGATCGGCGGGTCGTCTACGTGCCCTCGGGACGGGCGTGGCCGGAGAAGTGGCGCTCGCACAGCCGCAGCCGCCGCGCGTCCCACACCATGTACGTGCCGAGGACGAGCTGGACCAGGCTGCGCCAGACGTCCTCCCAGCCGTCCTTGAGCCGCATGTACAGCAGCGTCAGGCGGCGTCCCGGCCCGTGCCGCGCCGCCGCCGAGCCTGCTGGATCCAGGGGGGTGAGCAGGCACGGTCCCCGGTTGGGCAGCGACCGGGTGTGCGCGGCGGTGGAGTCGAGCTCGTACGCCCGCAGGATCTCCCGGACCGCGACCCGCAGGGCGAGCGGCGCGAGCCGCCACGCCGGGCAGGGACGGTTCGCCGGCATGCCGAACGGGATGTGGTTGAGCTCCCTGACCGGGGCGTGCCCGGGGGCGAAGCGGCCGGGATCGAAACGCCCGGGGTCGGGGAAGCCCGCGCGGTGGAAGGCGGGGTAGTCGAAGCACAGCACCGAACCGGCCGGGATGACGACGTCCTCGCCGAGGGGGATGTCGCCTGTGGTGATCCGGTGGGCGATGCCGAAGAGCGGATAGAGCCGCAGCGTCTCCGCGATCACCTGGTCGAGGTAGCGGTCGTCTCCGGCCCGCGCCCTGGCCTGTACGTCCGGGTGCCGGGCGAGCGCCATCAGCACATGGGCCGTGGCCTCCGACATCTGCACGACGGCCGTGTTGAAGAAGGCGCCCTGGAGATACAGCGCGCACTCCCGGGTGGTCAGGCCCGCGGGCAGCTCGTGTTTCACGCGGGGCAGCGACTCGACGAGATAGGCGGTCAGCCGGTCGCGCCGGTCCATGTGCCGCAGGCCGCAGCACTTGAGCGCGGTCACGACGTCGTCCGCGTTGCCGACGATGAGATCACGGGCATGCGGCGGGCACGGCTCGCCGAAGACGAGCTCGTAGGAGAACTCCGCCCAGACCGGCATCATCAGGTCGCGCAGCCGGACCACCCGACGTCTGTCCCCGCGCCCGCCCTCCAGTGCCCGTACGACGCACGATCGGGTCAGCTCCTCCACCCGCGCCCGCGGCACGGACAGGATGCGGCGCGTGGCGAGGGCGACGGCGTCGTACCGCTCCCCGGCCTCCAGGTGCTCCTGGTGCATCTCGGGCCCCGGCGACAGCCAATACCAGAACAGGTCCGACAGGGCGGCGCCCTCGCTCCGGCCGGAGGCGGCCGGATGGGAGTAGACCTCCCTGAACCGGTCGACGCCGACGAGGTCGCCGGGCACCGTGATGCTCTCCTCGCCGTTGATCCTCGTGAACACCCAGCCGCGCAGCGCGACGACCCGCCCGGGCAGCCACCGGGGCAGGCTGATCACGACCACGACGGCCGCGGCCGCCCACACCGCCGTCAGCATCGCCGCACCAATCCCGGTTCGAGGTCACGGACCGAGGCGAGGCCGCACAGGGTGAGCGCGTGCTCGACCTCGTCCCGCAGCATTTCGAGCACGCGGGCCACGCCGCACTCGCCGCCCGCCGCCAGGCCCCAGATCACCGGACGGCCGACCGCGACGGCGGACGCGCCCAGCGCCAGCGCCTTGACCACGTCGGTGCCGCGCCGGATCCCGCCGTCCACCAGCACCGGGACGGCCCCGCCGACGGCGGCCACGATCTCCGGCAGCAGATCGACGGTGGCGGGAACGGTGTCGAGCTGCCGTCCGCCGTGATTGGAGACGTACAGCGCCGAGACGCCGTGGTCGAGGGCGAGGCGCGCGTCGGCGGGATGCGTGACGCCCTTGAGCACGATCGGCAGCCGGGTCATCCGCCGCAGCAGATCGACATGCTCCCAGGAGATCGCCGGTGACATGACGATCGGCCGCACCGGGCCCCGGTCGCCGTCACCGTCAGCGTCGTGGTCGCCGTCGCCGTCGCGCAGGTTCTCGCAGTGCATGCCCTCGGGCAGGTCGTCGAAGCCGTTGCGTACGTCCTGGTCCCGGCGTCCCCGGGCAGGCGAGTCCACGGTGACGACCAGCGCCGCGCAGCCGGCCTTCTCGGCACGCCGGACGATCGCCTCGGTGAACGCCATGTCGGGCTGCACGTAGAGCTGGAACCACAGGGTGGCGCCCGGCGCCGCCGCCGCGACGTCCTCGACCGCGACCGTGGCGGCCATGCTCACGATCATGATGGTCTCCGCGGCGGCCACCGCGCGGGCCGTGGCCTTCTCCCCCTCCGGGTCGGCGAGCCGGTGGAACGCGGTCGGCGCCACCAGCACCGGCATGGCCATGCGGCTGCCCAGCAGGGTGACCCCGATCTGCGGGGTTCCCGCGCCGCGCAGGACACGCGGCAGCAGCCCGAGCCGGGCGAACGCCGCCTCGTTGGCCTTCACCGTGACCTCGTCGCCGGCCCCACCGGCGAAATAGTCGTAGTGGGCGGGGTCCAGCCGGGCGCGGGCCGCCGCCTCGAAGTCCCGGATCGTCGCCAGCACGGCCGTCACACCGAAACAGGGAGGCTCTGACGCTGGAAGAAGTCCCGGAGCGGGCGCAGGTGCACCTCTTCCGAGGTCCAGTCGTTCTCCAGGTTCTCGGTCACGTGGTGGACGGCCTCCACCACGCCGCCTCTGTAGCGGCGTACGACCGGGTGGAGATAGTGGCCCTCGTCCGCCCGCTCCGCGTCGCTCTGCCTGATCCGCCCCACGCTGATGTCGAAGGGGTCGATCTTGTCATGGTGCGGGCCGTACTCCAGGGTGATCGCGTAGTGGCCCGCGTCGCCGAGCGGCGGGCCCTGCAGGTCGAGCGGCAGCTCCTCCAGGTAGCGCATGCCGCCGTTCCCGTCCGGGACGATCATGTCGGCGAGCACTCCGAACTGCTGCCACAGCGCCGAGCTGCGGTTGACCCGTTCGAGCACGGCCGCCGCGAGGGCGTCCGGGTCGGCGGGCAGGTCGCGGCCCGGCCAGGGGACGCCGTGATTCCGGTGCTCCAGCAAGCGGTGCAGGGCGCGCACGCCGTAGCGGAAACCGTGGATGAACGCGTTGGTGCCGCGCTTGAAGTCGAGCGACTGGGTGAGCGTGCCGGCGAAGTGGAGACCGGGCACGTTGACCGACTCGTACGCCGGGGTCAGCGCGGGGAACCGGTCCCCGATCGTCAGCTCGGGACGGCACTCGGGCGAGAAGATGGCGGCGTCGAACCGGAATCCGGTGCAGACGATCACCTTGTCGTACGGGATGTCCTTGGTGACCTCGTCGGCCCGGACGAAGGCCACCGTGACCAGGTAGGAGCCGTCGGCCCGGCGCTCGATGCGCCTGACGTCGCCGTCCAGCACGGCGTTCTGCAACTTGAGCTGATAGGTGTCGAGGAAGTTGGCGTTGAACGCGCGCAGGTGACCCACGAAGTGGGTCCGCCAGGCCAGGCGCACCGAGCGCGGCCCGGCCACGTGGATGACCGCGGCCGTCTCGACGAGGTTGTCGGCGGTCTCGAAGGCCGAGTTGCCCTTGCCGATGATCAGCACCCGCAGGTTCGTGTAGTCCGCGGGGTCGGTCGAGTGCGTGCCGTACGGCTCGGCCGTCTCGATGCCGGGGATGGGCGGGACGTTGGGCCGGGTGACCCCCGTCGCGACGATCACCCGCCGCGCCCGGTAGGTCCGGCCGTGCTCGTCGGTCACCGTGAACGGCCCCGCGGCGTCCGGGCGCGTGATCTCCGCGACCCGGGCGTCGTACGTGACGTGCAGGCCGTGGAAGGCGGCGAAGTCCTCCAGATAGCGGAGGAGGTCCTCGGCGGCGGGGAAATACCGGTCGCTGTAGTGCGTGAACAGGAGACGGGGGTCGTCCGACAGCAGCGAGTTCCAGTCCATCCGGAGGTTGAGCTCCGGGTCGTCCCATCCGGTGTACTTCTTGTTGACGGAGATGAGCGTGCGATGGCGGGGAAAGGTCCGGAAGAACGCGCCGGGCTCGGGCGCCGCCTCGAGAATCCGGTAGCTGCGCCCCGCCCGGTGCAGGAAGTGGCCCATCTGCAGGCCCGCCGGTCCGGCACCGATCACCAGGTAGTCCAGGATGTTGTCCGGCACTGACGCCTCCCTCACTGGGGTGCTTGAAGTTTCACCAGTGTTGGCGGGTGATTCTCAGAGACGGATCAGAGCGCAGACGACAGATGCCGCTCCAGCAGGGCACGCTTGTCCGGTTTTCCGCTCGGCGCGACCGGCACGGAGGACACCGTCGTGATCGTCCGGGGCACGCTGTCGGCGCCGAGCTCGGCGCGCACCAGCTCCGTCAGGGCGGCGTGGTCCGGGGCGCGGCCCGGAGCGGGCACGACGAACGCGTGGACGGCCTCCCCGGTCCGCTCGTCCGGCGCGCCGGTCACGTACGCCTCGGCCACGTCGGGGTGACCGGCCAGCACCTTCTCGATGGGACCGGCGTAGACGACGATCGCGTTCACCATGATCACGTCTCTGGTGCGGCCGGCCAGGTGCAGCAGGCCGGTCTCGTCGAGATGCCCGAGATCGCGGGTGCGCAGCCAGCCGTCCCGCAGCACGTCGCCGGTCTCCTCCGGCAGGTTCCAGTAGCCCGCCATCAGGAAGGGACTGCGCACGTGGATCTCGCCGGGGCGTCCCGTGCCGACCGGGCGGCCCTCCTCGTCGCGCACGCTGATCTCCACGCTGGGGTGCGGGCGGCCTACCGAGGTGAGCGCGTCGCGGCCTTCCCCTGGCGTGAGCAGGGAGATGATCCCGGCCTCGGTCGCGCCGTACGCGACATGGACGACCGGGCCCAGCCGGTCGAGCGCCTCCAGCAGCCGGTGCGGGCTGAAGGGCGACCCCGAGACCGTCAGCGCGCGCAGGCTGCCGACGTCCACCCGCTCCTCGCGGAGCAGGTCGAGCATCTGGCACACCCGGGGCACGGTCACGATCGCGCCGGTGATCCGGTGCCGCTCGATCGCGTACGGGAACAGGGGACGGCCGTCCTCCTCGGGGATCACCGCGGTGCCGCCGGACAGCAGGCACGGCGCCAGGAACTCCAGCACCACCAGGCTCGACAGGGTGCCGAAGAGCAGGTAGCGCTCGAAGGACTCCGCGAAACCGGGCGCGATCGACGACCAGCCGCGATAACTGGACCAGTGCGCCGCCATGGCCCGATAGGTGAGCACGCAGCCCTTCGGCCGGCCCGTGCTGCCGCTGGTGAAGGTCAGCAGGGCCACGTCGTCCGGGCGTGCCGTCACGCCGGGGAAGCGGCCGTCGCCGGGATGAGCCACCAGGTCTTCTGCGCCGGGAACGGGCCCCAGCGACAGCACCGTGGCCGGTCCGGCGGCGTGGAGCAGGTCCGGCGTCGCCGTCGATCGATCAAGGATCACCGCGTCAACGCCCACGCCGAGGACGTCGGCGAGCTGCCCGGGCGTATACCCGGGCCGTACGCTGACGACGCGGCAGCCCAGCACGTGCGCGGCCGTCTGGGCGGCGAACGCCTCCGGTGACAGCCCGGTGCGGATCGCGACGCCCGTGCCGGGGCCGAGCCCCGCCTCGCGCATCGCACCGGCCATGCGTCC
The DNA here is from genome assembly GCF_036186745.1 of Microbispora hainanensis. Classification (NCBI taxonomy): domain Bacteria; kingdom Bacillati; phylum Actinomycetota; class Actinomycetes; order Streptosporangiales; family Streptosporangiaceae; genus Microbispora; species Microbispora hainanensis. Next base: position 2,642,492 of record NZ_CP108086.1, on the reverse strand, counting down.
GATGAGGTCCAGCAGCTCGCCCCGGGAGACGATCCTGTCGCCATGTTCGAAGGCGGGGGTGCCGGGCGCGCCGCGCAGCGCCTCCAGCAGCAGGCGCGGGAAGGCATCCGCGGCCTGCTCGTACGGCCCACCGGAGTCCGGCGGCACGGCATCCGGTACGGCATCCGGTACGGCATCCGGCGCAGCAAGTGACGCAGCGCGGGGCCCGGCGTCCGGCGCAGCAAGTGACGCAGTGCGGGGCCCGGCGTCCGGCGCAGTGTGCGGCAGGGCCTGCGGCGCGGTGGGTGGTGCGGTGTGCGGCGCGGTGGGTGGTGCGGTGTGCGGCAGGGTGTGCGGCGCGGTGGGTGGCGCAATGCGCGGCTCGGCGCGTTCCGGGTGCGTGGCGTGGATGACGGGATCGTTCACGTCCGGCTCCTTCGTCTCGCGAGGCACCCGCCCGCGGCGACGACACGACCCGCCGCGGCGCGGGCGCCGGTGTGCCACCGGCTGTCGCGACGGTAGGCGGCCCAGATCAGAGCCGGATCAGAGCCGCCCAGACCAGAGCCGCCCAGACCAGGGCCGCCCGGATCAGGGCCGCCCGACTCAGAGCCGCGTCGCGCCCGCGCCGCCCGCTGGCAACGGCCCAGGTGGGGGCGGCCCGGCGAGAGCAACCAGGGGAAGCGGCTCCGTGGGAGCGGCTTCCCGGAGGCGGCGGCGGGAGCAGCCCGGCCGGAACGGCGATCGGAGCGGCCCGATCGGAGCGGCCCGATGAGGATCGACCGAGGTCAGCCCATCGCGAGCATCATCGGGGCGAACATGCGGGCGCGGTCGCCGGGCATCGGCCTGCCGCCGCGGACCATGAAGCACGTCGAGAACGCCTCTGAAAGGCCCCGCTCGCCGAGCCGGTGCAGCAGGCTCGGCCGGGAGCGGTCGGCGTCGATCCGCACCAGCCCGTCGGCCCGGCGTGCGAGGTCGATCACGAGCGCGTGGGCGGCCTCCTCGTCGTCGGCGACCACCGGCCCGATGAACAGGGTGCCGCCGTTGCGCCACGACACGGCGTAACCGGTGAGCCCCGTCTCGTCCTCGGTGACCCTTACCTCCTCGGCGAAGGCGAACAGCCGCGCCAGCAACTCGGCCCGGTCGGCGCCGAAGACCTCCCCGTCGAGCGCCAGCAGGGCGCCGAGATCGGCGTCGAGGTCGGCGTCGAGGTCGGCCGGCCTCGTCCGTACGGGGTCGTCCCCGACGCGCAGGCGCCCCACGCGCGCCTCGGTCACGCCCACGGTCTCGAAGCCGAGCTTCTCGTACAGCGGCCGGCCGAACTCGGTGGCCCAGAGGAAGACGGTCGCGTCACCGGCCGTGTCGAGCACGTGCGTCATCAGCCGGCGGCCCAGGCCGCGTCCGCCATACCGCGTGGCGACGAGCATCATGCCGATGCCCGCCGCTGTCGTGCCATATCGGGTGAGCGTGACCGTGCCCGCGAGATCTCCCGAAGGGGCGTCGATCGCGTAGACCTCGGCGTTCTCCAGGAGGAACAGCCACTTGCGCTCCTCCGGGGCCCAGTGCCTGTCCACGCTCAGGGCGACGCATCGATCCAGGTCCCCGGGTCCGAGCCGGCGTACGGGAAGCTCGGCGGCCGGCGTGTTGAGCGGGTCGGGCATGCGGTTTCTCGTCCCCGGTTTCTGTCCGCGTTCTTCGTTCTTCGTCCGCGTTCTCCGTCCGCGTTCTCCGTCCGCGTTCTTGGTCGGCGCTCTTGGTCGGCGCTCTTGGTCGGCGCCGGGCTCGTCGGCCCCGGCGCTCAGGGCGGCACCAGAGACTAGCCGCACCCCCGGACCGGCGGAAACCGATTATTTCGGCAAAAACCGCTGTCCAGCGGGCGGCCGATCTTGTCACGATCGTGCCATGCGACACTGGCCGCTCCTGGCACTACGACTGACCACCCCACGGCTGGAGCTGCGCCTGCCCGGCCTCGACGACCTGGACGCGCTCGCCGATCGGGCCGCCGAGGGGGTGCACGACTCGGGCGAGATGCCGTTCGGCGAGCCGTGGACGGACGCCCCGCCGCACGAACGCGCCCGCTCCACCGTCCAGGTCCACTTCCGGCAGTGGGGCACCTGGTCTCCCGGCCACTGGGCGTGCTCGTTCGTGACGGTGTGGGAGAGCCAGGTGGTCGGCGTACAGGAGATGCGGGCCGTCGACTTCGCCGTCACCCGGGAGGTCGCCACCGGCTCGTGGCTCGGCAGGCGCTTCCACGGCAAGGGCATCGGCACCGAGATGCGCGCGGCCGTCCTGCACCTCGCCTTCGCCGGGCTCGGCGCGCGGTACGCCCGGTCGTCCGCCTTCGCCGACAACGCCGCCTCGCTGGCGGTCTCCCGCAAGCTCGGCTATCGGGAGGACGGGATCGGGGTCTTCAACCGCAGGGGCGAGGCCGTCGTCCAGCAGCGGGTGCGCCTGTCACGCGACGAGTGGAGGACGCCGGACGGGTTCGAGATCCACAACCTCGCACCCTGCCTCCCCCTGTTCGGAGTCGCGGAGGGGATCACGGATGCAGGGGGAGCCCCTTGAGCGTCTTGTCCACGGCGTTCCTGGGACCGTAGACGGCCAGCCCGACGAGCGGCATCTCCTCGGCCGTGACGGCCCGTACGGCGGCGCGGTTGTCCACGTCGTTGCCGGTCTTGAACATCTCCTCGATGTAGACGGCCGCGGCGAGCCCGCGTTCGACGGCACGGGCGCGCACGCGGGCCAGCCCGGCGGGGTCGGCGGCGTAGACGAGCACGGGCTGGCGGAACATCGGCAGATAAGAGGTGCCCGAGCCGTCCTCGTACCGCTCCCCGATCACCTCGGGGGCTCCCCCCGCGACCGCGCTCGCCAGGAACGCCGTCACGTTCAGCTTCTGCCACACGGCGAGGTCCTCCCGGACCACGATCCCGATCTTGGTGTCGAAACGCATGCGCCCCAGCCTGCCCGCACGCACCCGGGCGGTCTTGTACGCTCGTGCGCCCCGCACAATGGTGGGGTGGCACAGGATTGGTCCCGCTACTGGCGCTCTCCCGACCGGTCGCTGGAAGCCATGCACGCCCACTTCGCGCAGCACGTCTATCACCGGCACAGCCACGAGACCTATTCCTTCGGCGTCACCGAGGAGGGCCACCAGGCGTTCACCTGCCGTGGAGCCGCGCACACGAGCGTGACGGGCATGGTCATGGCGTTCAACCCGGACGACCCGCACGACGGGCACGCCGCCGACGCCCTCGGGTTCACCTATCGGATCGTCCACATCGGGCCCGAGCTGGTCACCGGCGTGCTGGGCGACGTGGCCGGGCGGGAGACGGGGCCGCCGTTGTTCCCCCACCCCGTCGTACGCGACCCGGCGCTCGCGGCCGGGCTCCGGGCGCTGCACAGGGCCCTGCTCGGGGGCGCCGGCGTCCTCCGCCGCGACGAGTTGCTGACCGCCGTCGTCTCCTCGATCGTCCGGCGTGCCGCCACCCGGCCGGTGCGGGCTCGGGAGGCCACCTCCGCGGACGCCCGCCGCATCGCCGAGCGGGTGCGCGGCCACCTCCAGGACGCCCCGCTCGCCGACGTCACCGCCGACGACCTCGCCGCCGTGACCGGGCGCAGCAGGTTCGCGGTCTATCGCGCCTTCCGTGCCGTGTACGGCATGGCGCCCAGCGACTACCAGCGCCTGCTCCGGTTGCGTACGGCCCGGCGGCTGATCGCGCAGGGCCGTTCACTGAGCGACGCGGCGGCCGAGGCGGGGTTCGCCGACCAGAGCCACCTCACCCGCTGGTTCGTCCGCTGTTATGGCATAAGCCCGGGCAACTACCAGGCGGCCGCGGCGGCCTGATTCACGCCGCCCTCGAGCACCGGGCGCGGGCCGATCCGGTCGGCCGGGGTGCCGAACGCCGGTTCGAGCACGACCTCGGCGCCGTCATACAGGGCGAGCAGCAGGCCGGGCCGGAGCGGGGACGCTCCCGCGCCGTCACCGGCCACGCCGAGACCGGCCGCGATGCCGTGCGCGCCGAAGGCGGTGGTGAACCCGGCGGCGTACAAGGGCCACAGGCACGCGCGGCTCACAGGCCGGTGCGATGGGTCACGCCAGGCGCGGCGGGAACCCGCCGGTGGCCACCGGGCCCCAGGACGTCGGGGTGATCCGCACCAGCGACTTGCCCTGGCGGACCATCGCCGCGCGATACTCCTCCCAGTCGGGGTGCTCGCCGGAGATCGAGCGGTAATACTCGACCAGCGGCTCCAGGGCCTCCGGCAGGTCGAGCACCTCGGCGGTGCCGTCCACCTGCACCCACGGCCCGTCGAAGTCCTCCGACAGCACCACGACGCTCGTGCGCGGGTCACGGCGGGCGTTGCGGGTCTTGGCGCGCTCGGGGTAGGTGGACACGACGATGCGGCCCTCGGCGTCGACTCCGCACGTCACCGGAGACGCCTGGGGACCGCCGTCACGCTTCGTCGTGATCAGGATCGCCCGGTGGCGACCCCGGATGAAGTCGAGCAGCTCCTCACGGGAAACCTTCTCTGCGGTCGCGATCCTCGGACTCATGCTGTCTCCTCGCCTCCGGCTCGAAGTGGCATGAGCCAGGCGCCGTGCCTCTCGCTCCGCTCACTCATGCGCTCTCCTCGCCTCCGATGCGGAGCGGCATGTCGTGCCCATTTGATCCGCTCCGCTCATTCATGCCCGTCACTTTAGTGACCGTCCGGAGGCGGGGCTCCGCTCCACCAGGCAGGTGACGCCGCCGAGCAGGAGCCGGAGGCCGAGAACCAGGCGCCGGCCACGGAGAACCCGGGCCGTGGGGCGTCCGAGGCGTCCGTTGACCGGGCAAAGGACCCGATCTCCCTGGACGAGTGAGGGACCCGTGGCTCTTTACCTGTCCTCTACCCGACTAGCACCCACTACGTACGTATGTCGCGAACAGGTATCGATACGGGTGTTTTCCCCCTCCTCGCACCAAGGCACAAGAGGGCAGTCTGAAAACGTCCTAAAGAGTGCATGAGAGTCAGGGGGACCGATCATGTGCCAGCACCACCCGCAGTGCCCGTCAGCGGACGCACCTGACCGCGACGCGGCCTGTCTGATCGCTTTCCACCCGGAGCAGGGATGGGGCCTGCTCTGCAACGGCGTGGTGCTCTTCGACGACAGCGGTGAGCTCATGCCGGATGGTCGCAGCATCCCGGCTCGCGCTTCTTTGGGGTGTGCCGCATGAGTCTGCTCACTCCTGTTCAGGACGATTCGTTGTCATCCGTGTCACCGTCAGCGCAGAGCGGCGAGACGCAGACCGCCCGGCAGCACCGGCACTCCGCGATCCGGCACCGCTGGGACGCGCTGCGGAAGCGGGTGGGCGACCTCGCGATCCGGCTTGTGGAGGAGCCCGACGTGGAGACGGCGTCCTGGCGACTGCCCGCCGACGTCACCTCCGCCGGGCTGGCCCGGCGGCTGGTCCACGAGCGCCTCACCACCTGGGGCATGGAGGACCTGTCCGACGTGACCCAGCTCCTCGTGACCGAGCTGGTCACCAACGTGGTCTGCCACACCTGCTGCGGTGACCTCGTCGTACGGCTGTCGGCCGTCGAGGGGCTGCTGCGCTGCGAGGTGGAGGACACCGACGGCACGATGCCCCAGATGGCCCAGCCCTCCTCGGGCGAGGAGCACGGGCGCGGACTGCGGCTGATGGACACGCTGGCCTGCTGCTGGGGCGCGGAGCGCACCCGCCAGGGCAAGATCACTTGGTTCGAGCTGCCGGCTTACGCCCTCCACTGACCGGCCCGGTCTTCGGGCCTGCGGCACCGTCCGCGACCTGGCCGTCCGCGCCCTCGCTCAGTCTTTCCTTCACCCAGGCGGCGACCTGGGCGCGCGACTTGAACCCCAGCTTGTCGAGGATGTGCTCGATGTGGCCTTCCGCGGTGCGCTGAGAGATCACCAGTCTCCCCGCGATGTCCTTGTTGCTCAGTCCCTCGGCGACAAGGTGCGCGATCTCCGTCTCTCTGCGCGTCAGCGGCGCGATCCGGCCCTCGAACGGCGCGGGCCCCCGCGCGGCGGCGGGCGCCCGTTCGAGCAACGCGTATTCCAGGGCCTCTTCCCTCGTCAGGGCCGCGCCCCGGGAGAACTCGGCCTGGAAGGCGCGCTCGCCCAGCGCCTCCCGGGTCACCGCCTCGCACTCGTCGTGATATCGGCTCATGTGGCGGAACTCCGCCAGCCGCGCCCCGACGGCCTGCCAGCAGGTCTGTACGACGCCGAGCATCCGGGCCGCCCGCTCGTACTTCTGCTCACCTGCGGCGAACCAGGCGTGGGCCTCCAGGTTCATGCCCATGCCGAGCTGGTCGCCCAACGCCGTGTTATAGCGCAGGCTCTCGTTGTCGATCGCGCAGGCCGCGCGCACGTCGCCGCGGTGCCAGGCGTCGATCGCCAGCGCCAGCAGCGCGTACGCCCGGTGCCAGACCTCGCCGTGCAGGTCGCAGAGGGCCACGCATTCCTCGGCGAGATCACGGGCGGCCGGACGGCCGAGGAACGCGTTGGCCAGGGCGAGCCGGTTGAGTGCCAGCGCGAGGCCGATGGGGTTGCCGGCGGCGCGGTGGATGGCCTCCGCCTCCTCATATCGCCGCATGCCGCTTTCCAGGTCGCCCCCGGACACGGCCGCCATGCCGTACAGGAACGCGATGTAGCCGAGCGTCACCCGCAGCCCGAGCCGCTCGGCGATCGACGCGGCCTCATCCAGCCGGGCGAGCGTGGTGGTGTAGTCGCCCCTCAGCAGGGAGATCCAGGCGCCCGCCCACAGCGCGTGGGCGCGCACCTCGCCGGGTTCGGTCGCGGCGGCCAGGCTCCGGTCGAACCAGCCCGCCCCCTCCGACAGGTGGTAGCCGCTCCAGTGGTAGAGCAGTTCGGCGGTCATCGCCAGGCCCGTCTCGGCCTCTCCCGGCTCGCGCAGCGACCAGTCCAGGGCCTTGCGCAGGTTGGCGTGGTCGCGCTGGAGACGTTCCACCCACGATTGCTGGGCGGCGCTGAACAGCTCCGCCCAGGCCCGCGAGGTGATCTTCCGGTAGTAGTCGCGGTGGCGCCGGTGCAGCGTCGCCTCCTCCCCGGACTCGGCCAGCCGTTCCCGGCCGAACTGCCGCACGGTGTCGAGCAGGCAGTAGCGGACCATGCCGTCGGACTCCCTGCGGAGCAGGACCGACTTGTCGACCAGGCCCGCGATGAGTTCGAGCACGTCCTCGCGGGCGATCCCGTCGCCGGCGCACACCTGCTCGGCCGCCTCCAGGTCGAGGCAGCCGACGAAGACCGAGACCCGCTGCCACATCAGCCGTTCCTGCTCGGTGCACAGGTCGTAGCTCCACTCGAACAGCGCCCGCAGCGTACGCTGCCGGGGCAGCGCGGCCCGCGAACCCCCGGTGAGCAGCCGGAACCGGTCGTCCAGCCGCTCCAGCACCTGCCGCACCGACAGGGCGCGCAGCCGTACGGCCGCCATCTCGATCGCCAGGGGCAGGCCGTCGAGCCGGCGGCAGATCTCGGCCACCGCGTCCTCGTTCTCCTCGGTCACCTCGAACCCGGGGACGACCGCCGCGGCCCGCTCGGCGAACAGCCTGACCGCGTCCGACTCGGCGAGCGGCACCGCCGAGTCGCCGTCCGGGGTGGGCGTCGAGAGCGGCGACAGCTCCACGATCTGCTCGCCGGCGATGCCCAGCGCCTGCCTGCTCGTGGCGAGGATCCGGAGCTCGGGAAGCGCGCGGACCAGCGTGTCCACGAGCACCGCGCACTGGGCGAGGAGGTGCTCGCAGTTGTCGAGCACGATCAGGGTCTGCCTGCCCCGCAGGCGTTCGATCAGCGCGTCGAGCGGCGACCGGGTCGAGTGCTCGTTGACCGGCAGCGCCTCGGCCACGGCCTGCACCAGAAGATCCGGATCTTCGAGCGCGGCCAGTTCGATGAACCGCACGCCGCCGGGGAAGGTGGTCCTGCGTACCTCCTCGGCCACCCGCAGCGCGAGGCGGGTCTTCCCCACCCCGCCCGCGCCGATCAGCGTGACCACGTGCGAGATCCCTATCAGGCGTTTGAGCTCGGCCAGCTCGTGGCGCCGCCCCACGAAGCTGGTCACCTCCGCGGGCAGCCCGTCCAGTTCCCCCCTGGCAACTCTCGTTCGCATCGCGGTCATGACGCCCACGCCGCCCCCGTCGTCCTGGCACAAACCACCACGTCGTGGCACATACCAGCGTACAAACGCAGGTCAGGCCGTGCTCTGCCCGCTCGTCGGGGCGTACGCCCCGCCCTTCGCCGGGTGGGGCGCCCGGGCGGCGGGCTCAGCCCTTCATCCGCCGCAGGATCTGCTCGCGCCTGAGCTCCAGGTCGTCGATGAGCGCCTCCTGCTGCTCGACGTTGGTCAGCAGGGTGGCCCTTTCCGCCGGATCCGTGGGCGCGTCCCAGCTCTGCCCGATCTCCTCGCGCATCTGCACGGTCTCCCTGCGCAGGCGCTCGATCTGGGCCTCCAGCTCTTCGAGCTCCTTCTTGAGCTCCGGATCGTCCATGCCTCACCGTCCCGTCGCGTCACGCGCGTTCACCGTGGCGTGTTCGTCCACCCCATTCCACGGGGACGGCAAACTATTCGGCGACGGTGACAGGGAGATAGACGGTCTCGCCGGTCGCGCGGGCCCGCTGCGCGGCCCTCAGCCGCGCCACCAGGTAGGCCGGCATGAGGGTGGCGGCCTGCTCCGCCGTGAAGAACCCGTAGTCGTCCAGCTCCTCCTCCTGGAGGACGACGCCTGTGCCGTCTTCGAACGTGCCGCAGTCGAACAGGAAGTGGACCAGGGGGATCGGCCGGTCGTCCAGCGGCGGCACCCACTGGACCACGAGGAGGCGGCCCACCTGCCGGGTGAGGCCCAGCTCCTCGGCCAGCTCGCGGCCACAGGCCGCCTCGGGCGACTCGCCCTCGTCGATGTGGCCCCCCGGCCAGCCCCAGTGGTCGCGATAGCCGGGCTTCACGAGCAGGACCCGCCCGGAGGAGTCGGTGAGGAAACCGGCCGCAGCGGCGGCCACCTTGAACAGCCCCGCGTAGAAGGCGTCCGCCGGGATCATCGCAGCTCCGATCTCATGCCCCGAGCCTAGCTACGCGCCGGTGGTGCGGAAACGCGACCGATATGCGGCGGGCGGCACGCCGATCTCCCGGACGAACGCCCGCCGCATGGTCTCGGGCGTGCCGAACCCGGCATGCCGCGCGACCACGTCGAGCGGGTCGTTCCCTGCCTCCAGCAGGCCCCGCGCCGTCTCGACCCTCACGAGCTCGACGTACCGGGCGGGGGTCATGCCCGTCTCCCCCTTGAACAGCCGGGTGAGCTGGCGGACGCTCAGCCCCGCCCGGGCGGCCATCGCGGTCAGCCCGTGATCCGCGGCCGGGTCGACGGTCACCGCGTCGAGCACCTGCCGCAGGGTCCCGCCGCCCGTGCCGCCGGAACGCAACCGCACGCTGAACTGCGACTGGCCGCCCGGCCGCTGCATGAACACCACCATGTGCTTGGCGACCGTCCGGGCCAGGCCGGGGCCGTAGTCCTCCTCGACCAGACCCAGCGCCAGGTCGATTCCGGACGTCACCCCCGCCGAGGTGATCACGCGGCCGTCCCGGACGAAGATGGCGTCCGGGTCGACCGTCACACGGGGATAGCTGAGCGCCAGGCGGTCGGCCAGGTCCCAGTGGGTGGCCGCCCGGCGTCCGTCGAGGATCCCGGCCGCCGCGAGAACGAACGCCCCGGCGCACACCGACGCCGTGCACCCGGCCCGCTCCGACAGCCGGCGGATCTGGTCGAGCAGCACCGGGTCGCGTTCGGTGGCCGCGACGTCCGGGCTGCCCGGCACGAGCAGCACGTCGGGAGACTCCCCGCCCAGGTCCTCCAGCGCCAGGTCGGCGCCGAGCCGGACGCCGCCGCTGGTCCTGATGTCCCGCCCGCCCGGGGAGGCCGTCCGCAGCCGGTACGTCGCCCCGTGCTCGTTGGCGACGGTGAACACCTCCAGGGGGCCGGTCACGTCCAGCAGCCGGACGCCGTCGTACACGACGACGACCACGCAGTGACCCGCCCGCGTCCGGACGCCCATGCGTCCAGTCTGCGCCACCCCCTTCCGCATCGCCGACCCCGCCGGAGAGCCGGTCAGGACGGGGTGTGCTCGCGCTGGAACAGGGCGGCGACGGCGGCGAGGACGAGCAGGACCGCCGACAGCCACAGGCCCCGGGCGATGCCGCCCTGGCCGTCGGACAGCAACCCCGACACCAGGGGCCCGGCGGCCTGGCCGAGCGAGAAGGCCACGGTCAGCACCGCGATGCCCGCCGTCCAGCCGTACGCGGGGAGCATCCGCCGGGCGATCACGGTGGCGGCCGTGGGACCGGCCATGAAGCTCGCGCCGAAGACGACGGCCGACAGCAGCGCGGCGGCCGATCCGGGGCTCATGAGCAGCACGGGCAGCACACCGAGGAAGACCAGCGCGGCGACGAGGGCGGGGGCGCGCCCGCCGCGCAGCCGTCCCGCGAGGTGGCTCCACACCGTCAGCGTGGCGACCGCCGAGGCCGCGCCGAGCACGACGAAGAACACGGAGACGATCGAGGAGCCCAGTCCCTGGGTGCGCAGCAGTGCGACCGCGAACGTCATGTAACTGACGTATCCGGCGCCGAACAGCACGTACCAGACCAGTGTGGGGGCGAGGCGGCGCACCTGACCTGCGGTGAGCATGGCCGCGTGCGGGCCGGTGGGCTCCGCGACCGCGCGGGCGCCGAGCCAGGCGGGCAGCAGGGCGGCGACCGAGGCGAGGCCCATGAGCAGCCAGCCGAGCCGCCAGCCCGCGTCCTGCCCGGCCGACAGCGCGGCCGACACGACAAGCCCGGAGATCACCACGCCCGCGCCGACGCCCGCCATGTAGATCGCGACCGGCAGCGCCGCACGGCCGCGGCCGGCGCCGGTCGCGACACGTGAGGCGAGAGCGGAACCGACCACGAACGCGACCGCAGTGGTGAATCCCCCGGCGAAGCGCAGGGCGAGCAGCACGGGGAAGTCCGCCGTGGCCGCCGTCGCGCACAGGGACAGCGCGCTCACCACGAGCCCCCACAGGAACGCGGCGCGGTTGCCGAGCCGCCGCGCCCAGAAGGCGGCCGTGCCCGCACCGATGATGTAGCCCAGCGCGTTGGCCGTGTTCATGCCGCCCGCCTGCGCGTACGACCAGTGCAGCCGCTCGTGCATGGCGGGGAGCAGCAGCGCGTAGGCGAAGCGGGTGAAGCCGAGCGCGACGACCGGTCCCGCGGCCAGGCCGAGCGCGGTGAGGGCCTGCCGGGCGGGTGACGCGCCGACGGGCGCGGGGGATCCGGCGACGACGCCGGGGGAATCGACAGGACGCATGCCATGTCCTCCTGATGAACGGGTGCAGGAATCACCTGGCATCAATGCGCCCGGCCGGGCGATCCATCGCCGCCGTATGGGACACGCATCCCTCGGATCCGGCCATAGGGGCATGTGCCCGCACATACGCTCGCCGGGGTCCGTGCGGGAGAAGACCCGTCAGGCGGTCGGGTCGAAGGTCAGCGGCATGCGCAGCCCGAGCTGCGTGTAGAGCTCCAGCTGGTCGTAGTAGTAGCGCTGGCTGACGATGAGGTCGTTCGCTATGTGCCAGAACCAGGAGACGCGCAGAGAGGTGAAGCGTCCCGTCGGCTCCAGGACCTGGCCGTCGGCGATCAGGTAGGGCCCCCGATGGGTCCCCGTGGCCAGCAGCTCCGTCGCCAGCGCGTCACCGTGGCCGACCCTCCCCCAGAGCAGGAGCCGCAGATCCGGAAATCCCTCCCAGATCTGCAGGAAGTAGGAAGCGATCTCATTCGGGTTCCCCGCCTCGAACTCCGGCCCGACCACCACCGCGTCCAGCGTGAAGCACCGCAACACGGCGTCGATGTCATGGTCGTTCATCGCGGCGATCATGCGGTTCACGACGTCGGACATCGGAGCCCCCTCTCCGGACAAGCGTATCGAAATGCCGACAAACAAGGAGGAAAATCAACGCCACCGGCCTCCCGGAGACCGTCGCCGGGAGGGTGCTGGTCGGCTTCGACTACGCCCGCACCTTCAACCCGGCCGAGCACATCGGCGTGGCGACCGGCATCGTCAACGGCGGTGGTTTTCGCCGCCTCGATGTCCCTGATCGCGCTCGTCGGGATCGTCATGGACCTGCAGAACGACTTCCGCTGGGCGTTCGCCGTGCAGTATCCGATCTGGCTGCTCGGGGCCGTACAGGTGATCCGCTATCGCGCCCGCCGCCGCGCCGCTCCGCGCACCCCCGCCGTCCCGGCCCCCGCCTCACCAAAGCCCGCCCGCGTCAACTGTCGCGGCCGTTCTCCACGTCAACCGCCACCGTGCAGCCGGGGATCGTCCCCGGCACGTCATCCCACGCACCGCCGGGAACTGCCCGTCGCAGGTCCTTCATCAGCAGCAGGAGGTGCAGCGGGTCGCTCGGGCTCTGCTCGAACGCGGCGAGCCGCAGATAGAAGGCCCGTGCCGTCTCGCTCTCACAGTGGATGAGCATGGCTCGCACACCGATCTGATCTGCGACCCGCACCACTCTCCGGAGAGCGTCCACCACGAGCGCCCGTCCGAGCCCAATGCCCTGTGCGGCTCTGTCCACTCCCAGCCTGGCCAGGATCACCACGGGTTGTGCGTGACGACCGGCCCCCTTGGGCAGCCGCGCAGGAGCCTCGCCGAGCCTGACGCTCCCGGCCGCGAGCGCGTAGTAACCCACCACCTTGCCAGAACCGATGTCGCGGACGACATAGACGCGACATCCCCCGCTCGCGTGCGCCTGTAGCGCATGGCGCGTCAGCCACTCACTCTGGGCGGGAGAACCACAGTCGAAGCCGTCGAGGTCGTCGTCTTTGGTGACGGGGGCAACCTGAGACAGCTTCACGGGCCTTCGTCCAGGATCGTCGGAGCCCTCATGAGCTCGGCGAGCCCCGGCACGTCACGGGACTCCCGGGACAGGGCCGCGTCAAAGGCCTGCCACTGCTCCTCATCAAGCCGGAAAACCGTCCGGTCCGCCAGCAACTCGCGGGCGGCCGTGGTAGCCGCACCGAGGACGAATGAGGAGACGGTGTCCCCGGCAGCCTCGCTCGCGTTCTCCAGCAGCCGCTTGGTCTCCGCATCCACGCGCAGGTTGATGCGCTCCTCCTTGGCACCCACGATTAGAGCGTACGTACGTTGTGCAGCCATAACCAAGATCTTAACAAGAAGATGAGCGAAGAGCGACCGGATGATTACTTCACGTACACGAAGGGGTCGGGGAAGTGGGCGGGGGCGAGGACGGCGGCTCGGGCGAGGACGTCCGTGCGCGTCCGTACGGCGAGGCCGGGGTCCTCGTCGTACACGTAACGGATCGTGGGATCGGCGAGCTGCACGGGGTGGTGCAGGACGTCGCCGCTCATGACGACGTCGCCCGCCTCGACGCACTGGTGGCCGGGCGTGTGCCCGGGGGCGTGCAGCACCCGGACGCCGGGCACGGCTTCCACGTCGCCGTCGGCGACGTCGAGCAGGTCCCGCAGGGGATCGAGGATCAGCTCGCGCACCGGGGCTGAGGCCCACTCGACCTCCGCTCGCTGCACGATGTGGCGGGCGTTCGGGAAGACGGGCGCGCCACCCGCCACCGCGCCGCCCATGTGGTCGCTGTGCAGGTGGGTGAGCACCACGACGTCCACGTCCTCCGGCGCGGTCCCGGCGGCGGCCAGCTCCTCGGTCAGGCGGCCGGGCAGCGGCGCCCAGGTCGCGGGCGAGTCCGCGCCGCCGATCCCGGTGTCCACCAGGACCGTACGGCCCGCCGCCCGCACCAGGTAGCAGTGGAAGTGCAGCACCCACTCCTCGTCGGGCGCGAACGCGGCACCGGCGAACATCTCGGGCAGCGGTTTGCGGACCGGATCCTTCATCGGCCCCACGGCATCGCAGAGCGGCACGATCTCGGCACCGGACACGATTCTCGGCTCATGGTGCGACATCGCACCACCATAGAGGCCAATGTCGGTCTCCCCTGGGAAAGCCGGCTTGCCGCCGGTTCGCACTCCGCTCGGGGTGGATGATGGACGGGTGCTCGCCGACGTCATCGACCACCTCGTCTGCCCGGCCTGCCGTACGGCGATCCACCTGGCCGAGGGGTCGGTCAGATGCGCACACGGCCACTCCTTCGACGTGGCGCGCCAGGGATACGTGAACATGCTGACCCGCCCGGCCGGCACGGCCGACACGCCCGCCATGGTGGCCGCGCGGGCGCGCTTCCTGGAGGCGGGCCACTACGCCCCGCTGGCCGGCCGCCTCGCCCGGCTGTGCGAGGGCGCCGCCGTGGTGGCCGACGCCGGCGCGGGCACCGGCTACTACCTGGCCGCGGCGCTCGGCGACGCCGCCGTGGGCATCGCGCTCGACGTGTCCAAGCACGCGCTGAAGCGGGCCGCCCGCGCGCATCCCCGCATCGGCGCCGTGGTGGCGGACGTGTGGCGGCCGATCCCCGTCGCCGACGACCGCGTCGACGTGCTGCTCAACGTCTTCGCGCCGCGCAACGCGGAGGAGTTCGCCCGGGTGCTGCGGCCGGGCGGCACGCTGGTCGTCGTCACGCCCGGCCCCGGCCACCTGAGCCCGCTCGTCGAACGGCTCGGCCTGCTCAACGTGGACGAGGACAAGGACCGCCGCCTGGACGACGCCCTGGGCGGCCGGTTCACCCGCGTCGCGGAGGAGACCCAGGAGATCGCGCTCTCCCTCGGCCACGAGGAGATCGAGGCGGTGGTCGGGATGGGCCCGAGCGCCTGGCACACCCGCCCGGAGGAGCTGGCCGCGAAGATCGGCGCGCTGCCCGACCCGGTGCCGGTGACCGCGTCCTTCCACATCACCCGCTGGGCCGTCACCCGCTGAACCCTCACCCGCTGAACCCTCACCCGCTGAACCTTCACCCGCTGGATCATCACCCGCTCCTTCACCCACAGGACCGCCACGTCCTGACCACGCGGCACCGGTCACGCGCGCAGGATCGCCACGCCCCTGGTGGGATGGTGCGATGGCACGGATGGCGCGGATCGCGGGGGTGACCGCCGTTTCCGAAGCTCGACGTGGCGAGCCGCGCCCAGCTCGCCGGGCTGGACCTGTCCTGAGGGGCACACCGCCGAACTTGTGGCCCGACATCACCTGTTTGTCAGGCATTGTCGCGTCTGGCGGGACATACTGAACCCGACCCCGTAGAAGCGCAGGGGAGGGCCGGCATGAAGGCCGAGGAACGCTGGCAGGCCAGGTTCCGGGCACCCCGCGTGACCCTGCCCACGTGGGCGCGCCAGGCGCCGCAGCGGGCCGTCTATCGCGGCAACGCCTCGGGCTCCTGGGAGATCTACGCCTGGGACCGGGCGAGCGGCCAGACCCGCCAGGTCACCGACCACCCCCACGGCACCCGCCATGGCGCGATCGACCCCACCGGCCAGTGGATCTGGTGGTTCGGCGACACACCCGGCGACACCGACGGTTATGACGATGGGTTCGGTGTGTGGTCGCGCCAGCCGTTCCACGGCGGCCCGGACGTGCCCCTGGCCATGCCGCCCGGCCACCCCTGCGGCCTCGCGCTCGCCTCCGACGGCGCCGCGGCCGTCGGCCGCTCCTCCCGGGACGGCTTCGAGATCCTGCTGGCCAGGCCGGGAAGCGAGCCGGTCACGCTGTATCGCCACGACGAGTACGCCGCGGTCGCGGACATGTCGCTCGACGGCTCGCTCATCGCCGTCAACCACAGCGAGCACGGCGACGTCATGCACCCCGCCCTGCGGGTGATCAGGGCGAACGGCTCGACGGTCGCCGAGCTGAACGACGGGCCGGGCCGCGGTGTGACCGGCGGCAGGTTCGCCCCCGTCCCCGGCGACCGGCGCCTGCTCGTCCTGCACGAGCGCCGGGGCCGCCGCGAACCGCTCGTGTGGGACCCGGTCACCGGCGAGCAGCGGGAGATCTGGCTGCGGGTGCGCGGCGAGATCTCCGCGGACTGGTACGACGACGGCCGGGCGCTGCTCATCATCCACACCCAGCGGGGACGCACCGAACTGCTCCGCTACGACCTCGCCGGAGGCGGCCTCACCCCGATCGAGAGCCCGCACGGGGTGATCGAGGCGGCCGCGCCACGCCCCGACGGCACCGTCGAGTACGCCTGGTCGAGCGCCGCCCACCCGCCGGTCGTCAAGTCGAGCAACGGCCACGTGGTCTTCAGCCCCGGGCGCACGCCGCCGCCGTCCGTGCCGCTGGAGGACATCGACGTGGAGGGCCCCGGCGGGCGCATCCACGCCCTCGTCTCCCGGCCGGAGCGGGTGGCCGCGCCCTACCCCACGGTGTTCCTCCTGCGCAGCACGCTGCCGGGGTTCGGCGGCGGCCCGGGCGGCCAGGACGACGACTCGTTCCGGCCGCAGGTCGCGGCATGGGTCGACAGCGGCTTCGCGGTGATCAGGGTGAACCACCGGGGTTCGGCCGGGTACGGCTCGGCCTGGCGCGATGCCCTGCGCGGCGACATCGGCCACATCGAGCTGGCCGACGTGGCGGCGGTACGCGAGTGGGCGGTGGAGCGCGGCATCGCCGACCCCGACCGTCTCGTGCTCGCCGGCCGGGCGTGGGGCGGTTACCTGACCCTGCTGGCGCTCGGCACCCAGCCGAAGTCGTGGGCGGCGGGGATCGCCGCCATGCCGATCGCCGACCACGCGGCGGCGTACGAGGACGAGGCCGAATGCCTGCGCGCGGCCCACCGGGCGCTGCTGGGCGGCTCCCCGGCCGAGGTGCCCGAGCGATACGCCGCGTCCTCCCCGATCACCTACGCCGACATGGTGCAGGCGCCGCTGCTGATCCTCACGGGCGCGAACGACCCGCGCGGCCCGGCGCGGCAGGTCGAACGCTACGTGCGGGCCCTGGCGGACCACGGCAGGGAGGCGTGCGTCCACCGGTGCGGCGCCGGGCCGGGCACGTCGATGGTGGAGGAGCGGGTGCACCAGATGGCCGCGTCGATCGACTTCGCCGTCCGCACCCTGGGCCGTTCCTAGCGGCTGTCCCGCGAACCTCTGCCGGCCGGTCACCGCGCCGGAAGGAACCTCCGTCTTCGGCGGGGCGGCAGCCGCGCGCCGGAAGAAAACCCTCCGGCTAGGGCGCGCGCAGGACGAGGATGGCCAGGTCGTCGGCGCTCGGCTCGGGCGCGAAGTCCTGTACGGCGCGGCGGATGCGCTCGGCCACCGCGCGGGCGGACAGATCGACGCACTCCGCCAGCAGCTTGGCGAGGCCGCCGTCGTCGTCGAGCAGCCGATCGCCCGCGCGCCGCTCGGTCACCCCGTCGGTCACGCCCA
This sequence comes from Microbispora hainanensis, assembly GCF_036186745.1. Taxonomy (NCBI): domain Bacteria; kingdom Bacillati; phylum Actinomycetota; class Actinomycetes; order Streptosporangiales; family Streptosporangiaceae; genus Microbispora; species Microbispora hainanensis. The sequence goes on along the minus strand of NZ_CP108086.1, from coordinate 2,625,180 downwards.
GCAGCACGTCGCCGGGGGTGAGCCGCAGGTTGTCCTCCTGGAACTTCGCCTCGGGGAACACCCCGAGCAACGACTGCGGCGAGGCGACGACCTCCACGATGCCGTTCGGCCGCAGCCGCAGGGCCTCCGGATGCCCGGCCGAGACGAGGCGGATGTCGAGGCCCTCCGGCACGACCGTGATCTGCCCGTGCAGCAGCGTCAGGAAGCGGGCGCGCTCCCCCTCCTCCAGGATGGCCTGGTTGAGCCGGCCCACGACGGCGGCCACGCCGTACCCCTCGCGGGCCAGCAGCCGCAGCGTGTGCCGGGCCAGGCCGGTGACCGCGGCGGCCTCGGGTCCGGTGCCGCAGACGTCGCCGATCGCGAAGCGCCAGACCCCGTCGGCGATCGGGAACAGGTCGTAGAAGTCCCCGCCGACCTCGTTGTTCTCCCCGGCCGGCTCGTAGATGACGTGGAAGTCGAGCCCGGGGGTCGTGGGCTCGTCGGGCGGCAGGAGACTGCGCTGCAGCGCCCGGTTGGCCGCCGCCTGCTGCGCGTACAGGCGGGCGTTGTCGAGCGCGAGCGCCGCGCGCCTGCTGAGGTCCTCGGCGATCTGCATGGCCTCGTCGGGGAAGCGGTCGCGCCGGCCGAGGCACATCACGCCGAGCCGCCGCCCCCGGGCGGTCAGCGGGTAGGCGAGCGCCTGCCAGTCGCTCATCGGCAGCACGGCGGGGTCGTCGTCGCCCGGCAGCGCGATCTCCTCCAGCTCGTCGCGCATGGGGTCGATCTGGGTCTCGTCCGCGTGCCAGAGGTAGGCGGGCCGCAGCTCCCCCATCCCGTCCTGGTCGGTGTAGACGGCGCACCAGCTCGCCAGGCGGGGCACCACGATCTGGGCGATGATCGCCGGGACCATGTCCGGGTTGAGCGTGCCCGCGAGCAGGTCGCTCGCGTCGGCGAGGAAGCCCAGCCAGCCGGGGCCGTGCGCGGCCTCCAGCAGCCACTCGTCGCTCTGCACCGGCTCCCCGCCCGGCAGCTCCAGGCGGGCCCAGCGGGTGCGCAACGACGAGGTGAAGGTGACGCCCCACGTGATCGCGTCGGCCGGCGGCCCGAAGTCGTGGCCGTCCGCCTTCTCCCGCACCTCTATCTGGACGGACTCGCCGTGGTGGAGCCACACGACCTCGAAGGGCGCGCCGACGGCGTCCGCGACCAGTTCGCCCACCAGGCGCTCGGCTTGGGGATACACGGACATCGCGGCCCACGCGGTCATCACCTCGCGCGTGAACCGCTTTACTTCGGGTACGGCCGTCTCGCCCGGCGTGAAGGACGCCGCGAGGACGGCTCGAGGGGTAGTCGCCACCACCATTGTGCTTACCACACTTCCTGCTGACTTCGGGTCAAGCAAGGGGCCCCGCACCCCACGGAACGTGACAGACTGGCATGGAGTCCGCGGCTGGACAGGCCGTATCAGGCCGAACGCCTTGGTCGCGTCAGCCCCGTCGGGGTAAAGGAGGCTAAATGTCGCCCGCCAACGCCGAGCTGGCCGGGACCGAACGGGTCTACCGCGAATCCGATCTCGTGCCGTTCCTGGAAACGCTCATCACATGGCGTGACGGCGACTTCCGCCGTCGCGTCTCCCACGCCCCGCCGGGCATCCTCAGCGAGATCCGGCTGCTGCTCAACGAGGTGGCCGACCGGCGCGAACACCTCGCCAACGAGCTCGCCCGGGTCCGCCGCGAGATCGTCAAGGAGGGCCGTTTCACCGAACGGCTGAGCCCCGGGCCGGGCGTCGGCGCGTGGGCGGAGAGCGTGGGCTCGGTCAACGAGCTCATCGATGCCATCGTGACGCCGGTCAGCGGCGCCGCCGACGTCATCGACGCGGTGGCCAAGGGCGACCTGTCCCGCCGGATCGACGTGGACCGCGCGGCCCGGGGCGAGGTACGCCGCCTGGGCAAGGCCATCAACGGCATGGTCGACCAGCTCTCCCTGTTCACCTCCGAGGTGACGCGGGTCACCCGCGACCTCGGCACCGAGGGCAAGCTGGGCGGCCGGGCCAACCTGCGCGGCATGTCGGGAAGCTGGCGCGATCTCACCGAGGCCGTCAACACGATGTCCGACCGCGTCTCCGCGCAGGTCCGCGACATCGCCGAGGTGACGACCGGAGTCGCGCGAGGCGACCTGAGCCGCAAGGTCACCGTCGACGCCGTCGGCGAGATGCTGGAGCTGAAGCACACCGTCAACACGATGGTCGACCAGCTCTCGGCGTTCGCCGAGGAGGTCACCCGCGTCGCCCGCGAGGTCGGCACCGAGGGCAAGCTGGGCGGCCAGGCACAGGTGCGCGGTGTGTCGGGGGTCTGGAAGGACCTCACCGACAACGTCAACTTCATGGCCAACAACCTGACCTCCCAGGTGCGCCAGATCGCCGTCGTCTCCACCGCCGTCGCGCAGGGCAACCTGACCAAGAAGATCACCGTAGACGCCCAGGGCGAGATCCTCGAACTCAAGGAGACCCTCAACACGATGGTCGACCAGCTCTCGGCGTTCGCGGACGAGGTCACCCGCGTCGCCCGCGAGGTCGGCACCGAGGGCAAGCTGGGCGGCCGTGCGGAAGTGAAGGGCGTGTCGGGCGTCTGGAAGGACCTCACCGACAACGTCAACTCGATGGCCAACAACCTGACCTATCAGGTGCGCAACATCGCCCAGGTCACCACCGCCGTCGCCAACGGCGACTTCACCCGCAAGATCGACGTCGACGCCCAGGGCGAGATGCTCGAACTCAAGAGCACCATGAACACCATGGTCGACCAGCTCTCCTCGTTCGCCTCCGAGGTGACCCGCGTCGCCCGCGAGGTCGGCACCGAGGGACGGCTGGGCGGCCAGGCACAGGTGCGCGGCGTGTCGGGGATCTGGAAGGACCTCACCGACAACGTCAACTTCATGGCGAACAACCTGACGTCGCAGATCCGTCAGATCGCCGTCGTGTCCACCGCGGTGGCGCAGGGCAACCTGTCCAAGAAGATCACCGTGGACGCCCAGGGCGAGATCCTTGAGCTCAAGGACACGATGAACACGATGGTCGACCAGCTCTCGGCGTTCGCCGACGAGGTGACCCGCGTCGCCCGCGAGGTCGGCACCGAGGGACGGCTGGGCGGCCAGGCGCGCGTTCCCGGCGTGTCGGGCGTCTGGAAGGACCTCACCGACAACGTCAACTCGATGGCCAACAGCTTCACCTATCAGGTGCGCAACATCGCCCAGGTCACCACCGCCGTCGCCAACGGCGACCTGACCCGCAAGATCGACGTCGACGCCCAGGGCGAGATCCTCGAACTCAAGAGCACCATGAACACCATGGTCGACCAGCTCTCCTCGTTCGCCTCCGAGGTCACCCGCGTCGCCCGCGAGGTGGGCTCGGAGGGCCAGCTCGGCGGCCAGGCCCGGGTCGAGGGCGTCGAGGGCACCTGGAAGCGGCTCACCGAGAGCGTGAACGAGCTGGCCGGCAACCTCACCACCCAGGTGCGCGCGATCGCCCAGGTGACCAGCGCGGTCGCCCGCGGCGACCTGACCCGGTCGATCACCGTCGAGGCGCCCGGCGAGCTGGCCCAGCTCAAGGACAACATCAACACGATGGTCGCCACGCTGCGCGAGACGACCAAGACCAACCAGGAGCAGGACTGGCTCAAGTCCAACCTGGCCAGGATCTCCCGCCTGATGCAGGGCCACCGCGACCTGATCGAGGTCGCCCGCCTGATCATGAGCGAGCTCACCCCGCTCGTCTCGGCCAGCCACGGCGCCTGCTACCTGTACGACGACGGCCGGCTCAACCTCATCGCCGGGTACGGCATCCAGCCGGGCTCCACCCCCAAGCCGAGCTTCGAGCTGGGCGAGGGCATCATCGGCCAGGCCGCGCTGGAGGCCAAGCAGGTCATCCTCGAAGGCGTGCCGGTCGACTCGATCACGGTCGAGACCGGGCTCAGCCGGTCGAACCCGGCGCAGATCGTCGTGCTGCCGATCCTCTTCGAGAACAAGGTGCTCGGCGTCCTGGAGATGGCCTCGTTCACCCAGTTCAGCGAGGTCCACCTGGCGTTCCTCACCCAGCTCGTCGAGACCATCGGGGTCACGATCAACACGATCATGGCCAACTCCCGCACCGAAGACCTGCTCACCGAGTCGCAGCGGCTCGCGATCGAGCTGCAGGAGCGCTCCGACGAGCTGCAGCGCCAGCAGGAGGAGCTGCGCCGGTCCAACGCCGAGCTGGAGGACAAGGCGGCGCTGCTGGCCAAGCAGAACCGCGCGATCGAGATCCAGAACTTCCAGATCGAGCAGGCCCGGCGGACGCTGGAGGAGCGGGCCGAGCAGCTCGCGGTGTCCTCGCGCTACAAGTCCGAGTTCCTCGCCAACATGTCCCACGAGCTGCGCACCCCGCTCAACAGCCTGCTCGTGCTCGCCAAGCTGCTGACCGAGAACGACGAGGGCAACCTCACCCCGCAGCAGGTGGAGTTCGCCCGGACCATCCACGACGCCGGCTCCGCGCTGCTCCAGCTGATCAACGACATCCTCGACCTGACGAAGGTCGAGGCCGGCCGCATGGACATCCATCCGCAGACGATGTCGCTGTCCGCTCTGGTCGACTACATGGAGGCCACCTTCGCGCCGCTCGCGCAGGACAAGGGCCTGTCGTTCACGGTCCAGGTCGACCCCTCCGTTCCCGACGACCTGAGCAGCGACGAGCAGCGGCTGCAGCAGGTGCTGCGCAACCTGCTGTCCAACGCGGTGAAGTTCACCCACGAGGGCGAGGTCAGGCTGGAGGTGACCCGCGCGCCCGCCGACGTCACCTACGTGGACGAGAAGCTGCAGGGCTCGCCGGAGGGCATGCTGGCCTTCCGTGTCGTCGACACCGGCATCGGCATCGCGCCGGACAAGCTCGAAGTGATCTTCGAGCAGTTCCGCCAGGCCGACGGCACGACCAGCCGCAAGTACGGCGGCACCGGCCTCGGCCTGTCGATCTGCCGGGAGATCGCCCGCCTGCTCGGCGGCGAGATCCACGTGCAGAGCGTCCCCGGAGAGGGCAGCACGTTCACGCTCTATCTGCCCTCGGACTACTCGGGGCCGCTCGCCGCGCCCGACGGCGGCGCGATCGCCACCCCCACGGAGCCGGACGTCCGTGAGGACGAGGTGCCCGAGCTGCACATCAAGGACATCCTCCCGGAGATCCCCCTCCCGACCGACCTCCCGGTCCCCCCGTACACGCCGCTGGTGGACGGCAACGACTGGCAGGGTGAAGATCCGCTGTCCGGGGCAAAGATCCTCATTGTGGACGACGACATCCGCAACGTCTTCGCGCTGACCAGCGTGCTGGAGCGGCACGGCTCGACCGTCGTGTACGCCGAGAACGGCCGCGAGGGCATCGAGCAGCTCGAACGCAACGAGGACGTGGCGCTCGTGCTGATGGACATCATGATGCCCGAGATGGACGGCTGGGCCACGACCTCGGCGATCCGCACCATGCCGCAGTTCGCCGACCTGCCGATCATCGCGCTGACGGCGAAGGTCATGCGGGGAGACCGCGAGAAGAGCATCGCGTCGGGCGCGTCAGACTACGTGCCCAAGCCCGTCGACGTCGACCGGCTCCTTGAACGCCTGCGCGGATGGCTCATGCGCGGGCGCAGCGGGGGCACAGAACGATCAAGGGGCGTGCCGTCCCCAGAGTCCCGAGACTCCCAGGAGGCATGATCAATGCCCGACCGCGCCAGGGTCCTGCTGGTCGACGACCGCGAGGAGAACCTGATCGCCCTGGAGGCGATCCTCAGCTCGCTGGACGTCGTGCCCGTACGGGCCCGGTCCGGTGAGGAGGCGCTGAAGGCCCTCCTGTCCACCGACTTCGCCCTGATCCTGCTCGACGTGCGCATGCCGGGCATGGACGGCTTCGAGACCGCCGCGCACATCAAGCGGCGAGAGCGCACCAGGAACATCCCGATCATCTTCCTGACCGTGGTCGACAGCGCCCCCGACTACGCCTTCCGCGGGTACGCCGCGGGGGCCGTCGACTACCTCACCAAGCCGTTCGACCCCTGGGTGCTGCGGGCCAAGGTCGCCGTGTTCGTGGAGCTCTACACGATGAACCGGCGGCTCGCCGAGCAGGCCGCGTTGCTGCGCGAACGCCTGTCGAACGAGCTGCCGGGCGGCGGCGACCACACCTCCGTGCTGGCCGAGCTGTCCAGCCGCGTCACCGCCGTGGAGGACGAGCTGCGGCGGGTGCGGGAGCTGGCGGACAAGTCCGGCGACACGCCCCTGAACGGCGCCGTCACCGAGCTGGGCGAGCGCGTCGCCCACCTGCGCGCCGGGTTCGACGCCCTCGGCTGACGACCGCGCGTCGCGACCGGACCGTTACGGTCGGTCACGGCCCGGCGTTTCGAGGGGATCAGCGGCGGGCGCGCTCCAGGGCGTCCCAGAAGCCGCGGCGCAGGGCGTGCCGGACCTCGTCGTGCAGCAGGAAGTCGATCGGCAGCGAGGACCCCTGCAGCAGGCGGGCCTCCAGGTCGGACGGCATCCGCGGCTTGCGGGCGAGCACGGCCTCCAACCAGAGCGCGGGGGCGTCCCTGGCGACCGACTCGCCGAAGTCGTGGCCCTCCTTGTGCGCCGCCTTCACCGCCTCGGCGAGCGTCGTGGTGCCTCCCGTGTGGACCGGCACCGGCGCGGGCTGCGGACCCGTGTACGGCCCGAGCTGCGAGGGCGAGTAGCCCGTGGAGCCGGAGCCGTACTGGCTCTGCGCCGGGCTGCCCACCGGGCTGCTCGGTGGGGTCTGGACGGGCGGCGACGGCGGTGACGGAGGGGTGGACGCCGGTGGGGCAGGCAGCGGGGTGCTCGCGGACGGCTGGGCCTGGCGCTGCTGCTGGGGCGGCTGGGCGGGCTGCTGCGACTCGGGCGAGTAGCCGTTGTAGACCGGCGGGGACGGCTGCGCGGGCAGCGCCGGACGCGCGTGGGCGGCCGAGGACCGCCCACCGCTGTGCGCCCCAGTGCTGCCGGCGGAGCCGGCATTGAGAGAGCCCGTGCCGTGCGAAGCAGTGCCGTGAGAGCCCGTGCTCTGGGAGCCCGCGCCGTGAGAACCCGAACCGTGAGAACCCGAACCGGGGGAACCCGAGCCGGGGGAACCAGCGCCGCGAGAACCCGTGCCCTGGGAGCCGACGCCATGAGAGCCGGCACCGTGGGCACCGGAGTCGTGCGTGCCCATGCCGTTGACACCCATGCTGTTGGTGCCCATGCCGTTCGCGCCTGGACCGGGAGCACCGATGCCGGGGACACCCGAGTCATGAGTGGCCATGCCGTTGACGCCCATGCCGGACGCACCCATGCCATGGGCGCCCGAGTCGTGCGTGCTCATACCGGGAGCGCTCATATTGGGGGCGCTCATATTGGGGACGCCCGTGCCGTGAGCGCCGCCTCTCTGCGCACCGCTTCCCTGGGCGCTGTCCGCGGGAGTGCCGCTCCCGGGGACGCCGGTGCCATGCGAGCCGCCGCTGGGGGTGCCCGTGCCGGGCGCTCCAGTGGCGTTCGGCTGGGGGAGGTTCGACACCCCGCCGGAAACGCCCAGGTCGTACGACGCGCTCTGGGGGAGGGCGCCGTGCGCTCCCGCCACCGGGGCCGTCCCACTGGGAAGGCCGGGAGAGTGGCTCCCCTGCGACGGGATGCCGTTCTGCTGGGAGCTGTTCGGCTGTGTCCCGTTGTGCTGTGTCCCGTTGTGCTGTGTCCCGTTGTGCTGTGTCCCGTTCTGCAGGGAGCCGTTCTGCAGGGAGCCGTTCGGCTGGGAGCCGTTGAGGTGCGTCCCGTTGGACAGCGAGCCGTTGCCGAGGGGAACGAGGCCGTTGCCGTGCGACTGGCCGTTGCCGAGGCCGGGGCCCGGGTCCGCTCCGGTGAGCATCGTGACGTACGGCCGGAGGTGGCCGCTCGCGATCTCGACGAGGTCGTCGCACTCCTGCCGCAGAGTGCGGGCCGCCGACCATGCGCCGTCGGCGGCGATCTGCATGACGGTCACGCGGATGCCGAGGTCCTGCGCGTCGCTCACCACCTGGGCGAGGTCCTCGTCGCCGCTCACCACGACCGCGTCGCAGACCGCGTTGTTGCGCGCCAGCGTCATGAGGTCGCGGTGGACCTGGGCGTCCACGCCCTCCCGGCGGCCCGGCCGGATCCGGCCGAGGCGGAGCTTGAGCCCGGGGATGTCCGCCAGCACGTCGTGCTCCGGCGTGCGGCGGCCCTCGACGGTCGCCTCATACCAGTAGCAGCGCAGGAGCGGAAGGCCCGTGCGCTCTCTTGACAGGTTGGTCAGGAGCTGCAGCAGGCCCGGATAGTCCCAGGAGACGGACTCGCGATGGCGAGTCCCGTGGACGGCCATCGCGCCGTCTGCCAGCAAGTAGCCGGCGTCAACGAACAGCGCGCAGCGATCCACGCGACACCGCCCTTCCTACGTGGCTCTCTCAGGGTAGACAAGCGTGTCTTCCCGCGAGGGTGATTCCCGGCGATTCAGCCCTCGCCCGCCTGGTGGGGGATCAGGACGCCGACAACCCTGGGATCGCAAGCGTTCACGCCGACCGTACCAGTTTGTCCGGGTATCGCCTCTCACCAATTTGGTATGGAAAAAAGCACCCCGGGAACGACCGGCCACGGCTCGAAATCCCCTTGCGGCAAGGGCTGTGCAGCAAGGGAGGCTGTCAAGACCACGTTCTCGCGCTCACGACCGCGACGCCGAAGAAGACGGGGTCGCGCCGGGTGGCGAGCTGGAGCGCGGGGCGAGGTCCCAGCAGGGCGTGCAGGGTGTCGACCGCGACGCCTCCGGCGTCTCCCTGGCCGAGGACACCCTCCGGGCTCCGGTCCGCTCCGCCGCCGGACGCGCGATCACTCATCTTGACGACCCCCGCCTTGACCCCCTCGCCGTTCCACACCATCAGGTCGATGCGCGCGGGCGCGCCGCCGGGGGCCAGCCCGTCGAGCGGGAGCCGCAGGGCCTTCTCCTCGCTCCCGATGACCGCCGCGGCGTCCAGGACCACGGCCCGGGTGTACGGCTGCCGCTCGTCCTCGGCCATCACCACCAGGCCCCAGGCCGCGTGCCGGACCGATCCCGTACGCGCCGGGGTTCCGGCGACCCACCAGCGGCCCCCGCCCGCCGTACGGACGAGAGAGGTCACGTCGGCGAACGCCTGATAGCCGGACCCGGAGGGCAGATCCCTCCGGGTGACCTCGGCGGCGTGCAGGGTCGCGTATCCCGGCGCTTTCGGCGCGCGCACCTTGATGTCGCCCGCGGGGGCCGCACCCCGGCCGCCGCCGGACCAGTAGAGACCCGCCCACAACACCCGGCTTCCGGCGGGCAGGTCGAGATCGGCGCAACTGGACGTACGCGTCGAGGGGTCTTTGTCGAGGTCCACCGGCACACTCACGCCGGAGGCCCGGCCCCGGCCGCCCGTGGCGACCCCGCAGGGAGCGGCCGGCGCGGTGCCCACGAGCGTGTTGCCGACGACCCGGGCGAGGAGGCGGCCGTCCGCGGCGAAGCGCGCGGCCGCGCCCGAGGCCCGCACTCCCACGGTCGACGAGGCGGTGGTCTCCAGCCGCCCCGACCGTATCCGCACCGTGAAGGCCCGTCCCGTGGGCGCGTCCGCCGCCACGGCCACCTTCAGGAAGATCGCCGTCACCTCACCGGCGGCGAGCGGTCCCCGGACGCACCGCACCACCTGGCCCGTCACCGAGCGGCCCGACGCCTCACACGACCAGCCGTCACCCACCGCGCTTCCCGCGTTCGCGCCCTGGCCGCTCCCTGCCGCACGCCCCTGACCGGCCCCGCCGCTCGCCCCGCTCCCCGCGTGCGCGCTCTCCGTGCCCCCGCTGGCGGCGCGCCCCTGACCCGCGCTACCGCTCGCCCCGCTCCCCGCGTTCGCGCCCTCCGTACGCCCCGGACCGACCCCGCTTCCCGCGTTCGCGCCCTGGGTGCTCCCTGCCGCACGCCCCTGACCTGTGCCGCCGCCCGGCTCGGGGGCTGCACCGTTCTGCCCGGTGACGCCCGGCTTCGTCTCGTGGCCCTGTCGCTTGCCGCCGCCCGCCGCGCGGCCTCGACCTCCGTCCTGACCCAGGTAGCGGACGCCGGGCGGCAGAGTCACCGTCGCGGTGATCTCGCCGGTGGCCGCATCACCCGCGTTGCGCAGCCGTACGGCGACGAGCCCGGTCTGGCCGCGCAGCAGGGCGCCGAGCGGATCGACGGCGGCGACGAGCGCCTCCTTCGCCTTCTTCCCGCTCCCTGCGGCCTTCTGGGCTCCGGGATGGCTCCCGCCCGACTTGGCGTGTTCACGGGCCTCACGGCCTCGCTCACCGGCCTGCCGGGGGCCCTGAGCGGTTCCTGGCCGCACTTTCGGGGCGCGATCCGCTGCCGGACGGCCCGCCTGCGGCTCGCGCCGCTCACGAGCCCCCTCCGACGTCTGCCGAGCCCCGCCCTTCGCACGGGCCTCGGCACCGCTCGCGTCCGCCTTCGAGCGAGGCTGCCCGCCCTGAGCGCTGCTCCGCGCCCCAGCCTTGGCGCTGCTTCCGGCACTGCCCTGAGCACTGCGCTGAGCGCTGCCTTGAACACTGCGCTGCGCGCTGCCAACGCTGCCTCTCGCCCCGGCCTGGCCGCCTTGGGCACCACCCTGCGCCCCGGCCTGGGCACGGTGGTCCTGGTACGGGTGACGAGAGAGCTGACGTCGCACCTGTTCCCGTTCCGGAGTCGAGGCTTTCGCGGCATCCGCAGGGCGGGAAGCCCGCTCACGATCGGCGAGGACGGTCGTGTCCGGCTCGCTCACCGGTCGCCTGCCCGCCTGCCCTGTGCTCTTCCCTGTGCTCTTCCCTGTGCCCGCCCGCTCCGAGCCCGTCTGCCCCCTGCTCGCCTGCCCTGTGCTCCCTGTGCCCGCCTGCCCCGTGCCCGTCTGCTCCGTGCCTGCCTGCGCTCTGCTGCCCTGTCCCCTGCCGTCCTGCCCGCGACCCGTGAGACGACCGCTCTCCCGACCTGCGTCCGCGTGCTGTCCGCCCTCGCGGCCTTGGACACCGGGGGCCGCCGATCGTCCGTCGTCGTGACCTGTGGCCGACGGAAGCTCACCCGAGCTACCACGGCCTTCCGCGCGTGGCGACCGCTGATCGGCACCAGGCGTCACCTCGCCGGTGATCTCGGGCATGCCGAGCGCGATGCCCGCGCCCGGCCCATCGGCATCGCTCTCCGCCGCCGGGTCGTCCACGATCTCCGGCGCCGGGCCGCTCGCGGCCGTATGGGACGCCTCCCCGCTCGGGGTCTGCGGATCGGACGGGACGCCGGCCGCGCTGGTGTCGCCCGTGGCGGCCTGCGAACGCGAGGGGCCGGCCGCCGGCTGCGGGCGGTCCAGGGCCCGTGTTCCGTCCTGTTCCCTCGTGCCGCCGGTGAAGAGCACGCCCGTCGGCTGGGCGACGAGCAGGAAGGCGGCCGTCGCGAGGGCCGCCACGGCGATGCCTCCCAGCACCGCCCGATGCGGCGTCGGCACGCTCCGCACCAGCTCGGACAGCCACACCAGCGCCGCACGCACCCGCGCGAACGCCATCCTCAGCGCCCTGCCGATCGCCGGGCCCACTTTCGAGCCCGTCTTCAGGCCCGCGATCAGGCCCGTGGTCAGGCCCGCTCGCGAGCCCGGTTCCGGGCCGACCTTCGCGTACACGCGCCCGGTCATCGCCCGCGCACGGCCCCACACCGTGCCCCAGATCGTGCTCCAGACCGTGCCCCAGACCGCGCCCGGCGCCGCGCTCGCCTTCGCCCACGCGCGCCGGATCATCGCCAGGGCCCGGCCGCAGGCCGCGCGCAGCGCGTCCGCCCGGCCGCGCGTGGGCCCCGCTGTGCCCGTCCCGTCCTCGGCTGCCCGGACGGCGCCCCGCATGCGGAGGTCCGCCCGGCCTGCCAACGCCCCGATGTGCTGGCGCACGGCCTCCAGCCGCGCCCGCGCCCGGGTGCCCACGCTGCCCACTGCCCCGCCTACTGCCCTGCCCACGGCCCTGCCGCCCACCCTGCGGCCCACCCTGCCGCCTGCCCTGCCGTTCGGCCCGCGCCCGCTCGTGCCGCCCGTCATGCCGCCGCCGTACGACCGTGCTCCCGTGACGGTCGCGGTGGCGAGATCGGCGAGGTAGCCGTCCACGGCGGGCCCGGCGACGAGCTGCCCGACGACGGCCCGCAGCTCCTGGGTGAGATCGATCATCTGGAGGAAGACCGACCGGCAGTCGATGCACTCGGCCACGTGGGCGTCGACCTCACCCGCCTCCTGCTTGGGCAGGCCGTTCTCGACGTACCGCAGGATCATGGACAGGATCGGGCGGCACTCGGCGCGCGGGCCGTTCTCCAGATGCAGCCGCAGGTACGCCTCCCGCAGCCCCTGGCGTGCCCTCCGGACGAGAAGGGCCGCGGCCCTGCCCGACAGGCCGAGCAGCGGCCCCGCGTCGGCGGGCCTGCCGCCTTCGATCTCCACGTGCCACAGCAGCGCGCGCCAGCGCTCCGGCAGCGAGCGGTACGCACGGGCGAGCGGCGAGCGCTCCAGCCCCGTGAGCTCGGGGTCCACGTAGAGGGAGTCACCGTCGGCCAGATCGGCCACTCCGGCGGCGGCGTAGCGGCGCACGGACGCCAAGAGGTAGGGCCGGAACGCGCAGGCGGGCCCGCCGCCCCGCCGCACCGCTTCGAGAACCCTCGCGAAGGCCTCGACGAGGAGATCCTCGACCGCGTCCTCGCCTTGCACGACCTGCCGCGCCAAGGACCGGGCGGCGGCCGAGTGACGCCGGTAGAGGGTCCCGAAGGCCGCCGTGTCGCCTCCCCGCACGGCCTCAAGCAGTTCCATGTCGGTATGCCGGACTTCTCTACGCATTGCGACCTCGCGATTACGATGAGTTGCACGGCCATACATTCCGCAGTCCATGTCCTGGCTAAACCGCTGGACCCTCTTTACTCTCAGTAGTCATCGCACGCCACGCCCACCCCACCCGCCCCGTACGGCCCGCACCGCGGGGCCGGCCGTACGCTGAGGCTCATGAGTGACCGCGAGAGACTGCTTGACGAGATCAAGAACAAGGCCGTGGTGCACGGGCGGGTCGTGCTGTCCTCCGGCAAGGAGGCCGACTGGTACGTCGATTTGCGCCGCATCACCCTGGACGGCGTGGCGGCCCCGCTGGTGGGCCGCGTGATGCTGGACCTCACCGAAGACCTGGACTACGAGGCGGTCGGCGGGCTCACGCTGGGCGCCGACCCGGTGGCGACGTCGATGCTGCACGCCGCGGCGGCGCGTGGCCGCAGGCTCGACGCGTTCGTGGTGCGCAAGGCGGGCAAGGCCCACGGCCTGCAGCGCAGGATCGAGGGCCCGGACGTCGCCGGGCGCCGGGTGCTCGCAGTGGAGGACACCACCACGACGGGCGGGTCCGTGCTCACCGCCGTGGAGGCGTTGCGCGAGGCCGGCGCGCAGGTCGTGGGCATCGCGACGATCGTGCACCGGGGCGGCGACGAGGCGCTGGCCGCGACGGGAATCCCCTACCGCTCCGCCTACTCGCTCGCGGACCTGGCGCTCACTGATCCTCAGACCGCTTCACGCTGAACGCCTGCCGCTCACCGGCCGGCCCGGGTGACCTGGCGGTTCCGTTCTCGAAGACCTGGACCGTGCTCGCGTCGTCGAGGACGATGTCGAGCTCGGGCTGGAAGTAGGACGCCTCCTCGCCCCGGGCCAGGTCGCGGTCGATGAGCACGTCGCCACCGGGCACCCGGACGAACACGGGGCACAGGTCGGCCTTGCAGACCACGCGTACGGTGGGCACGCGAGGCTTGGAGGATTCGGCGGTGGGCCGCGCCGGCGAGGTGGAGGCCGTGTCGGAGGCGGGTTCCTCCGAGCCGAACGTGGACAGCAGCGCTCTCGCGCCGACCACGATGACCGCGAGCAGCAGCACTGCCGCCAGGCCGACCAGCGCCAGCCTGGCGACACCGAGGGGATCAGACCTGTGGCGTCCCACAATCGGGAGAGTAGCGGGTGTGAGGCATATCTCAGTACTGACCGGTCACTTCTTGTGCGGTAGCACTTTCCCGCAGGTCATCCCCGGCTCCCCCGTACGGACGGCCCACGGCGGCACCGCCCCGCCGGACGCTTTACCGAGGGGCGTGGTGTCGGCCCTTGGGGACGGCGGCGGCGGCCTTGCGGTTCTTCAGGACCTCGCGCACGATCGGGATCACCGACAGGAGGACGACGACGAAGACGCCCGGAAGGATGAACCTGTCGATGCCCTCGACCTTGCTGCCGAGGAAATAGCCGAGCAGCAGCAGGGCCTCGACCCAGACGACCCCGCCGAGGGCGTTCCAGACGAAGAAACGGCGCGCGTCCATCTCCAGCACGCCGGCCACCGGGTTCATGAAGGTGCGGACGATCGGCATGAACCGCGCGGCGACCACGGCCTTCGCGGGGCCGAACTTCTCGAAGTAGTACTCCGCCTTCTCGACGTGCTCCCTCTTGAACAGCCGGGAGTCGGGCTTGTCGAACATCTTTCGCCCGACCTTCGCCCCCAGGAAGTGGCCCAACTGCGCTCCGGCGATGGCCGCGAGCGGTGCGCCGATCAACAGAGTGGGCAGTGACAGCGGCGCGATCCCGAATCCCTCCGCTGCGGCGACGGTGCTGAAAATTCCAGCGGTCACCAACAACGAGTCACCGGGCAGGAAGAACCCGACGAGCAGCCCGGTCTCGGCGAATACGATGGCGATGACGCCGATCGTCGCGAAGGCGCCGAGCATGCTCAGCCACCACTTCGGGTCAAGAAGGTCCAAGAGCACGTCCACGGGGCGAGCCTACCCGTCCCGGGTGAGATCAGACTGAGAAGCGGCAGGGCTGTGGAAAACCGTGAATCGCGGAATGACCGCGGCTTTCCCGGTGCCCCGCATACCCGGCTTTCCCGATCGGCCCGCCCTTCGGGATACTTGCCACGCCGCATACCGTCAGAAGGAGATGACTTCGCATGCCTATCGCGACTCCAGAGGTCTACGCCGAGATGCTCGACCGCGCCAAAGCGGGCGGTTTCGCTTACCCGGCGATCAACGTGACCTCGTCGCAGACCCTGCACGCCGCGCTGCGCGGCTTCGCGGAGGCGGAAAGTGACGGGATCATCCAGGTGTCGACCGGTGGCGCGGAGTTCCTCTCCGGCACCACCGTGAAGGACATGGTCACCGGGTCGGTGGCGTTCGCCGAGTTCGCCCGCGTGGTCGCCGAGAAGTACCCGGTGACGGTGGCGCTGCACACCGACCACTGCCCGAAGGACAAGCTCGGCTCCTTCGTCCGCCCGCTGCTGGAGATCTCCGCCGAGCGCGTCGCGCGCGGCCAGGACCCGCTGTTCCAGTCGCACATGTGGGACGGCTCCGCCGTGCCGCTGGACGAGAACCTCCAGATCGCGAGCGAGCTGCTCGACAAGACCGCCGCCGCCAAGGTCGTCCTCGAGATCGAGATCGGCGTGGTCGGCGGTGAGGAGGACGGCATCGTCGGCGAGATCAACGAGAAGCTGTACACGACGCCGGAGGACGCCCTGGCCGTCGCCGAGACCCTCGGCCTCGGCGAGCGTGGCCGCTACATCGTGGCCGCCACCTTCGGCAACGTCCACGGCGTGTACAAGCCGGGCCACGTCAAGCTGCGCCCGAGCGTGCTCAAGGAGATCCAGGAGGCCGTCGGCGCCAAGTACGGCAAGGAGAAGCCGTTCTCGCTGGTCTTCCACGGCGGCTCCGGCTCCACCCTGGAGGAGATCCGCGAGTCGATCTCGTACGGCGTGGTGAAGATGAACATCGACACCGACACGCAGTACGCCTTCACCCGCCCGATCGTGGACCACATGTTCCGCAACTACGACGGCGTGCTGAAGGTCGACGGCGAGGTCGGCAACAAGAAGGCCTACGACCCGCGCTCGTACGGCAAGGCCGCCGAGGCCGGCATGGCCGCGCGCATCGTCGAGGCGTGCCAGCAGCTCAAGTCCGCGGGCACCAAGCTCAAGTAGTCAGGGCACGGCCCGGCGGGAAACGCGAAGCCGCATTCTTGTATCGGTCTTCGGTTCCCACCGGGCCGCCCATACCCGTGTGGCTCTTGGACGGGTAAGACTGTCCCCATGGAATCGCACGAGAACCTCCTTGCCGGCCCGCCGCCCACCCTGCTGCCGGACAACCCCGAAGCGCGGCAGATGCTCGAGTCGGGCGCCAAGGCGGCCGACGTGGCAGCCCGTTTCCCCGCCTACTCCGCGGCCTGGGCCGCTCTCGCCGACGACTACTTCGCCGCGGGTCACGCCGTCACCTCGTACGCGTTCGCGCGCACCGGTTATCACCGGGGTCTCGACCAGCTGCGCCGGGCGGGCTGGAAGGGGCACGGGCCGATCCCGTGGGAGCACGAGCCCAACCGGGGGTTCCTGCGCTGTCTGAACGCCCTGGCCCGGGCGGCACAGGCGATCGGCGAGAAGGACGAGGCCGAGCGCTGCGCCCAGTTCCTGCGTGACAGCAGCCGGGAGGCCGCGGAGGCGCTCGCACCCAACCCCTGAACGATCTCTTTAACGAATTGCCTGGATGACTCCTGGACAAACCGCCCAAACGGGGCATTAAGCGGGACAATCAATCCGTCTTGTGACTTAAGACTCCGTTCACCGTCGGCATGCCCCTCAGGTAGTCTCTGTGTGCAAGAGGCCCCTGCCGCGCTTGCGTCAGGGGCTTTTCGTCTTGGTGCGGGAGTTGAACCATGCCGGCTGTCGTTCTCGTTGGCGCCCAGTGGGGCGATGAGGGCAAGGGGAAGGCCACCGACCTGCTTGGTGGTGACGTCGACTACGTCGTGCGTTACCAGGGTGGCAACAACGCGGGCCACACCGTCGTCATCGGCGACCAGAAGTACGCGTTGCACCTGCTTCCGACGGGCGTGCTCTCCCCCGACGTGGTCCCGGTGATCGGCAACGGCGTGGTGGTGGACCCGGGCGTGCTGCTCGGCGAGATCGACGGGCTGGCCGAGCGGGGCATCTCCTGCGACCGGCTGCTGATCTCGGCCAACGCTCATTTGATCATGCCCCAGCACAAGGCCATCGACAAGGTCAGCGAGCGTTTCCTGGGCAAGGCCAAGATCGGCACGACCGGCCGCGGCATCGGCCCGGCGTACGGCGACAAGATCTACCGCATGGGCATCCGGGTCCAGGACCTGCTCGACCCCGGCATCCTCGGCAAGAAGATCGAGGCCGCGGTGGGCGAGAAGAACCAGATCCTCACCAAGATCTACAACCGCCGCGGGATCGACCCGGCGAAGGTGCTGGAGGAGTACCTCGGCTACGCCGAGCGGCTGCGCCCCCACATCGCCGACACCTCGCTCGTGCTCTCGCGGGCGCTCGACCAGGACAAGGTCGTGCTTCTGGAGGGCGGGCAGGGCACGCTGCTCGACATCGACCACGGCACCTATCCCTTCGTGACCTCCAGCTCGCCCACCTCCGGCGGCGCCTGCGCCGGCTCCGGCATCCCGCCCACCCGCCTGACCAGGATCATCGGCATCCTCAAGGCGTACACCACGCGCGTGGGGTCCGGGCCGTTCCCGACCGAGCTGCTCGACGAGCAGGGCGACTGGCTGCGCCAGACCGGCGGCGAGTACGGCGTCACCACCGGCCGCAACCGCCGCTGCGGCTGGTTCGACGCGGTCATCGCGCGGTACGCCACCCGGATCAACGGCGTGACCGACTTCTTCCTGACCAAGCTCGACGTGCTGTCCGGCCTGGAGCGGATCCCGGTCTGCGTGGCGTACGACGTGGACGGCGTCCGCCACGACGAGATCCCCATGACGCAGACCGAGTTCCACCACGCCACGCCGATCTACGAGGAGCTGCCCGGCTGGCAGGAGGACATCACCGGTGCCAAGACGTTCGAGGACCTGCCGCCGAACGCGCAGGCGTACGTCAGGGCGCTGGAGGAGATGAGCGGCGCCCCGATCTCCGCCATCGGCGTCGGTCCGGGCCGCACGCAGACCATCCAGATTCGTTCCCTGATCTGATGGTTCGTGGGGTACGCGCCCGGAACCGGCGGGTTCCGGGCCGCGGACAGGCGAGGCGGTAAGGTACGCCGCTGTGCATGGATACGTTGAGCTGCACGGGCACCGTGGAGCGCGGGGCCTGCGGCCCGAGAACACCCTGCCCGGCCTGGCGTTCGCGCTGGAGCTGGGGGTCGACGCACTCGAGTTCGACGTCGCCATGTCCGCGGACGGACAGCTCGTGCTCACCCACGACCTGCACGTGTCCGCGGTCACCAGCGCCGACACGGGCATGGCCGTTCCCGGCGACGAGATGTTCCCCTACGTCGGCAAGCCGATCATCGCGCTCACCCTGCCGCAGCTGCGCACCCTCGACGTCGGCGTACGGCTGCCCGAGCGGCCGGACGACCGCTTCGCGCTCACGCAGGTGCCGCTGCCGGACACCCGGATGCCGACGCTCGGGGCGGTGCTCGGCCTGATCGGCGCCCTCGGTGCCGACCACGTGCGCCTCCACGTGGAGCTGAAGTCCGATCCGACCCGTCCCGACCTGTGCGCCGACCCGCGCCGCTTCGTCGAGGAGGTCGTCCACGAGCTCGACCGGCACGACCGGCTGTCGAGGGCGGCGCTGCTCAGCTTCGACTGGCGCCTCCTGGAGATCGCCCGGCCGATGCTGGAGCGGCGGTACGCCCTGGTCGAGCGCGACACGATGACCCCCGCCTGGATGAACGGCATCCGTCTCGGCGAGGTCGGCGGCGACCTCGCGGCGGCGGCCGCGGCGGTGGGGGCGACGGCGTTGTCCCCCGACCGCGTGCTCGTCGACGAGGCGCTGATGACGGGGGCGGCCCGGCAGAACCTGCCGGTCGTCGTCTGGACGGTCAACGACGCCGACGAGGCCGCCCGGCTGATCGACATGGGGGTGGCCGGGATCGTCACCGACTACCCCGACCGCATGCGCCGCCTCTGGAAGGCCCGCGGCCTGCCGCTGCCCGGCCCGGTGACCCCGCTACGGCCCGTAGGAGCCTGAGCCGTACAGCGCAAAGGAAGAGCCCCGCCGTGGGCGGTTTCACAACCACCGAGGCGGGGCTCCAGGGTCACCCACAAGAATGGCTTCACAGCCGACGTACAGCCAAGCGCACCGGACCGTGCCCGTCAAGTAGCCGAGCGTCACCCGCCCCTGCGTGTCGCCGTCACACGGCCCGCTCGGCTCACTCCTCCACGGACAGCGCGCCGGACGGGCAGAGCTGCACGGCCCTCTTCACCCCGGACTCGAGGTCGGCCGGGGGCTCGGCGTCGAGCACCACGACCGTGCCGTCGTCCTCGCTCTGGTCGAACACCCGGGGCAGCGTGAGCACGCACATCCCCGCACCGATACACCGTCCGGTGTCCGCCTTGATCTTCATCGTTCCCCCTGCGACCTTCCTCACCACAGCACCGGCAGGCGGTGCACACCATAGATGGCCATATTGGACCGCATCGGCACCTCGTGCGCGGGCACGGCCAGGCGCAGGTTGGGGAAGCGGCGCAGCAGGGCGGGATAGGCGATGCGCATCTCGATCCGGGCGAGCTGCTGGCCGAGGCACTGGTGGATGCCGTGCCCGAAGCTCAGATGCCCGTGCGCCGGCCGGGTCACGTCGAGCGTGTCGCCGCCCTCGAACCGCTCGGGATCGCGGTTCGCCGCCGCCACCGACAGCGTCACGGCCTCGCCTGCCCTGATCAGGCAGCCGCCGACCTCCACGTCCTCCAGGGCCGTACGGGTGGGTCCGATGTGCACGATGCTGAGGTAGCGCAGCAGCTCCTCCACCGCGTTCTCGACGGCGGCCGGGTCGTCCCGCACGACGGCGAGCTGGTCGGGGTTCGTCAGCAGCGCGAACGTGCCCAGGCCGAGCATGTTGGCGGTCGTCTCGTGGCCCGCGATGAGCAGCAGCAGCCCGACGCCGCCGATCTCCTCGTGCGTCAGCTCCCCGCCCGCGACCAGGCCGCTCAGGATGTCGTCGGCGGGCTCCTTGGCCTTCGCCAGGACGAGGCCGTGCAGGTAGGAGTACAGGTCCTGCACCGCGGCCCGGACCTCCTCGATCGAGGAGCTCAGGTCCAGCAGCACCGCCGAGTCGTGCTGGAACTTCCCCCGGTCCTCGTACGGCACGCCGAGCAGCTCGCAGATGACCAGCGAGGGGATGGGGAGTGCGAACGACTCGACGAGGTCGGCGGGGGCGCCCTCGCGCTCCATGGCGTCGAGGCGGCTCTCGGTGATCTCCTGGATCCTCGGTTCGAGCTGCTTCATCCGCCGCACCGTGAACTGCCCGGTCAGCAGGCGGCGATAGCGGGTGTGGGCGGGGGCGTCCATGCGGATGAAGAACCCCGGCGTCAGCGGCTCACTGCGGAACTCGCTGCGCTGGGGGATCGGCGAGTGCAACAGTTCGGGGCGGGTGCTGAAGCGGTTGTCGGCCAGGATGGCACGCGCCTCGGCATAACCCGTCACCAGCCAGCCCTCGTGCCCGTCCGCGTACGTCATCCGCTGGATCGGCGCCTCGGCGCGGCGGCGTGCCAGTTCGTCCGGTGGGTCGAAGGCACGTTCGCGAGCGAGGGGATAGGTGGCCAGCCGGGGTGTCGCCTCTGTCATGACACGCTCCTGCGAGAGTGGAAACGGTCGATGTGTCGAGCGGCCCGCTCCCCCCACCTAACAACATCATTTGACAGATAGCAATGACCGATTGTTCATGATTCCGGTCACGAAGCGTACGCAGTCCGAAACGGTCGGCACCCGCCGGGACGCCCGTGGGGCGGCGTCCCGGGGGAAAAGGGGAGGTCAGAGCCAGCCGTTGCGGCGGAAGGCGCGGTGCAGGAGCGTGCAGGCGACGACCATCACGCCGATGACGATCGGGTAGCCGTAGACCGACCGCAACTCGGGCATGTGCTCGAAGTTCATCCCGTAGATGCCGGCGATCATCGTGGGGACCGAGATGATCGCCACCCACGAGGAGATCTTGCGCATGTCCTCGTTGGCGAGGGCGTTGGAGCGGGCCAGCGCGGCCTGGAGGATCGAGTCGGACAGCTCGTTGGACGCCTGGACCGCCTCGCACACGCGGGACAGGTGGTCGCCGACGTCGCGGAAGTACTCACGCATCTCGGAGGGGATGCTGCGCCGCTGGGGAAGGGCGTTGAAGGGGGTCTGGAGCGGTCCGACCGCGCGCTTGAGCTCCAGCATCTCGCGCTTGAGCTGGTAGATCCGGTTGATGTCGCGGGAGCTGACCTCCGCGAAGACGGCCGCCTCGACCTCTTCGAGCTCGGCCTGCATGAGGTCGGCGACCTGAAGGTACTTGTCCACGACGTGGTCGGCGATGGCGTGCAGGACGCCGGTCGGGCCGCGGGCGATCAGCTTCGGCTTGGCCTCCAGCTTCTCGCGGATCTCACCGAGCGGGCAGTAGCGGCCGTGCCGTACGGTCACGACGAAGTCGGGCCCGACGAACACCATGATCTCGCCGGTGCCGATGATCTCGCTGCTCGCCGCCGACACCTCGTGGTCGAGGAACGCGACGGTCTTGAGCACCACGAACAGCGAGTCGCCGTAGCGCTCGACCTTGGGACGCTGGTGGGCCTTGATGGCGTCCTCTACGGCGAGCGGGTGCAGGCCGAACACCTCGGCGAGCCACTCGACCTCGGGCGCGGCGGGCTCGTGCAGCCCGACCCAGACGTACGCGTCGGGCACCTCGTTGACCTCGTTGTGCTCGCGTACCAGGCGCACGGCCTCGGGAATGCCGCCGGCCTCGACCTTCTTGCCGCCGACGTACGCGCCGAACTCGACGAGGGAATTGCTCGGCGGCACACAGCGGACGATCGGCTCCACGTTCTTCATCGGCGCCGCGCCGAGGCGCGTGGGCATGACCCGGGTGTGCCTGTTGATGCGGGGAAAGAGCAGAGAGGAGCGCATGGCGGTCCCTTCCCGCCCGAGCCGGCACGCTCTACGCGCGACGTGATGTCACCCCTTCATACAGGCGTGAGCTGCCCCTCGGGCTTCAGTTTCGGAGTGGTCGGGAATGCGCACGACGTACGTGCGCGAGCACGTACTGACGGGATCACCAGAATTCATCCCAGACCACCTCCAATCGCCACGAGACAGCGCGAAGCCTGTCTAACCTACCACACGGCCGTTGGACACCTGTTCCAGCGTACCCGCGTCAAGTGCCGTCGATCATGCACTTCTTGCCAAAAAGCGCCCGTACAAACTGGCCATCGATGTGTATCCACCCCCAAACCGCTCCGCCTGGGCGCGGGGACGGCGCGACGCCGGGGTCGCCGCGCCGGCGGGTGTCGGGGGCGGCGGCGCGGGGACGGCGGCGCGGGGACGGCGGCGCGGGGACGGCGGCGCGGGGACGGCGGCGCGGGGACGGCGGCGCGGGGACGGCGGCGCGGGGACGGCGGCGCGGGGACGGCGGCGCGGGGGCGATGGCGCGGGGGCGATGGCGCGGGGGCGATGGCGCGGGGGCGGTGGTGCCGCGCCGGAGGTGTGGCGGGCAAAGACTGCGACAATGGTCGGGTGCGCGTACTTGTCATCGGTTCCGGGGGTCGTGAGCACGCTCTGTGCCGGGCCCTGCGGCTCGACCCCGCCGTCGTAGAGGTCCACTGCGCCCCCGGCAACGCCGGGATCGCCGAGGTGGCCACCCTGCACCAGGTCACGCCCACCGACGGGGCGGCCGTGACCGCGCTCGCCGAACGGCTGGGCGCCGACCTCGTCGTGATCGGACCCGAGGCGCCGCTGGTCGCCGGGGTCGCCGACGCGGTCAGGGCCGCCGGGATCGCCTGCTTCGGCCCGTCGGCGGAGGCGGCGCGGATCGAGGGGTCCAAGGCGTTCGCGAAGGACGTGATGACCGCCGCCGGGGTGCCGACCGCCCGTGCGTACACCTGCACCACGCAGGAGGAGGCCGCGGCGGCGCTCGACGCGTTCGGCGCGCCGTACGTCGTGAAGGACGACGGGCTGGCCGCGGGCAAGGGCGTGGTCGTGACCGACAGCCGCGAGGAGGCCCTGGAGCACGCCAGGGCATGCGGCCGGGTCGTCATCGAGGAGTTTCTCGACGGCCCCGAGGTGTCGCTGTTCGCGCTGTGCGACGGGACCGATGCGGTTGCGTTGCAGCCCGCCCAGGACTTCAAGCGGGCCTACGACGGCGACAAGGGCCCCAACACCGGCGGCATGGGGGCCTACACCCCGCTGCCGTGGGCCCCGGAGGGCCTGTCCGAGCGGGTGATGGCCGAGATCGTGCGCCCGACCGTGGCCGAGATGGCGCGCCGCGGCACGCCGTACACGGGAGTGCTGTACGCCGGGCTGGCGCTGACCTCGTCCGGGCCGCGGGTCATCGAGTTCAACGCGCGGTTCGGCGACCCGGAGACCCAGGTCGTGCTCGACCGGCTGGAGACCCCCCTGGGCGGGCTGCTGCTCGCGTGCGCGACCGGCACGCTCGCCGGGCATCCGCCGCTGCGGTGGCGGGACGGCGCGGCCGTGACCGTGGTGCTCGCCGCCGAGAACTACCCGGCCGACCCGGTGAAGGGCGACCCGATCGCCGGGCTCCCTGTGACGGTCGAGGGCGCGTACGTGCTGCACGCGGGCACGGCCCTCGACGAGGCCAACCGGGTCGTGTCGAACGGCGGGCGGGTGCTCAACGTGGTCGGCACGGGCGCCGACGTCGCCCAGGCCAGGGCCCGGGCCTACGAGGCGCTGGAGCAGATCACGATGCGCGGCTCCCACCACCGCTCCGACATCGCCCTCGCCGCAGCGTCCTCCTGACGCCTGACGATCGGTGATGTCCGCGTAACGGTTGGTGCACGACCGGTGTGCGGACATACGATCTGATCAGCGGAGGGGAGGGCGCATGGCCGCGGTCGCCAGGCCACGGGTCGAGGAGATCCGTCTCGTGCACCTCCCTGGCCTGGTGCGCGACGGACGGCTGCGCATTCCGTCCTTCCAGCGTTCCTTCCGCTGGGACCGGGACGACGTCGTCAGGCTGTTCGACAGCGTCCTGCGCGGCTATCCCATCGGCGCCCTGCTCATGTGGCAGCGTCCGGCCGCCGCCGCGCGTCCAGACATCGGGCCGCTGAGGATCGACGCGCCCGAGGCGGCCGACGCGTGCTGGGTGGTGGACGGCCAGCACCTCGTTCATCCTCGTGACGTCCCCGCTCGGGCCATCCGTGCGGCGATCGGCCAGGCGGACCCCGAGATTCTGCGGAGCCACGTCATCGACGAGGCCGCCCTGCGCGATCTTCCAGAACACGAGGACCTCTTCCTCGCGCGCCGTTTCGACCAGCTCGCGACGGCGATCGAGGAGCACGTCCAGGAGAACGCGCTCTTCGGTTTCCCGGACGGTCCCGATCTGATCAGGCCAGAGTGAGCGCATGAGCACACAGACCACCGCTCAGGTGTTGCTCGGCGAACGCCCGGTCGGCATGCTCACGATGCGAGCGGGCCGGGTGACCTTCGAGTACACGGACCGAGGGCCCGTTCCCGCCGTTCGTGGGTGATCACATCGAGGTGCGGCCGCGGACGCTCCCGCTGCTCAAGGCGCGGTGAAGAGCTGGGAAGATGGAACGGTGAAGCACCTGCACTCCGGCAAGGTACGTGACCTCTACGAGACCCCCGACGGGCTGCTGCTGATGGTCGCCTCCGACCGCATCTCGGCCTTCGATTACGTGCTCGAACCCGGTATCCCCGACAAGGGGGAGATCCTCACCCGGCTGTCCCTGTGGTGGTTCGAGCAGCTCAAGGACGTGGTCCCCAACCACGTGGTCTCGACCGACGTCCCGGCGGAGTTCGCCGGCCGCGGCGTGCTGTGCCGCAGGCTGCGGATGGTGCCGGTGGAGTGTGTGGCACGCGGATACCTCACCGGCTCCGGGCTGGTGGACTACCGCAGGGAGGGCGTCGTCTCCGGCGTGCCGCTCCCCGAAGGGCTCACCGACGGGTCCAGGCTGCCCGAGCCCATCTTCACGCCGTCGACCAAGGCCCCCATGGGCGAGCACGACGAGCCCATGACGTACGAGGAGGTCGTGGGCGAGGTGGGCGAGGACGTGGCCGAGCAGCTGCGCCGGATCACCCTCGACGTCTACAGCCGCGGCGCCGAGATCGCGTTGGAACGCGGCATCATCCTGGCCGACACGAAGATCGAGCTGGGCTGGGACGCCGAAGGCGTGCTGACGCTGGGCGACGAGGTGCTGACGCCCGACTCATCCCGCTTCTGGCCGTTGGACGAGTGGGAGCCCGGCCACTCCCAGCCGTCGTTCGACAAGCAGTTCGTCCGAAATTGGCTGCTGTCCCCCGAATCGGGCTGGGACAGGTCGTCCGGCGAGGCGCCCCCGCCGCTGCCCGACGAGATCGTCGAGCGCACCCGCAGCCGTTATGTCGAGGCGTACGAGCGGCTCACCGGCGAGCGTTTCCGCGGCTGAATCACACAGGTCACGCAAGTAGTCTCAAGTGACTCGTTCCCCCATGCGTTCTGGGGGTAGTTCCTCCCCGAAACTCCTGGAACAGCGGCTACTCTAGGCCGATCGTCCTCGCCGACGCGTCGGGTGCCGGCTGACGGGAGTCCCCCATCCTTCCCCCGAAATAGGAGCAATTCATGGTCCGTTACCGCGTGCGCGGTGGCAACGTACTGCGTGGAACCGCCTTCATCCAGGGCGCGAAGAACGCCGTACTGCCCATGATCGGGGCGGCGCTGCTCGCGGCCGAGGGCCGCACGGTGCTCCGCAACGTGCCCGTCATCGAGGACGTGCGCCGGGCGGTCGAGCTCGCGCAGGCCGTGGGCGCGAAGGTGGAGTTCCACGAGAGCGAGCGGACGCTCGTCATCGACGCCTCCCGCCTGACCAGCCCGGTCCTGCCCGCGGAGATCGCCCGCCGGTTCCGGGGGTCGGTGCTGTTCGTCCCCGCGCTGCTCCACCGCCTGGGCGAGGCGATCATCGAGGGCATCGGCGGGTGCAACCTCGGCAGCCGCAACCTCGACTTCCACTACCTGGGCTACAAGCGCCTGGGCGCGATGGTGGACGAGGGCGAATCCGTCATCCACATCAAGGCCGGCGGCCTGATCGGCGCCCCGCTCTACCTCGACACCCCGTCGCACACCGGCACCGAGAACCTGATCATGGCCGCCTCGCTGGCGCGGGGCACCACCGTCATCGAGAACGCGGCCCTCGAACCCGAGGTGCTCGACGTCATCACGATGCTGACCCGGATGGGCGCGCGCATCCGCGGCGGCGGCACGGGCTTCATCACGGTCGAGGGCGTCGACGAGCTGACCGCGGTCGAGCACACCGTCATGCCCGACCGGCTCGACGCGGGCGTCTTCGCGATGGCCGCCGCGATCACCGGTGGCGAGGTCAGCCTGGTCGGCGCCTCCCTGGAGCACCTCGGCGTGGTCCGGTGGAAGCTGGAGCAGATGGGCGTCGAGTTCGAGACCCACGGCGCGGTCCTCCAGGTGCGCCGCAACCGCCCGCTGCGGCCGATCAACGTCATCACCGACACCTACCCCGGCTTCGCGACCGACCTGCAGTCGCCGCTGATGACCGTGGCCTGCCTCGCCGAGGGCTCCAGCTACATCCACGAGCGGATCTTCGACGGCCGCTTCGCGCTCGCGGGCGAGCTGAACAAGATGGGGGCGAACGTCGAGGTCGAGGGCAGCCGGGCCGTCGTGCACGGACCGACGCCGCTGCACGGCACCGAGGTGACGGCGCACGACCTGCGGTCGGGCATCGCGCTCGTGCTGGCCGGGCTCGCGGCGGAGGGCGAGACCACGATCGGGTCCGGATATCTGATCGACCGGGGCCACGCCGCGCTCGCGCAGCGTATGCAGGCTCTCGGCGCAGATGTGGTGCGTGAAATTTCCACTTCGGACGAGGGGTGAGTCCGGAAACCTTTACTAATGCCCTGACCAGCGCAGATCTTCCGATTTAAGGAACCCCCCAGACCACCCAGAATGGTATTCCGGTAAATCTGGGCGTGACATTACGGCCTTAACCAGCGATCGTTCCAAAGAGAAGCCACAACAACGAGGGCGACGTGGGATGGGACGAACATTGGTCGAACGCACGGAAGACACTCCGCGCGGGTCACGTCTGGGCACGGTGACACCCGACCTCACCATCGGCGTGGTGGGGTCACACGATCTGGTCGAGCGGGTGATGCTCATGGGGCACTCGGCTGCCCCGGTGCCCTGCCGGCTGGTCGCCGCCGCATACCGGGACGAGCAGGAGGCGGCGGACAAGGTGACCCGGCTCGGTCCGGGTGTGGACGCATGCCTGTTCGCGAGTCCGGTGCCTTTCGAGCTCGCCCGGCGAGCCGGCGTGCTCACGATGCCGGCCACGCATGTGCAGCTCGGCGGGGCCGCGCTCGTGGCGGCGATCGCACGGGCCGCGCTGGACGAGCGGATCGATCCGCGCCGGGTGAGCCTCGATGTGCTCGGCCGGCCGGACATCGACGAGGCGTACACGGACCTCAACCTCTCCTCCGGTGAGGTCCACAGCCGAGACGAGCCGGGCCCGGTGGGCACGATCACCGCCTTCCACGAGCGGTTGTTCCGCCAGGGGGCCACGACGGGCGCGCTCACGTGCGTCCAGGGCGTGGCCGACCGGCTGACCGCCGCCGGGGTGCCGGTGGTGCCCGTCAGGCCGACCTCCGCGGCCGTCCGTACGGCACTGCACACGGCGGCGCTGCTCGGCGCCCGCCACCGGCTGGAGGAGTCGCAGCTCACGGTCGTGCTGGTCGAGGTGCCGACGCTGCGCGAGCCCGTACGGCGGGCCGCGCCGCGCTACTGGCGCGACGAGCTGCGGCTGTCGCTGCACCGCCTGCTGGTGCAGGAGGCCAACCGGATCAACGCGAGCGTGTGGCCGATCGACGACCACAGCTATCTCGTGGTCGCGACGAAGGGCTCGATCTCGACGGCCACGGACGGGTTCCGGGTGCTGCCGTTCGCCGCCAGGATCCGCGAGGAGCTGGGTCTGGCGGTCGAGGTGGGTGTGGGGATGGGCCGCACCACGCACGAGGCCGAGACGCACGCCAGGGGCGCGCTCGCGCGCACCCAGGGCGGCAAGCAGCCGCAGGGCTTCGCCGTGGACCGGGAGGGCCGCGCACTGGTGCCGCCGCCCCGGATGCCTCCCCAGCCGGGCGGACCGGTCAAGCCCAAAGGGGTCGAGGTGCTGGCGCGCCTGGCCGCCAAGCTGGAGGGCGGCGACACGGTCGTCGACGCGGAGGGCGCCGGACGCATGCTCGGGGTGACCCCCCGCACGGCCAGGCGGTTGCTGCGCACGCTGGTTGACGAGGGACTCGCGTGGCCGCTTCCGCCCAACCGCACCCCCCAGCCGGGCCGGCCGCGGCAGCTCTACCGGCTGATCGTGGAGAAGCTGAACCGGTAATCGCCGTCCGGAAACAACGGTCTATTGTCATGACCCATGGAACGAAACGGTCATGACGCACGGGTGTGGCTGGCGCTGGCCGCCGTGTACGTGGTGTGGGGCTCGACGTACCTCGGCATCGCCATCGCCATCCAGACCCTTCCGCCGATGACAAGCGGTGGACTCCGTTTCGTCGCGGCGGCGCTGGTTCTCGGCACGGTCCTGCTCGTCAGGGCCGTGCCGCTCCGCATGCGGTGGAAGGAGTTCGGCGGCGCCGCGCTCGTCGGGCTGCTGCTCCTCGCCGGAGGCAACGGCATGGTCGCCGTGGCCGAGCAGCACATCTCCAGCGGCCTGGCCGCGCTGCTCGTCGCCTCCACCCCGCTGTGGCTGATCGTGCTCAGGACGGTGTTCAGGGACCGGCCGCACGTGCTGACGCTGGCCGGCGTGCTGGTGGGCTTCGCCGGGGTCGCCTTCCTCTCCCTGCGGGGCGGCGGCGCGTCCGGCAGCGGCGTAGGCATCACCATCGTGCTGCTGGGCTCGCTGTCGTGGTCGGTGGGGTCGTTCATCTCCCCCCGGATCCCGATGCCGAAGAACCCCTTCGTGGCCAGCACGGTCGAGATGGCCGTGGGCGGCGTCGCCCTGCTGGTCATGGGTCTCGTGCAGGGCGAACGGCTGCACCTCGCCGAGGTGAGCTGGCAGTCGTGGACGGCCCTGGCCTACCTGGTGCTGGTGGGCTCGCTCGTGGGCTTCACCTCCTACATCTGGCTGCTCGGCCACGCGCCGATCTCGCTCGTGTCCACCTACGCGTACGTGAACCCCGTGGTGGCGGTGCTGCTCGGGATGGCGGTGCTGGCGGAGCCGGTCACCGCGGCCATGCTCGTGGCGG
The DNA here is from genome assembly GCF_036186745.1 of Microbispora hainanensis. NCBI lineage: Bacteria > Bacillati > Actinomycetota > Actinomycetes > Streptosporangiales > Streptosporangiaceae > Microbispora > Microbispora hainanensis. The sequence continues at coordinate 2,595,954 of NZ_CP108086.1, read as the reverse complement.
GGGTCCTGATCGTCGTGGGTGTCGCGCTGGTGGTCTCCACCGAGCGCCGCGGGAGGCCCGCGACGCCGCCGGAGGAGGAGGCCCCCGCGGGCCCCGGACGCGTCACGGCGTCCCAGCCGGCCGTCGAGCCGTGAATGCGAGCCGCCGGACCGTGAGCGTGAGCCGGGCCGGGAATCCGAGCCGGACCTGGAACCCGGGCCGAACCGGAACCCGGGCCGAACCGGGAACAGAGCCGGACCGGGAAACGGGGCCGGACCGGGAAACGGGGACCGAACGGGAAACGGGGCCGGCTTGGCGAGGCATGAGAGCGAAATCGGTAATTCGAGGCCGCGCGCGAATCGGACGCATGATTTCGCTGCGATCCGCCGACTATCCCGCGATATTCGCACGACAAATGCGAGGGCATCCCGCGGCGGTCAGGGTGGGCGACTCCATGGACGGCCGCACGCGATATACAAGATCGCTGACAACCGGATCATGACAGGACCCGGAAGGGTTCACTGACACTGCTTTGCGAGGAACCGCGCGATGTTCGAGAAGTTCACCGATCGAGCACGACAGGTCGTCGTCCTGTCCCAGAACGAGGCCCGGACGCTCGGCCACTCATCCATCGACACCGAGCACATCCTGCTCGGTCTGCTCCGCGAAGGCGGTGGCCTGGCGGCCCAGGTTCTCACGAGCCTGGGCCTGAGCCTTGAGGACGCGCGCCTCCGGGTCAAGGAGACCGTCGGCCACGGCCGGTCCGCCACGGCGGAGCCCCTGCCGTTCACCCCGGCCGCCTCCGCGGTCCTCCAGGCGTCGAACGAGGAGTCCGTGCGGCGCGGCCACGACCGCATCGGCACCGAGCACATCCTGCTCGCGCTCCTCCGCGATCACGAGACCGTGGCGACGCGGGTGCTGGTCGCCTCCGGAGCCGATCCCGGCCACGCGGCGCGGGCCACGGAGGAGCTCATCCGGCAGTACTACCCGGCCTCCTAGCGGGGTGCGGAAACCCCGCCCCTCGCGAACGGCCCCCTGGCGGGGTGCGGAAACCCCGCTCCTCGCGAAGCCTGGGGGACGTTCACAGATCTTGGGCAAGCCGGCAGGTGGCGGAGACCGTTGCCGGTCTGCACCAGACGTATCCACGGGCCTGGGGCAAGTCGGTCACTGCGCCGGAAGGAAACTCCGGTCCTCGCGAAACCCGCTCCGCTGGGCCTTCGCTGCGGTCCTCGTTCCCTTCCGCTCCGCTCCCTCCACCCCGTGGACGTTGCTAGGAGTCCTTCCGGAACGCCTCGGCGGCGGCGAGGAAGACGTCGTTGGCCTCGCTGTCGCCGATGGAGATCCGGGCCCCCTCGCCGGCGAACGGGCGCACCGCGACCCCGACGGCCGCGCACTTCTCGGCGAACTCCATCGTGCGCTCGCCGAGGCGCAGCCAGACGAAGTTGGCCTCGGTGGGCGGGACGGTCCAGCCCTGCGACAGCAGCGTCTCCCTGACCCGGGCGCGCTCCTTGATCACGGTCTCGACCCGCTCGTGCAGCTCGTCCTCGGCCTTCAGGGACGCGATCGCGGCCGCCTGGGCGAGGTGGTTGACCGCGAACGGCAGCAGCGTCTTGCGGACCGCGGCGGCCACGGGCTCCTGCCCGATCAGGTAGCCGACCCGCAGCCCCGCCAGGCCGTACGCCTTGGAGAACGTGCGCAGGACGGCGACGTTGGGGCGCTCGCGATAGAACGTGAGACCGTCCGGCACGTCCGCGTCCCTGACGTACTCCCGGTAGGCCTCGTCGAGGACGACGAGGACGTTCTCGGGCACGCGGTCGAGGAACCGCGTGAGCTCGTCGGCCCGGTTGACCGTGCCGGTCGGGTTGTTGGGGTTGCAGACGAAGACCAGGCGCGTCTCCGGCGTGATGGCGTCGGCCATGGCGTCGAGGTCGTGCGTCTCGTCGCGCAGCGGCACCTCGATCGAGGTGGCGCCCGCGAAGCCGACCAGCATCGGGTAGGCCTCGAACGAGCGCCAGGCGTACATCACCTCGGCGCCGGGCTCGCCCACCGCCTCCAGGATCTGCTGGGCGACCGCGACCGATCCGGCACCCAGCGCCACGTGGTCGTACGGCACGCCGAGCCGCTCGGCGAGCGTCTCGGTGAGCCGGACCGCGCCGGGATCGGGGTAGCGGTTGACGTCCGTGGCCGCCCGCGCGATCGCTTCAAGCACCGACGGCAGGGGTCCGAAGGGGTTCTCGTTGGAGGACAGCTTGTAGGAGCGGCCGTCCGGTGAGACCACGGCCTTGCCCGGCTTGTAGGCCGGCACGGTGTCGAGGATCGAGCGGAATCGAGGCATGCCCTAACGATAGGAGATCCGCCTGTCCCGGCGGCACCCCGCACGCCCCCTGTGGATAACTCTCCTGCCCCGGTCTTACTGGTAGTAGGCGTAGAGCGTCTTCCAGCTACCGGCGTACTGACAGGTGAGGGACGGCTTGGTGGCCTTGCGCTCGGAGCAGACCTTGAGCTCGACCTCGCCGACGTTCTTGATGGTGAAGGCGAAGGTCTTCTTCGCGCCGTACGAGCAGGTGCGGTAGTTGCGGTAGGCCAGGTGCGGCTTGTTGGCGGCGTCGAAGTAGCTGACGCGGAACAGGGCCCAGCCGCAGGTGGACGACGTGTGGTTCAGGCTGGTGACCTTGCCGGTGACCTTGACGTACGGCGCGGGCCGGCTCCGGTCGCTCTTGGCCGCGGCGATCAGCGAGCCGCTGACCTTGGCCTTCGACCCGGTGGCGTAGTAGGGGCCCCAGGACTTGGCGGCGGTGGCCTCGGCGGCCGTCGCGGTCGCGAGCGGGGCGAGGGCCAGGATGCCGGCAGCGAGCGTGATGCCTGCGAGGGAGCGGGTGAGGGTCATGGCTGGGGGTCCTTTCCTCGTCGTTGCCGGCAGTGTGTCCCGGGCCGCTTTCAAGGCCCTTGACGCCCGCTGAACCGACGACGCCCGCCGCCCGCATGCGGCCGCGCGCTTCGCCGCTCGCGCACGCGGAAGCGCCCACGAACAGCCAGGGGGAACAGCCAGGGGGAACAGCCACCCGCCGAAACGGTGAAGCGTGTCCCAGGCTTGTGTCTCGCCAGGGGAAGCGGACGACTCCGAGGACCGCGCAGAACCGCAGCAGGTCGCGCACGCAACCGGGACGGTCCGGGGGAACGGCCGGCGCGGCCGGTCAGGTGCGCAGCATGGGCGGATGGAGCAGCACGGCGGGGCCCCGGCGGTAGAGCATGGCGGGACGGCCGCCGTCGCGGGTCGTGGTGCGCCCGGTGGGCACGAGGAAGCCCTCGGTCTTGGTGACCTTCCGGTGGAAGTTTCGCGGGTCGAGCGGGCGTCCCCAGACGATCTCGTAGACGCGGCGCAGCTCCGCGACGGTGAACTCGGGCGGGCAGAAGGCCGCGCCGAGCGAGGTGTATTCGAGCTTGCCCCGCGCCCGCTCCACGCCGTCGAGCATGATCCTGCGGTGGTCGAAGGCCATCTCGGTCAGCTCGGCCACCGGCTGCCAGCTCATGTGGGCCTCGGTGGACGCGGGCAGGTCGGGAGCGAGACCCAGATAGGCCACGCTGACCACCCGCTGGCGCGGGTCGCGGTCCGGATAGCCGTAGGTCTGAAGCTGTTCCAGATGGACCGGGGCCCCGGGAAGACCGGCCCGTTCGGCCAGCACGCGGGCCGCCGCGGCGGGCAGGTCCTCCTCCAGCTTGATGAACCCGCCGGACAGCGCCCACCGGCCCTCGTACGGCGGCCGGTCGCGCCGCCAGACGAGTGCGCTGAGCTGCTGGGACCTGACGGTGAGCACGACAAGATCCACGCTGACAGGAATACGCGGGATCATGCCCATGACGCTACAGGACGCGGGCCTCGGCTCGAGCCGTCCTGGGTAGGCCGGCCGGGCCCCGCACGGGAGCTTCATCACCGCTCCACACCCTCGTAACCCCCGTCGGGCGTCGCCCGGCACCGTACGGCCGATGCCGGGCCACGCACGGCCGGGTGGGTCAGAACGCGTTCGTGGGCTTGACGTAGGTCACCCGGAGGTTGAGATAGGTCGCCACGCCGCCGTCATGGCCGCGTACGGCGATCAGGTTGCAGCAGTCGAGGTCGGCCACGGGCACCACGACGTCGATCGCCCCGGCGGCGCACTTGCCGCTCTTGACGCTCTGCACGAGGTGGCCGTTGAAGTAGACCTGCGCGTCGTTGTCCACCGTGCCCTGGATGCGCACCTGCTGGGCGTCGCGCGGCAGGTGGATCCAGTGGCGCACGAGGATGTCGGTGTCGACCGCCCACGGGGTCTTGACGGTGTTCTCGTTGTTCCACGAGCAGGTGCCGTTGGTGGTGCCGAAGCCGGCCTGTCCCAGCGGCCAGCCGCTGTCGTCGAACCCCCGGTCGGCGAAGTCCGGCACCTGGGTCGTGGGGGGCACCTGGCGGTAGGTCCAGCCGGTGCTGTTGTAGTCGAGCGCGGTGACGACGTTCGCACGCCCGCTCGCGGTCTGGGCGGCGGTGGCCGCCGGGGCGGCCAGAGCCATCCCGGTCACCAGCGCGCCCGCCGCGATACCCGCGGGCAGGAGGTTACGAAGTCGGTTCATGTGCGGTCTCCTTGTCGATCGTCGGGTGCCCTGTTGCGGAGGCACCTCGGCGCCGGCGGGGATGGGCCGGCCATCACGCCGCCGCGACATGGAGATCCACTGGCGGCGGCGCAGGCAAAGGAGATCAGCGGGCTGGGCGCGCCGCGCGCGAGCCCCGCCGCGGCATTGCCCGTTCCTTGCCCGGACATTGCCGCACCCTACGCTTGACACGCGCATCACACCCCTGCACCGCACGCGCCTCCGGCGCGTACCCACTGCGCGCCTCCGGCGCGACACGGCGGCAGGGAGATCAGCCGGTGTTGTGGTAGTAGACGGGCTCGGCGGACTTCCTGCCGTCGGCGGAGGTGACCTCCACCCGCACCCAGACGTCGCCGGGGACCGTGGCCCAGTCCACCGGGATCCAGATCTTCTCCGTGCCCGCGGGCAGCCCCGGGATCGGGGTGGTGTCGTGCCAGCCGACCGTGGCCGAGTCGACGACGCGCGGCGTGTCCAGGCCCGGCCAGCTCAGCGTGACCTTGGCCGAGCCGAGGTGGTAGCCGCGGATCTCCAGGCCGTCCTGTATCTGCCGCGCGCGCCGTTGCGCCTCGATCGGGATCGGGCGGTCCCAGTCGGCCGCGATCTCCTCCGACAGCGACGGCGAGCCGCAGGTGAAGAAGTCGCTCCACATGTACGAGATGATCTTCGACACGTACGGCGCGGCGAGCGTCACCTGGGTGTCCAGCCGGGGCTTGTCCGTACGCCCGCGGGTGCCCTGACGGCCGCAGGGCTCCGCCGAGGTGGACGGCTCGAACGCCTCGACGTTGGCCCACAGCTCCACCTGGATGCCCTCCTGGACCAGGTCCTGGCGGGCCTGCGACATCGCGCGGTAGTAGTCGCGGGTGCTGCCGTAGTAGGCCGTGGCGTACGTGCTCTCCCCGACGACCGGTTTGAGGGTGTCGTCCACCGGCTTGTTCTTCCAGTTGGGCCAGAACAGGCCGACCTTGCCCGTGCCCCGGCCGTCCTGCGGCGCGATGATCTCGACTCCGGTGCGTGCCAGTTGCTTGAAGCCCTGCGCCACCTGGGCGGGCGTGGAGGTGTACTTCACCCGCCTGCGGCTGTCGATGTAGGGGCTCACGAGGATCGGCTTGTCCGGCAGCTCCTGCTCGACGATCAGGTGCTGCTCGGCGTACACCTGGAGCGTGTCGACCTTGCTCGGGTCGGGCCAGTCGCGCAACTGCAGCTCGAACGGCTGATAGACGCCGCCCAGCGACTCGCGGCCCTTGAACCGGTCGCCGTAGTCCTGGAGCACCCGCCGGGTCAGCGTGGTGAGCGTGCCGATGTGGCGGGGGTCGGCCCGGGTCGACTCCTCGGGGTCGCGCGGGGCGAGCGGCAGGGCGGGGAAGACCTTGATGCCGAACCGGTCGCCGAGGTCGAGGAGCTCGCTGAGGCTGTCCCTGGTGCCCGCCGAGACGAGGATCAGGTGATAGCCGCGCCCCTCACGGCTGAAGTCGCAGGTGGGGTCGTCCGAGCCGTCCTCGGGCGCGATGAGCCGGAAGAAGACGGCGTCCCCCACCACGACCTCGTGCTCCATCTGGGGGCAGCGGAAGATGCCGGGGCCGAAGCGCTCGTCGGTGCGGTAGACGTACGTCCTCGTGATGCGGTTGCCCGGGTTGGCCGCCTGGAGCTCCTTTTCCGCCGCCTTCATGCACGGCAGCCCGTTCTCGACGCAGCGGGCGAACCTGGCGTCGGGCTTGGGCGCCTTGCCCTCGGGGGTCGAGGCCTCCAGGACCTGCCCCTCATCGTCGGTCTTGCGCGGCGACAGGCCGAACCCGAGACGTACGACGGTGTCCCCGCCAAGGCGGTGGATGGCCTCAAGCTGGCGTCGCCAGGTGCAGGGGTCGGAGGTCGGGATGAGCCAGTAGCCGCTCACGGCGTACGGCGTGGTCGCCGCGGTCTCGAACGTCCCGCAGGGGTCGGTGAACACGCTGTGCGTCGGCGACCCCACCATGGGGGTCGAGGGGACGGTCTGCCCGGCGCTGGCGGTGCCGGAGCCGGTGCTTCCGTCACGGAGGACGATCACCACTGATGCGACGCCGGCGAGGATCGCCACACCCAGGATCAGAGTGAGCCAGCGCACTTTCAGGACACTACCGCCCGTCGTTCAAATGATCTTGCCGCGCCCAGCCTACCCGGATGTGCGCACTGCCGGGCCGGCCTCAGCGGCCGCCTGCGGGAGTGTTCACCACGCGTTCAGCTCTTGACGCCCGCCCACGCCTCTAACTGGGTGACGAAGCGGCGTGCGGAGTTGGGCCAGTGGTGGTTCGCCCGCGCGGCGGCGTAGCCGCGTCCACCGGTGCCGATCCGCTCGAAGGGGTTGTCCCTGAGCTTGAGCACCGCCCGCGCCACCGCTTGAGGGTCCTGCCAGGGGACGACGAGGCCGCACTGGTAGCGCTCCACGAGCTCCACGGCCCGCGGCGAGGGGGTGGTGATGACCGGGATGCCGTGCGCCATGTACTCCACGATCTTCGTGGGCATCGAGTGGCGATAGTTGGGCTCGTCGTGCAGCAGCGAGAGCCCGGCGAGCGCGCCGTCGAGCCGCTTGAGCGCCTCGTCGTTCGGCATGAAGTCGCGCCATTCCAGCACGCCCTGGGCGACGGCCTCGTTCAGCAGGGGGCGGCTCTGCGGGTCGGCGTAGCCGATGAGCTCCACGGCCACCCGATGGGGCTGGAGCAGGCGCGCCACCTCGACGGCCTCCTGGACGCCCCGGGCCTCCGACAGCCAGCCGAGATAGACGACGCGGTCGTCGCCGGGCCGGCTGACCCGGTCGGGCACCCAGGTCTCGTTCGGCACCACGAGGTGCTGCTGCTTGAACCGGCCCGCGTACGCCGCCTCGGCCAGCAGCAGGTGCAGCCGCCGCTCGGCGGTGGTCTCGAGGAGCCGGGCGAGGAAGCGCACCGGCGGGCGCAGGAACGCCGGCAGCCACGGCTTGAGCGACAGCGTCGCGGGCGTGTCCTCGTGGACGTCCCAGACGACCGGCGGGCGGCCGCGCACCCCGGCGACCGCGAGCAGCAGCTCGGGGTCGTGGATGAGGGCCAGGTCGACCTTGCCCCGCATGCTCTTGAAGAGCTTGCGGGCGGCCCGCACCGCGGTCACGCGGCGCCGCTCCGCGGCCCGGGGCAGGTCCACACCCGTCACCCAGGAGCGCGGCACGACTCCCCGCGCGGTGTACGGCGCGGCGTACGTGACCTCATGACCGGCGTCGACGAGTGCCCGGATCTGCCGGTGCAGGATCCGGGCGTCCTCGGGGTGATGCACCACCGTCATGACGAGCACGTGCACGCGCGAAACCCTTCCTACAACCGCTCGACGCGTTCGCTCGTGGCCAGCACGCCGCGAGTGTCCAGGACGAGAGGGGCTCGCTCCTCCACGATGTCGAGGTCGAAGGCCGAGTGCTGCTGGAGCAGGACCACCACGTCGGCGGCGGCCACGGCCTCGGCCAGGTCCTCCTCGCGGGGGATCCGCCTGCCCTCGACCGACCACTCCTTCACGTACGGATCGCAGAACGCCAGCTCGGCGCCCAGTTCGAGGAGCGCCTCGGCCACGGGGATGGCCGGTGTCTCCCGCTCGTCGGCGATGTCCGGCTTGTACGTCACGCCGAGGAGCAGCACGCGCGAGCCGTTCACGGGCTTGCGTGCCCGGTTGAGCAGCCGCTGCACGCGGGCCACCACGTACGACGGCATCCGCTCGTTGATCTCCTGGGCCAGTTCGACGAACCGGAAGGGATAGCCGAGCTTGCGCACCGTGTACGACAGGTACGACGGATCGACGGGGATGCAGTGCCCGCCGACGCCGGGGCCCGGCAGGAACTTCTGGAAACCGAACGGCTTGGTGGAGGCGGCCTCGATGGCCTCCCACAGGTTGACGCCGAGCTCGTCGCAGAAGATCGCCATCTCGTTGACGAGGGCGATGTTGACGTGCCGGTAGGTGTTCTCGAGCAGCTTGGCCATCTCCGCCTCGCGGGTGCCGCTGACCGGCACGACCCGCTCGACGAACTGCGAGTAGAAGGCGGCGGCCCGCTCCTTGCAGGCTGCGGTGTAGCCGCCGACGACCTTGGGAGTGTTGCGCAGGCCGAACTTGGCGTTGCCCGGGTCGATCCGCTCCGGCGAGAACGCCAGGTAGAAGTCCTTGCCCGCCACCAGACCTGACTGCTCCAGGATCGGCCGCGCCAGCTCGTCGGTGGTGCCGGGCCACGTGGTGGACTCCAGCACGACGAGCGTGCCCTCCTGGAGGTGCTCGGCGACGGCCTTGGTGGCGCCCTCCACGGCCGACAGGTCCGGACGGTGGTCCTCGTCCAGCGGCGTCGGGACGCAGATGACGATGGTGCGCGACTTCGACAGCACCGATGCGTCCAGCGTGGCCGTGAAGCCGGCGGCGAGCATCGCGTCGAGGTCGGCGTCGGTCAGGTCGTCGATGTAGGAGCGGCCGGCGTTCAGGGCCTCGACCTTACGGGGGTCGACGTCCAGACCAGCCACCCGCAGGCCCGCCGCCGTGGCCTCCTTGGCCAGCGGCATGCCCACGTATCCCAGCCCGATGATCGTGAGATCGAAGGCTGTCACGACGAGGCCTTGGGGGGAACCTGGGGGCGGAAACAACACTTCATGGTGGCAAAGGTTATCTCAACTCGGAACCAAGCATGCCTGATGCAACACATCCGACTTTCTGCTGTTTATCGGTTTTCGGTCAAGGACTGGTAGATCCCTTGGTACGTGCGGGCCAGGCTGCTCCAGGTCCGGTGCGCGGCGACCTCGGCCTTGCCCGCCTCGCCCATGATCCTCCGGCGCTCCGGATCGTCGCGCAGCGCGGCGAGCGCCTTGGCCAGCGCGGCGGGATCGCCGGGCGGCACCAGCAGGCCGGCGCCCTCACCGCCGACGAGCTCCGACAGCGCGGGCAGGTCGCTCAGCACGACCGGCTTGCCGAGCGCCATCGCCTCGACCGGCTTCAGCGGGGTGACGAGACGGCACACCCGCAGGTCCTCGCGCGGGCAGACGAAGATGTCGATGGCCGCCTGCGCCTGCAGCGCCTCGTCCGGGCCCACCCGGCCGGGCAGGATCGCGTCCGTCAGGCGCAGCTTCTCGACCTGTTCGAGCAGCGCGGGCCGCTCGGCGCCGTCCCCGACCAGCAGGACCTTCACCGGCGTCCCGGCCTCGCGCAGCAGCGCGGCGGCGCTCAGAAGTGTGGCGAAGCCCTCATAGGCGACGATGCTCGACACCGAGCCCACGACGATCTCGTCGCGCCCGATCCCGAACCGGTCGCGGAACGCCTCGCCGTCGTAGTCGGCCGTCAGCAGGGCGTCGTCCACGGCGTTGGGCGCGAGGAAAATGCGCTCCCTGGGCACGCCGCGCTCCACGATCTCGGCGGCCATCGTCTCGGCGAGCGTCACGACCGCGTCGGCCTCGCGCATGATCTGCGCCTCACGCTCACGCTGCAGCCTGTGCCGCTCGCTGCCGACCCTCGCCGGGTCGCGGGAGACCCAGGTCTCCTCCAGGAAGCCGCGCACCTCGTACACGAAGGGCGTGTTCGTCCGCTCGCGCACGGCGAGCGCGACGGAGCCGTTGCGGTGGTCGGTCGCCGCGTGCAGCACCTGCGGGCGGAGGGTCCTGACCAGCTCGGAGACGTCCGCGGCGCCGCGGATCATCCGGCCCTGGCTCTCGAACGGCACCTCGCCCTTGGGCAGGAGCCGGTAGTAGGGGATGCCGTCGATCTCCTCGTACGGCTCGGCGTCGGTGTGGCCCTGGAGCATGGGCCAGCCCCAGCTCGTCACGACGTGGGGGTCGAGCCCCGCCGCCTTCTGGGCGGTGACGATGCGGTGGGTGCGCACGGTGTAGCCCGCCTGCGTGTACGGCAGGGCGTTGGTGACCATGTGCAGCACCCGGCCGGTCACCCGCTCACCCATGATGATCTTCGGCTTGGGCGGGATCGGGTTCGGGCCGAGCGCGGCCTTCTCCCCCTCGTAGTAGGCCATCCTGCGGCGGACGAACGGCCACCGGGACTGCGGCTTGAGCACCTGGACCGCCTCGGTGAGCCGGCCGGCGTCGAAGTGGGCCTTGGCGTCCCGCAGCGGGCCCTTGGCCGCGCGCTGCAGGATCTTGCGGGTCCTGACCTTGACGAACCGGGCGGCGGGCCAGGCGACGCGTCCGACGACCGGGCGCATGCCGGGAGGGATCGCGTCGGCGGCGGCCTGGGCTACCCGCATCGGGTCGGACTTGACCTTGCTGACGAAGATCCGGGAGACGAGGACAGGGTTCCTCGCGAACCCCCGGAGGAAGCCGCCGAGGCCGGCCTTCGCGGACGCGGCGGACACGGCCTTTGCGGGCTTGTTGGCCTCGGTTTCCACGGCGCGACCGTACCATAGGCAACGTTTGTGCCAGGGAGTGCGAAAACGCGCGGCAGGGCACGGCTTGTGAGCACGACCAGAGACGAAAGGCGAGGCAGATGAGAGACAACCCCCTCGTCCTGCACGTACTGGGCGCCCGGCCGAACTTCGTCAAGGCGGCCCCGGTCGTCAGGGGGCTGGCCGAACTCGGGGTCCGGCAGGGCATCATCCACACCGGCCAGCACTACGACGCGCTGATGTCGGACGTGTTCTTCGCCGACCTGGGGCTGCCCGAGCCGATCGCCAACCTCGGCGTCGGCAGCGGCACCCACGCCCGGCAGACGGCCGCCCTGCTCACCGGGCTTGAGGACGTCGTGCTCGAACACCGCCCGGCGCTCGTGGTGGTGTACGGCGACGTGAACTCGACGCTCGCGGCGATCCTCGTCTGCGCCAAGCTGCACGTGCCGACCGCGCACGTCGAGGCGGGCCTGCGCTCCTTCGACCGGGAGATGCCGGAGGAGGTCAACCGGGTCGTCACCGACGCGCTGTCGGACCTGCTGTTCGCCACCTCGCCCGAGGCGCTGTCGCACCTGGCCAACGAGGGCGTGGACCCGGCGAAGGTGCACCTCGTCGGCAATCCGATGATCGACAGCCTGTTCGCCGCGCTGCCCAAGCTCGACCCGGCGCCGGTGCGGGAGCGGCTGGGGATCGAGGGCGACTACGCGGTGGCCACGCTGCACCGACCGGCCAACGTGGACGACCCCGAGGCGGCCCGCGAGCTGGTCGAGGCCGTGCTCGGCGTGGCCGAGCAGGTGCAGGTCGTCGTGCCGCTGCACCCCCGCGGCCGGCAGCGGCTGGCGGACGCCGGTCTCGTCAACCGGCCGAACCTGAAGATCGTCGACCCGCTCGGCTACGTGGACTTCCTGTCCCTGGTGCGCGGGGCCGCCCTGGTGGTGACCGACTCCGGCGGCGTGCAGGAGGAGACGACCATGCTGGGCGTCCCCTGCCTGACCGTCCGGCCCAACACCGAGCGGCCGATCACCGTGACCCACGGCACGAACCGGCTCGTCACGCCCGCCTCGCTGCCCGCCGCGGCGTCCAAGGCGCTCGCGGACGGCGCGGCCACGCCGAGCGGCGACCTGCCGCCGCTGTGGGACGGCGCCGCCGGGCCGCGGATCGCCCGCGTCATCGAGGCCTGGCTGCGTGGCGACAACCTCTCCCCCGCCGCCAAGGGCATCCTGCGTTAGTTCTCAGGACGGTTCAGGACGGGGGGAAGACCTCGCTCGTTTGAATCCCCTATATCGGCACAAAGGTCTCTGTGGCCCTTTACGATGGCTTGTCCGTAAGGGGGAGAGGTATGGCTGAGACCGAAGAGACTCCTGAAGAGCCCCGTTTCCAGCGACTGGGGCCGGTGAACTGGCTGCCCGAGGAGCGCAAGCACATCGAGCAGTACGAGCAGCGGATCCGCGACCTGGAGAACCGGCTCGCCTACCAGGAGGCCCGCGCCGACTACGCCCTCTGGCGGCTGCAGGCCACCCAGACCCAGAAGCCCTACCGGGTCGCGCAGGTGCTGACGAACGCGGCGAAGCCCAAGAAGATCGTCCGGCTGCCGCGTGATCTCAGCAAGGCGATGAAGGACGGCAAGAAGCCGCCGCAGGCGCCGCCGTCCGCGATCGAGGTCGCCGCCGAGGCCGAGAAGCGCGGCCCCGAGGTCAAGATCCCCGGCCTCAAGTGGCCCGACGGCCCGGTCGTACGGCCCGACCTGCGCGTCGCGGTCATCCTCGACGACTTCTCCCGCATGGCGTTCAAGTACGAGTGGGACCAGATCGAGTTCGGGCTGCAGGACTGGCGGGAGATCTTCGCCGAGAAGCGGCCCGAGATGCTGTTCTGCGAGTCGGCCTGGCACGGCAACCAGGGCCGCTGGCGCTACCAGATGACCGGGACCAACGCGCCCAAGCAGGAGCTGCGCGACCTGATCGCCTGGTGCCGCGAGGAGGGCATCCCCACGGTCTTCTGGAACAAGGAGGACCCGCCCAACTTCGACTTCTTCATCGAGACGGCCAAGCTGTTCGACTACGTGTACACGTGCGACGGCGACATGATCCCGAAATATCGCGAGATGCTGGGTCATGACCGTGTCGGTGTGCTGCAGTTCGCCGCCCAGCCCCGGATCCACAACCCGATCCAGACCAAGCAGGGCCGGCCGTACGACGTGGTCTTCGCGGGGATGTACTTCCGCGACAAGCACCCCGAGCGGCGCGAGCAGATGGAGACGATCCTCGCGCCGGTGCGCCCGCTCGGCCTGCACATCTACGCCAGGAACGCCTCCGTGGCCGACAAGTACGCCTGGCCGGAGGAGTATCGCCCCCACATCGTGGGCGAGCTGCCGTACGAGCAGATGCTGGCCGCGTACAAGATGTACAAGGTCTTCCTGAACGTGAACTCGGTGATCGACTCGCCCACCATGTGCGCGCGCCGGGTCTTCGAGCTGTCGGCCTGCTCGACCACCGTGCTGTCGGGGTGGTCGCGGGCCATCGAGGAGACGTTCGGCCCGCTCATCCCGGTCGCGCACTCCCAGGAGGAGGCGTACAACCGGGCGATCTACCTGATCAACAGCCCCGAGCTGCGGGCGCGCCAGGGCCACCTGGCGATGCGCGAGGTGTTCGACAAGCACCTGTTCTCCCACCGCGTCGACCAGATCCTCACCGACCTCGGCCTGCCGGTCGTCTCGCGCTCGCGGTCGATCTCCGTGGTGCTGCCGACCAACCGGGCCGGTCAGCTCGAACACGCGATCAGCCAGGTGGCGCGGCAGCGGCACCGCAACCTGGAGCTCGTGCTGGTCATGCACGGCCTGTCGGAGGACCCGGCGGTCGTGCGCGACAAGGCCCTCGCGGCGGGCATCCCGGCCGTGAAGGTGCTGACCGCCGACCCGTCCTGGACGCTGGGCGAGGTGCTCAACCACGGCATCGCCCACGCCGAGGGCGAGCTGATCTCCAAGATGGACGACGACAACATCTACGGCGAGCACTACCTGTCCGACCTGGTGCGCGCGTTCGACTACGCCGACGCCGAGATGGTCGGCAAGGGCGCGCACTACACCTACTTCCCCGACCAGGACGTCACGATCTTCCGCCTGCCGGGGCTGGAACACCGCTACGCTCACCTCATCCAGGGGGCTACGATCCTGGCCAAGTCCGACCTGCTGCGGGCGTTCCCGTTCGAACCGGTCAACGCGGGCGAGGACACCCGTCTCGTACGGCGCTGCAAGGCGGAGGGCGTCCGGATCTACTCGGCCGACCGATACAACTTCATCTACATGCGCGGCTCGGACGCCACCGCCCACACCTGGCAGGCGGCCGACTACAAGCTGACCCGCAACGCGCAGTTCTGCTTCGCCGGCAACCCCGAGGCGCACGTCCTCATCTGACCCGGCGTTCCTGTGGGAGGAGACCGCTCAGGGCCTGTCGCGGCTCTGGGCGGTCTTCGCTTGGTACCCCTGGCTGTACCTCCATTGGGCAGCATGCGGGAGCGACCGGGAGGGCCTCCGGCTGGTGTGCTGATCACTGTCAGTCGGCACTCCCACAGGAGACGTGAAATGGCACTCGACAGCCGGCCGCGGGCCGGGCACCACACGAACGAGACCGGGATCAAGGGCTTCATCCGCCGCCACCCGCTGGTCGCCTTCTTCACCCTGGCCAACCTCATGAGCTGGGTGGCCTGGTCACCCTACGTGCTCTCGAACAACGGCCTGGGGGTCTGGGACTTCGACTTCCCCGCCGTGCTCGGCACCACCCAGTTCGCCGGCGTTCTCCCCGGCGCCTATCTCGGCCCCATCTTCGCCGCGTACGTCGTGACGAGGGTCGCGGACGGCAGGGAGGGCGTCCGCCGGTGGGTCGGCCGGATGACCAAGTGGCGGGTCGGCCGGCTCTGGTACCTCGGGACCGCCCTCGGTGTGCCCGCCCTCATCATCGTCACCGGTCTCGCGCTCTCCGGCGAGAACATCCACATGCCGCCCGTCGCCGCGCTGGTCGCGTACGTGCCCGGCCTGCTGCTCCAGATGGTCACCACCGGTCTCGCCGAGGAGCCCGGCTGGCGCGACTTCGCCCTGCCCCGCATGCAGCGGAGGTTCGGCCCGCTGGGCGCCACCGCCATCCTGGGCCCGCTGTGGGGCGTCTGGCACCTGCCGCTGTTCCTGAGCGAGTGGGGCGGCTGGCCGGACGTCACCTGGACGAGGATCGGCGAGTTCGTCGCCTTCGCCACCGTCTTCAGCGTGGTCGTCACCTGGGTGTTCAACCGCACCGGCCAGAGCCTGCCGCTGATCATGGTGCTGCACGTCAGCGTCAACAACTTCATGTCGATCGTCTACTCGGACATGTTCCCGTCGCTCGGCACCCCCGAGCACGCGAGCCACGTCACCCTGCTCGCGGGCACCACGGCGGCGGTCCTGGTGCTCATCGCGACCCGCGGACGCCTCGGCTACCGTCCCGCCGAGGAGCCCGCGCCGGAGCGCACGGCGGAACTCACACCGGAGCTCACACCGGAGCTCACACCGGGACTCGCCGCGCAGCGGTGAACGGCCACCGCGCGAAGACCCTAAGCTCGTCAGCCCGAGGGGGTGCATGATGGCGGCGCGTCAGCGGAAACCGGCCAGGGGCGTCGCCGCGTACGCCCGCGGCCTCTTCGACGCCTTCGAACACCTCGTCGGCGGTCTCGGCACCGCGCTGCTGGCGTTCGCCGCTCTGCTGTGGCTCGTCGTGGTCGCGCTCACCTGCGTGATCGGTGTGGGCCTGCTCCTCGCGCCCACCGTGCCACGGGTCGTACGGTCCGTCGCCGAGCGGGAGCGCGGCCGGCTGTCCCGGTGGGGGCCGGAGATCGTCGCCCTGGGGCCCGCGCCGGCCGGTGTGCGCGCGGCCTTCGCCGACCGGGCGGTGCGGCGGGAGCTGGGCTGGCTCCTCGTGCACGCCACGCTGGGCCTGTTCCTCGGCCTGGCGGCGCTGACCCTGGTGGTGGACGCCGTGCAGGACGTCACCTATCCGCTGTGGTGGCGGACGCTGCCCGCGGAGGACCCCGCCCCGACGCTGGTGTTCTGGGACGTGCGCGACGACGCCGACGCCTGGGCGGTCGCGCTCCTCGGCGTGGGGCTTGCCGTCGGCTTCCTGGCGCTCGGGAGCGGAATGGCCCGGTTGCAGGCGTGGCCGGGACGCCGGCTCCTGGCGCCCACCGCGGACATGGACCTCTCCCTGCGCGTCGCGGAGCTGTCGGCCACCCGCGCGGCGGCGCTGGACGCCCACGCCGCCGAGCTGCGGCGGATCGAACGCTCCCTGCACGACGGGACGCAGAACCGGCTGGTCGCCGTCACCGTGCTGCTCGGCGCGGCCCGCCGCGCGCTGTCGCAGAACCGGCCGGGCGCGGAGGACATGCTCGAACGCGCGCAGGAGACCGCCGAGCAGGCGCTGGCCGAGCTCCGTACGGTCGTGCGCGGCATCCTGCCGCCCGTGCTGGCCGACCGGGGGCTCGCCGACGCGCTCGCCGGGCTCGCGGCCAACTGCGGGGTGCCCTGCCGGGTCGACGTCGACGCGCCCGGCAGGTGCGCCGCCTCCATCGAGGCGACCGCCTACTTCGTGAGCGCCGAGGCGCTCACCAACATCTCCAGGCACAGCCGGGCCCGGCACGCCACCGTGACCGTACGGCGTGAGGGCGGCCGGCTGCGCCTGCGGATCGAGGACGACGGCGTCGGCGGCGCGGACGAACGCCAGGGCTCCGGGCTCACCGGCATGCGCAGCCGGATCGAGGCCCACGACGGCCGTCTCACCCTGACCAGCCCACCCGGTGGGCCGACCACCATCGACGTGGAGTTGCCGTGCGGATCGTGATAGCCGAAGACGACCCGCTGCTGCGTGAGGGGGTCGCGCTGCTGCTGCGCGCGGAGTCCCTGGACGTGGTGGCGACGACCGACTCCCCGGACGCCTTCCTGGCGGCCGTCGACGCCCACCGGCCCGACGTGGCCATCGTCGACGTCCGGATGCCGCCGACCCACACCACCGAGGGGATCGCCGCGGCCGTGGAGGCCAGGCGCCGGCTGCCCGGTCTGGCGGTGCTCGTGCTGTCCGCGTATGTCGAGCAGGCGTTCGCCACCGAGCTGCTCGCCGGGGGGACCGACCGGCTCGGCTATCTGCTCAAGGAGCGGGTCGGCCGGGTCGGCGAGTTCCTCGACGCCCTGCACCGGGTCGCCGCCGGAGGCACGGCCATCGACCCCGAGGTCGTCGCCCAGTTGCTCACGCGCACCCGCTCCGACAGCGGGCTGGAACGGCTGACCGCCCGCGAGCGCGACGTGCTCGCCCTGATGGCCGAGGGGCTGGGCAACACCGCCATCTCCGAGCGGCTGTTCATCAGCGAAGGCGCCGTGCACAAGCACATCCGCAACATCTTCGCGAAGCTCGACCTGGCGCCCACCGACCGCGCGGACCGGAGGGTCACGGCCGTCCTGCGCTACCTGGAGGACACCCAGCGCCGCGGCTGAGGGTGCCAACGAGGAATGCCGGGCGGTTTGCGATAGTTGCCCTGTTTCGGGACTCTTCCGCTCTCAAGCGGAAGGGTCCCGTGTACGTGCGCGAAGGGACAGGGGAGCCACCACGTGACCACGAAGTCGACCACGACGACGGCATCGAAAGGCATCGGGCTACGGTCGGAGCGCGGTCCCGTGCTCGCCGCCATCATGCTCTGCACCGCTCTGGTGGCGCTGGACAGCACGATCATCGCCACCGCGGTGCCGTCCGTCGTCACCGACCTCGGCGGGTTCTCCCAGTTCCCCTGGCTGTTCTCGATCTACCTGCTCACCCAGGCCGTGACCGTGCCCATCTACGGCAAGCTCGCCGACGTGTTCGGGCGCAAGCCGGTGATGTTCTTCGGCATCGGGGCGTTCCTGCTCGGGTCGGTGCTGTGCGGGGTGGCCTGGAGCATGCCCGCGCTGATCGCGTTCCGCGC
Organism: Microbispora hainanensis; assembly: GCF_036186745.1. NCBI lineage: Bacteria > Bacillati > Actinomycetota > Actinomycetes > Streptosporangiales > Streptosporangiaceae > Microbispora > Microbispora hainanensis. Next base: position 2,578,040 of record NZ_CP108086.1, on the reverse strand, counting down.
GATCCAGGGCATCGGCGCCGGGGCGGTGCAGCCCATCAGCATGACGATGGCGGGCGACCTCTACACGGTCGAGGAGCGGGCCCGCGTCCAGGGCTACCTCGCCAGCGTGTGGGGCATCTCGGCGGTGGTCGGCCCGACGCTCGGCGGCGTCTTCTCCGAGTACGTCTCCTGGCGCTGGATCTTCTTCATCAACCTGCCGCTCGGCGCCCTGGCCACCTGGATGCTCGCCCGGCGCTTCAAGGAGCAGGTGAAGCGGGGCTCCCACCGGATCGACTACACCGGCGCCGTGCTGCTCACCGGCGGCTCCTCCCTGCTCATCCTCGGCCTGCTGGAGGGCGGCGTCTCCTGGGACTGGGACTCGGCGCCCAGTCTGCTGATCTTCGCGGCGGGCCTCCTCCTGATCGCCGCCTTCGTGCTCGTGGAGCGCCGCGCGGCCGAGCCGGTGCTGCCCCTGTGGGTGTTCCGCCGCCGCACGCTGACCGGCGGCAACCTGACCTCCCTCGGCATCGGCGCCCTCACGATCGGGCTCACCTCGTACGTCCCGACGTACGCGCAGGGCGTGCTGGGCACCGGCGCGCTGGTGGCGGGCTTCGCCCTCGCCGCGCTCACCGTCGGCTGGCCCCTCGCGGCGACGTTCTCCGGCCGCTTCTACATGCGCATCGGGTTCCGCGACACCGCGCTGATCGGCATCGTCGTGGTGGTGGCCGGCTCCGTGCTGTGCGCGCTGCTCGGCCAGAACGCCATGATCTGGCAGGTCGCGGCCGCCTGCTTCGTCGTCGGCGTCGGCCTCGGCCTGTCGGCCAGCCCCACGATGGTCGCCGTGCAGTCGGTCGTCGGCTGGGAACGCCGCGGCGTGGTCACCGCCACCAACATGTTCTGCCGCTCGCTCGGCAGCACGGTCGGGGCCGCCGTGCTCGGCGCCATCGCCAACTCGACGCTGTCGGACCGCTTCGCCCACCCGCCCGCCGACGTCGCGGGACACCTGCCGGACAGCCTCGACGCCACGAGCCTGGTGCTGAAGGCCCAGGGCGCGGCGGCCCACTCCGCCGCCGCGACCTTCGTCCGGGGCGCGTTGTACGACGCGGTCCACCACATCTTCATCGCGCTCGTCGTCGTGGCCGTGCTCAGCGTCGCCGCGCTGCTGCTCATGCCCCGCCGTACGACCGAGTTGTCGTTCGACTGACGGGACGGCCCGCCGCGGCCGATCAGCCGCCCGGTGTCCGCGCCGCGCGTTCGGGGGCATGGGAGCCGCTCCGCCACGTCGCACGCGCGGCGGCGGCGCTCAACGCCCCGGCCGCGAGCAGCGCGGCGACGGCCACCAAGGCGAAGCCGAGGCCGGTGCTGAGATAGAGGCTGCCGAGCCCGGCGACGGCGCTGACGCCGGCCAGCACGGGCCCGGTCGAGTTCAACGCCGACAACGCCGATGCGCGCTCCGGGCCCACGATGGCGGCCACCCGTGCCACCAGCGGGCTGTAACCGGCCGCGTGCCCCGCGCCGGCCAGGAACAACACCGGGATCATGAGCGCCGGGGGCCACTCGTCACCGGGCAGCGCGGCCACTGTCAGGGCGCCCGCGGCGAAGACGGCCGGCCCGGCGACCGGAAGGACCGACTGCGCCCCCTCGGGCAGCCGGGCCCAGGTCAGGCTCAGCGTGGCGAACCCGATCGCGTACGGCACGAAGGCGAGCCCGGCGGCGAGCGGGCCGAACCCGAGCTCGTTCTGGAGATGCAGGGTCAGCACGAACAGGAACGCGGTGTAACAGCCCATCACCGCGACACAGGTGGCGAGCGCGGCTCCCACCCCCGCAGGCCGCAGGACAGAGAGATCGAGAAGCGGCAGGCCGCCCCGGCGGACGACCCGGCCCTCGAACCTCACGAGGACCACCAGCAGGAGCAGGCCGGCGAGCAGCGAGGCCCAGGCCCACTCCGGCCAGCCGTACTGCCTGCCGAAGATCAGCGGGACGATCACCGCCGACATCGCCGCGGTGAGCAGCGCGACCCCGCCCAGGTCGAGCCTGCGGGCCACCGGCGCGCTCTCCGGGAGCGCGCGCAGCCCCACGACCATCAGCACGGCCCCCACCGGGACGTTGACCAGGAAGACCGGCCGCCAGGTCAGCCCGAGCAGGTCGGCCCCGACCACCAGGCCGCCGATCACCTGACCGAGGGCGACGCCCAGGGCCAGCACCATCGAGTAGACGCCGATGGCCCGTTTGCGGGCGGAGCCGTCGAAGCGAAGCTGGATCAGCGAGAAGACCTGCGGCACCATCAGCGCGGCCGCCACGGCCTGGGCCACCCGGGCCGCCACCAGCACCGGCGCCGCCGGTGCGAGCCCGCACAGCAGCGACGCCAGTGTGAAGGCCGCCAGTCCGCCGAGGAAGGCCCGCCGATGGCCGATCAGATCCCCCGTACGGGCGCCGGTCACGTTGAGCACCCCGAGCGTGAGCAGGTACGCCGACGGGACCAGTTGCAGGACGGCGTCATCGACCCGCAGATCGTGCTGTATCGACGGCAGCGCGACCGTGACGATCGAGCCGTCCATCGACGCCATCATCTGCCCGGCCAGAAGCACGGTGAGCACCACCCACGGCCGTGGCCTCGTCAATCTCGACATGGCCCTCAGGCTCCGCGATCGCGGGCCCCGGGGTCTTGAACATTTTTGCCCGTGCGGGGATCCGTACAGTGGACCGGTGCGGACATCGAGGTCAGTCATCGATACGCCGGATTTCTCCGTCCACGTGGTCTCCTGCACGGCCCGGCATCACACCTGGTCGACGCCCGAGGAGGGCGGGTCGTACGGCATCGTCCTCGTGCGCCGCGGGATGTTCCGGGTGCGCGGCGACGGTCACCGCATGGTCGCCGATCCCACGATGGGCTACGCGCAGTGGCCGGGCGGCGAGTACGCGTTCGCGCACCCCGCCGGCGGCGACGTCTGCACGTTCGTCGGGGTGCGGCCCTCGCTGTGGCACGCGGTGGTGGGCGACGAGCCGCCGCATCCGTCGCTGGCGATCGACGGCCGGGCCGAGCTCGCACACCGGCTTCTCCTGCGCACCGCGCACGACTCGGCCGACCCCGCGGAACGGCTGGTGCACACGCTCGTCACGACGATCCGCCCGCGAGCCGACCGGCGAAGCCCGGACCGCGGCGGAGTCCTGGCGGACCGGGCGCGAGAGGCCATCCTGGCGGACGACCCCGACTCGGCCGATCTCGTACGGCTGGCCCGGGCGCTCGGGGTCTCGCCCTCCCACCTGAGCCGGACCTTCCGCAGGCAGGTCGGCATGACGGTCAGCCGCTACCGCAACCGGGTGCGGGTCGGCCGAGCCCTCGCCCGCATCGAGGAGGGAGAGCAGGACCTGGCGGGCCTCGCCGCGGCTCTCGGCTTCGCCGACCAGGCCCACCTCACCCGCACCATGCGGGCCGAGCTCGGCCGCCCGCCCGGCCACATCCGTCGGCTGTTGTCACCGAACGCCTGCCTGGTGAGCTCACCCGCCGAGCAGCGGCACCAGGCTGATGTCATCTAACCAGGCTGATGTCATCTAGCTGATGTCATCTAAGCGGATGCGCTCCATCGGCAAGATCGACGTCTCGGCCACGCATTACGCCGTCTTCAGCGAGTCCGGCTTCGCGGCCGACCTGCTCGCGGAGGCGAGCCGCAGGGACGACGTCCATCTGGTGGATCTCGACGACCTTCACGACGAATGACCACGTCGTACGGGAGGTTTCAGGCCGCGGCGCGTTCGGCGAGGGGACGGCGGCGCAGGCTCTCCTGCTGGAGCGCCGGGGGCACGTACGCCTGGTCGAGCGTGCCGACGTCGGTGCCGGGCGGCACGATCGCGTCGATCCGGTCGAGGATGTCGTCGGTGAGCGTGACGTCGACGCCCGCGAGCAGGTCGTCGAGGTGGCTCATCGTGCGCACCCCGAGGAGGGCGCTGGTCACGCCGGGATGCGCGATGACGAAGGCCAAGGCGAGATGGGTCAGCGGCAGGCCCGCCTCCTCGGCGAGCGCGATGAACCGCTCGACGACCTCGATGCGCTGCTCGTCCTTGACGTGCGTGACGAAGCCGGCGCGGCGCAGCTCGTTCTGCCGCCCCTTGCGGACCCGTCCGGTGAGCAGTCCCTGCCCGAGCGGGCCCCACACGAGCGTGCCCATTCCGTAGCGCTGCGCGGCCGGCAGCACCTCGCGTTCGATGCCGCGGTTGAGCAGCGAGTATGCGGGCTGCTCGGTGCGGAACCGGGCCAGGCCGCGCCGCTCGGCGACCCACTGGGCCTCGACGATGTCGGACGCCGGCATGCCGGACGTCCCGATCGCGCGGACCTTCCCGCTGCGGATCAGGTCCGAGAGCGCGGAGAGCGTCTCCTCGATGTCCGTGGCAGGGTCGGGCCGGTGGATCTGATAGAGGTCGATGTGGTCGGTCTGCAGGCGGCGCAGCGAGTTCTCGACGGCGGTCATGATCCAGCGCCGCGAGGCGCCCTGCTGGTTGGGATCGTCGCCGACGGGGCGGCTGACCTTGGTCGCGAGCACGACGTTGTCCCGCCGTCCCTTGAGCGCCCTGCCCACGATCTCTTCCGAGTCGCCGTAGGCGTCGGCGGTGTCGATGAGGTTGATCCCCGCGTCCAGCGCCTTGTGGATGATGCGAACCGTGTCGTCGGGATCGGGGTTGCCGATGGACGTGGCGAACATCAGCGCGCCGAGTCCGAAGGGGCTGACCTTGATGCCGGTGCGGCCGAGCGTGCGGTAGTGCATGCGAACCATGCCTTCTTTCGTCGAAGGATGCGGGTCGTCCGTGGCTCCGGCGCGGGTCCGCCGAGCCGTTTCCCAGCCTCCGGCGGTGCGGGCGCCGGCGGGAGAGACGCCCTTATCCGGGGACAGGCCGTCCCTGGCAACGTCCGGTTTCCGGGGGCATGGTGAAGGGTGTGGACAGAACCGAACTCGCCGACTTCCTGCGCCACTGCCGCGCCCGGGTGACCCCCGCCGACGTGGGGCTGTCGCAGGGCGCGCGGCGGCGTACGCCCGGACTGCGCCGCGAGGAGGTCGCGCAGCTCGCGGGCATGTCCACCGACCACTACACGCGGCTGGAGCAGGCCAGGGGCTCGCACCCGTCCCGCCAGATGCTCGCCGCCGTCGCCCGCGCGCTGCGGCTGACCGGCGACGAACGCGACCATCTCTTCCACCTGGCCGGCGAGGAGCCGCCGCGGGACCGTACGGCCACGGAGCATGTCCGTCCCGGCCTGCTGCTCGTGCTCGACCGGCTGGTCGACACCCCCGCCCAGGTGGTGAACGACCGCGGCGACGTCCTCGCGCAGAACGCGATGGACAAGGCACTGCACGGTGACACGTCCGCCCGCCCCGAGGCGGAGCGCAACATCATCTGGCGTTACTTCACCGACCCGTCGGCGCGGGAGCTCTTCCCGCCCGAAGACCGTGACAACGCCGCCCGCACGGCGGTGGCGGATCTGCGCGCCACGGCCGCCCGCCGCCCGGGCGACGCGCGGCTGGCCGCGCTCGTACGCCGGCTCCGGGCCCGCAGCGAGGAGTTCGCGGCGCTGTGGGAGGCCCACGACGTCGCCGTACGCCGCTCCGACGTCAAGCGCTTCCTGCATCCGGTGGTCGGGCTGATGGAGCTGGACTGCGAGGTGCTGCTGAGCCCGGAGCACGACCAGCGGCTGATCGTCTACACCGCTCGCCCGGGCAGCGAGTCGTACGAGCGGCTGGAGCTGCTGCGCGTGGTCGGCCTCCAGGACCTGACCCACGGCTGAACGTCCCCGTCCCGGCGAACGGAGACGGGACGGGGACGGACGTGGGCCGTCAGGAGGCGGCGTCGATGGCGTCCTTCGTGGGCGGCTCGGCGCCGTTGACGCTCGCGCCGTCCTTGGCCGAGCCGGGGGTGCCGCCGGACAGCAGGGCGCGGGCCAGGCCCAGCCCGGTGCCGCCCAGCGTGAGCGCCTTGGCCAGCATCTCCTCGATGCCCTGCGCGCCGTTGAGCACCACCATGTGATCGACGTTGCCGAACGCCTTGGAGGCGGCCTCCACGATCTGCGGCCAGTTCTCGGCGAGCTGCTGGGCGATGACCGCCTCCTGGTTCTCGCGCAGCGCCTCGGAACGGGCCCTGATCGCGTCGGCCTCGGCCAGGCCCTTCGCCTTGGCGGCCTCCGCCTCCGCGAGACCCTTCGCCCTGGCCGCCTCTGCCTCGGCGAGACCCCGCGCCTTGGCGGCCTCCGCCTCGCCGAGACCGGTCGCCTTGGTCGCCGCCGCGGCGGCCTCACCACGCACGCGCACGGCCTCGGCGTCCGCCGCCGCCGCCTGCTTCACCTGGGACGCCTGGGCCGCGGCGCGCAGCTCGGTCTCCCTGGCCTCGGCCTCGGCCTGGGCGATGCGGGCGTCGCGCTCCGCCTGCGACAGCGTGACGGTCTCGTACGCCTTGGCGTCGGCGGGCTTGCGGACCTGCGACTGGAGCCGCTGCTCGGCGAGCTGGGCCTCCAGCTCCGCTGCCCTGGTCTCCTGGACGACGACCTCCTGCCGCGCGGTCGCCTCCGACAGCGGGCCTGCCTGCCGGGCCTTGGCCGCCGCCTGGTCCACCTCGGCCTGATAGCCGGCCTGCTGGATCTGCGACTCGCGGACGGCGGCGGCCTTCTTGGCGGCCGCGATCTGCTCGGCTTCGGTGGCCTCCTGGTCGCGCTGTGCCTCGGCGATGCGCGCCGCGGCGGCGATCTTCGCGGCGTGCGGCTTGCCGAGGTTGGTGATGTAGCCGGTCTCGTCCTCGATCTCCTGGATCTGCAGCGAGTCGACCACCAGGCCGAGCTTGCTCATCTCGTCGGCGGCGGAGCTGCGGGTCTCGCTGGTGAGCCGCTCGCGGTTGAGAATGAGATCCTCGACGGTCAGGTTGCCGATGATCGAGCGCAGGTGACCGGTGAACAGCTCGTGGATGGCGCCGTTCATCGAGTCCTGCTGGTCGAGGAAGCGCCGGGCGGCGTTCGCGATGCTGGTGAAGTCGTCGCCCACCTTGTAGATGATCACGCCGCGCACCTGGACCGGGATGCCCTGCTGGGTCACGCAGTTGACCTGCAGGTTCGTGGCCCGGCTGTCGAGCCGCAGCCGCCGGGCGGTCTGGAAGCCGGGCAGCACGGCGGTGCCCTTGCCGGTTATGATCTTGAAGCCGAGGCTGTCGGCCAGCTCGTTCTTCGTGTGGGCGCCGAGGCCCGAGATGATCAGCGCCTCGTTGGGTTCGGCCACCCGCCAGATGGCCTTGAACAGGAGAATGAGGACGATGACGGCGACAATGGCCACACCGCCCACGACCAGGATCTCCGGTGACATTGGAGCCTCCGTGTAGTGGGGGGATCAGGGAGTGGAGGAGGGGCGCGGGTCAGACGACCGCGCGAGCGACGTAGACGGTGCGCGGGGGTGAATACTCCACGACGACGACGATGGACCCCACCGGGATCTCCTCGTCCGGAATGCTCGGATAGGCGTAGAACGCCTCGACACCCCCGCGGATAGGCACCATCACCTCGCCGACAAGGCCCGGGCCGATCCTGCCCGTGACCCTGCCCTGTCTGCCGACCACCCGCGTCACCCCGTCGTTTCCACCGCTCCTGGCTGCACCGCGAATGCGCAGGTTACCCCGTATCACCGCGCCGTGACAGAGCCGAGTTCCGTTCCCGGGCCCGCCGGCTGCGCAATCCGCCCTACTTCGCACCATCACTTGACAGAACGGGAAGGCGCCGTCGGAAGTTCCGTACGCGGCCGGGGCCGGGCCCCGAATCGGAGCCCGGCCGGATGCGCCGGATGAATGCGCCGGATGAATGCGGAGGTCAGTAGCAGACCCGCATGCCCTGGGAGATCCAGTCGTAGTAGCCGCCGCCGCAGCCCAGGTGGTAGAGGTGCCGGGGACGAGCGCTCTGCCCCGCCGTACACGCCGCCCGCCGCGGTGATGGAGGCGTTCTTCACCAGGGAGAAGTGCAGGTGGGCCTCGGACGTGCCGGTGGACCCGACCAGGCCGATGATCGTGTTGTTCGTGACCGTCTGGCCGGTCCTGACGTACACGGCGCTGAGGTGGCACACGACGCTCCACCACCCGCCGCCGTGGTCGACGACGATGTACTGCCCGCAGCTCTCCCACCCGGAAGGCGCCCAACCGGCGTACCTGACCGTCCCCGCGCCACCGGGGGACAGCACCGGGTCAGTCCGTCGACCTGGTCGCCGTTGTTGATCTGGCAGGTCACGTTGAGGGCGGTGCCGTTGGGCACGTAGCGGATCACATGGTTGACGTGAGGCTCGCTCTGGATGGCGAGGCCCTGGGCGTCCGCACCGGTCACGTGATAGGTGGCCGCCTGCGCGGGAACGGCGACCCCGAGCACGCCGGCGACCAGTGCGGCGAGCAGGATCAGGCCTCTCACCGCTGCTGACGAAGCGTTCATCGTCGTCCTTTCTGCTTCCTGTGCGCCTCCTGTGGACTGAGTTCCGGTGTACGAGCGTGATCGTTGGTGCGCACCGGCCACGCCGTGGCTCGCACCAACGAAACAATCCGCGGTGCCGTCTATCGGGCCGGCGCGGCGGGCTCCCGCTTCCCGGGCCGGCGCAGCCGGGTGAACGCCCAGGAGATGTCGGGCTCCACCGCCCACCGGAAGGCCCTGCGTACGGGAGACGTGCAGAGCAGGGCCGCGAGCCCCACCCCGGAGACCGCCATGGCGGTCACGCCGAGCGGGTTGACGAGGACGTCGTGGAAGCGCTCGGCGACCTTCACGACGAACCCGTGCAGCAGGTAGGCGTACATCGTGGCGACGCCCAGTCCGGTGAACCAGGTGCGGCGGCTCGGCGCGACCGCCAGGAACGCCGCCACCAGCAGGGCTCCGGCCGCGAGCAGCGCGAGCCGGATCAGCGTGCCGGTCAGGTCGTCCACGCCGATCTGGTGGTTGGAGTGACGCCAGCGGATCCACTCCGTCGGCACGAGCCTGTGCACGGCGAACGCGGCGGCGAGCGCCGCCGCCAGGACGGCCCCGCCCGCGATCCTCGCCCGCCGCCCGCGCAGGAGGTCGAGGTGCTCCGGCGTGAGCATGAGGCCGAGCACGTAGAACGGCAGCAGGCCGAACGTGCGGTTCATCGACAACTCGTCGGGCAGGGCACTGGTGCCCGACAGCAGGCACAGCCCGACCGCGATCACCAGAGGGTGACGCAACTGCTGCCAGACCGGCGTGGACAGCCGCCACAGGAACAGCGACATCAGGAACCAGGTCAGGTAGTACGGGTCGAGCAGGCTGATCTCGAGCTTGCCGTACAGGAAGTAGCGGGGCAGCGAATAGGCCACCTCGAAGATGACGTACGGCACCGCGAGGCCGCTGATGAGCTTGCGCGCCTTACCAGGAGAAAACGTGAAATTTCGGGACAAATAGCCGCTGACGACGATGAAGAGCGGCATGTGGAAGAGGTAGACGAAGAAGTAGAGCGCATGCGCCGCGGGAACGTCCCGCAGGTCCTCGACGAGATGCCCGGAAACGACCAGCACGATGGCCAGGAACTTGGCGTTGTCCAGCAGCGGGTCACGAGCGGCGGACCTTCCGGCCGGGCGGACGGGGGCGATCACGGTCATGCGCCCGGACCCTAGTCACCGTCCGTGAGCACCGGCGCAACCGCGGGCGAACAGTCCCCGAACTCTTCCCGCGCCCGTCCGCACCCCGCCATCCCCGCCATCCCCGCCATCCCCGTCACCCCCGCCCTGCGCCACCACCCGGACCCGGCCCGCCGGGTCGGGCGGTCCGATAGCGGGTGGCGAAGCCGGACGCTCTGGCCGCCGAAGGCGGCGAGTTCCGCCCGGAAGCGACTCCAGGGTGCGGAGGCGGCAGGGTGAACAGCCGGACGCCCCGTCTTCCTGGTCTTCCCGCGACCGGCGATACAGGCGGGAGCCCTATGAGGCGGCCAGGCCGGTGGCGGCGAGGCTCGCGTCCCACAGTGCGGCGGCGAGGGCGGGGTCGGACATCCTTTCCGGCACCCGCGCGGGAGCGTTCTTGACGAAGTACCGGCCCGGGTGATCGACCCCGTCGGGGTGGGTGGCGAGATGGACGATGCGCTCGGCCCCGGCCTCCGGCGGCTCGCCCATGCCCGGCAGGAGCCACACCAGCTTCATGAAGAACGTGCCCTCGGCGAACGAGGTCTTGAGCACGCCGGGGTGGAGGCACGTGGCGGCCAGGCCCCTCTCGGCGAGCGACACGGTGAACAGCGCGTTGGCCTGCTTGGTGTCGCCGTACTGCAGCCAGCCGTTCCAGCGCCGCCGCTCCCTCGACAGGTCGGCCGGGTCGATGCGGCCCGACTTCCCGGCCCGGGACGAGGTGGTGACGACCCTGGCGGAGGACGCCGTGAGCCGGTCGAGGAGCAGGTTAGTCAGCAGGAACGGCGCCAGGTGGTTGACCTGGATCATCATCTCGTTGCCGTCCACGGTGGTCCGGCGGTCGGGCGTCATCACGCCGGCGTTGTTGATCAGCACGTCGATGCGCTCGTAGCGCGCGAGCAGGTCCGCGGCGAGCCGGCGCACCTGATCGAGGGAGGAGAAGTCCGCGACGAGCGTGTCCGGACGGCTTCCGCCGGCCTGCTCCGCGCGGTCCGCGACGGCGCGGAGCTTCTCCGGGGTGCGTCCGACGAGCACGATTTGGTGACCTCGCCGGGCGAGATCAAGGGCAGACGCTGCACCGATTCCGGCACCTGCCCCAGTGATTACAGTAATCATCAGTTCCTCCCACTGCGCCAGAACTGTATCGGTGCTAGCCTTCTGTGCGATCTTCCGGAGGTGCATTCCCCCATAAATGCGGCGCGAGCCTCCAGCAATGCAGGAGTGGCCATGGGTTCGAGAAACCGGTCGATTCGGTTCAAGATCTTCTTGTTGCTGCTCCTGCCATTGCTCATGTTGAGTGCTATGTGGGGGTTTGCCCTAAAGCTCACGGTCGGGGACGGCCTCGTCCTCCTGCACTCCAAGACGCTGTACGACACCATCGGAGTCACCTCCACCGACCTCGGCACCCAGATCCAGGCCGAGCGCGCGCTGACCGCCGGCGTCCTCAGCAGCGGCCGCACGACGTCGGCCGCGCTCACCGCCCAGCAGGCCAAGACCACCGCCGCCGCGGAGAAGTTCAAGAAGTCCGCCGCCGACGAGGCCACCCGCGACGCCATGAGCGAGGAGCTCGAGGCGCCCCTGAAGTCCCTGCTGTCCTCCCTCGAACGCCTCCCCACGATCCGGGAGGGCGTCTCGCTCGGCAGGTCCGACCGGCTGACCACGATCACCGCGTACAACGCGATCATGGACGACCTGTTCGCGCTCTACGAGCGGCTCGTCTCGGTGCCCGACCTGACCACCTTCCAGCAGGCCAGCGCCATGCAGGGGATGGGCAACGCGCACGAGATGATCACTCGTGAGGACGCCCTCGTGCGCGGCGCGCTCGCCAGCGGCACGATGACGGCCGACGAGCAGAACGCCTTCAGCGAGTGGGTCGCCACCCGGCGGTTCCTCTACAGCAAGAACCGGCCCATCCTCAGCGGTGAGATGCGGGCGCCGTACGAGCAGGTGCTCACCTCGCCGCTGTTCGACCGGTTCACCGCCCTGGAGAACGAGATCGTCAACCAGGTGCGCTCCGGCGGCCCGCTCCCGGCGGACGCCGAGAAGTGGTCGCCGACCGTCGACCAGCTGATCCTCCGGCTCGACTCGGCCCGGGTGAAGGCCTCGGACGCGCTCAGCGGCTCCGCCACCACGGTCGCCACCGGGATCATGCTCCGCATCCTGATCGCCGGCGGGCTCGGTCTCGTGGTGATCATCGCCACGATCATCTTCTCCGTACGGTTCGGCCGCCGGCTCGCCCGCGACCTCGCCGGCCTGCGCGACGCCGCGCTCGAACTCGCCCTCGTACGGCTGCCGCAGGTCGTCGGCAAGCTGCGGCGGGGCGAGGACGTGGACGTCGAGACCGAGGCGCCCCCGATCAAGGCGACGGGGTCCAACGAGGTCGAGGACGTCGCGCGGGCGTTCAGCTCCGTCCAGCGCACGGCGGTGGAGGCCGCGGTCGGCCAGGCCGCGCTCCGCCGCGGCGTCAGCCAGGTCTTCCTCAACCTGGCCCGCCGCAACCAGACCCTGCTGCACCGCCAGCTCACGCTCCTCGACACGATGCAGCGCCGCACCGAGGACCCGGAGAGCCTGGAGGACCTCTTCCGGCTCGACCACCTGACCACCCGCATGCGCCGCCACGCGGAGAGCCTGATCATCCTGTCCGGCTCCGTGCCCGGACGGGCGTGGCGCAAGCCGGTGCCGTTGATCGACGTGGTCCGCGCCGCGATCTCCGAGGTCGAGGACTACACCCGCATCACGATGGCCCCGATGCCGGAGATCGCCATCGCCGGTGCGACCGTGGCCGACGTGGTGCACCTGATCGCCGAGCTGCTGGAGAACGCCACGATCTTCTCGCCTCCGCAGACCAGGGTGGAGGTGCGCGCGGAGGTCGTCGCCAACGGGCTCGCGGTGGAGGTCGAGGACCGTGGTCTCGGCCTGGCGCCCGAGGAGTACGACGAGATCAACCGGCGTCTGGCCGACCCGCCGGAGTTCGACCTGGCGGACAGCGACCGGCTCGGGCTCTTCGTCGTCGGCCAGCTCGCCGCCCGGCACGAGATCGGGGTGGTCCTGCGCGGTTCGCCGTACGGCGGGACGACGGCGATCGTGCTCATGCCCCGGTCCCTGGTGGTGGACGAGGGCTCGCCCGCGGCGCTGGCGGGCCCGCCCTCGCGCGGCTCCCACGCGAAGCCCGCGCTGGCCGCCGGCGGCAGCGACACCGACATTTCGCTCAGCGACACGCTCCAGGCCGATCTCGGGCTGCGCGGCTCCGCCCCCACCGGAGAGCCCCGCGAGGTCCGTACGCTCGTCGGGGAGGTCGCGAAGGACGTTCCCGACGACGCTCCCGCATCGGGTGACGCTTCCGGGAAGACGGGCGACCGGGAGGAGCGCACGGGCGCGTCCGAGCCGTCCCCGTTCTTCACGCCGGCCGCCCTGCGGACCGACGCGGTGCCCTCCGCCGCGCGCGACGACCTCTCCCCGCGGCCCAACGGCTCCGGCCCCACCCCCGCACCGGCCGCCGAGCCCGCGACCGCCGCCGCCGGGGTGGGCGCGAACGGCCTGGCGCAGCGGACGAGCAGGCAGCGGGCCAGGGGCCCCGTCTCCAACGGCACCCACGCCGGCCTGCCGCGCCGGGTCCGTCAGGCCAACATCGCCCCGCAGCTTCGCGCCCAGTCGCAGGAGACCGGTCCGCAGACGCCGCCGCTGTCCGCCCCGACCGTGGAGGAGCGGTCACCGGAGGAGGCCAGGGCGATGTTCAGCGCCTTCCAGCGCGGCGCGCTGCGAGGCCGGGAGGACTCCGATCAGCCGGGTGGGGCCGCACCCGGTGATCACGCACACAACACGCACGGCGAGAAGGGTGACGAATGACCGGCAAAGCGACGTCGACCGGCGAACTGAACTGGCTGCTCGACGATCTCATCAGCAGGGTCGCCGCCGTCCGCCAGGCGGTGATCCTCTCCACCGACGGTCTCGTCGTTGGAGCCTCCCAGGGGCTGAGCCGGGAGGACGCGGAGCACCTGTCCGCGGTCGCCGCCGGGTTCCAGAGCCTGGCGCGAGGCGCGGGACGCCACTTCGGCGGGGGCGAGGTCAGGCAGACCATCGTGGAGATGGAGGCCGCGTTCCTGTTCGTCACGGCCGCCGGCCAGGGCACCTGCCTGGCCGTGCTGGCCGCCTCCGACGCCGACGTCGGGCACATCGCTTACGAGATGGCGATGCTGGTCAAGCGGGTGGGGCAGCACATCTCCACCAACCCGCGGCGGATCTCCCCATGAGATTGGTGGCCACATGACGGGACCCCAGTGGATGGACGAGGAGGCCGGGCCGTTGGTCCGGCCCTACGCGCTGACGGGGGGCCGGGCACGGCACTCCGGGGCCAAGCTCGACCTGATCACCATGGTGACCACCAAGGGCTCACCGAGGGACGTCCCCGGCATTGGCCCCGAGCAGCGGCGGATCCTCGATATCGCGCGCAGAGGCGCGTCGGTGGCGGACATCGCATCCGACATCGACCTGCCGCTGGGCGTGGTCCGCGTCCTGATCGGGGATCTGCACGACCTCGGACTCGTCGACGTACGGGCTCCGGGCAAGGTGGCGCCGCTGCCAAGCGAGCGCATTCTCAAGGAAGTGATCAATGGCCTTCGCGCCCTCTGAGGAGCCGGTCGCCCTCAAGATATTGGTGGCCGGCGGCTTCGGCGTCGGCAAGACCACGCTGGTCGGCGCGATCAGCGAGATTCGCCCCCTGCGCACCGAGGAGGTGCTGTCCGATCGCGGCGTCGGCGTCGACGACACCGACGGCGTGGAAGGCAAGACGACCACGACGGTGGCCATGGACTTCGGCCGCATCACCATCAGGGAAGGGCTCGTGGTCTACCTGTTCGGCACCCCCGGACAGGAACGGTTCTGGTTCATGTGGGACGAGCTGTCCTACGGCGCGCTCGGGGCCGTCGTGCTGGCCGACACCCGCAGGCTGACCGACTGCTTTCCGTCGATCGACTACTTCGAGCAGCGCGGCACGCCGTTCATCGTCGCGGTCAACTGCTTCGACGGCGCCGAGCAGCACGAGCCCGAGGACGTGCGGATCGCCCTCGACCTCGACCCGGACGTCCCCGTCCTGCTCTGCGACGTACGGCGCCGCGCCTCGGCCAAGGTCGTGCTCGTCACGCTCGTGGAGCACGCGCTCAAGATGCTGACGGCGGCCCAGCGCTAGCACCGGGCCCACCCCCGTCAATGTTGGACTGACCACTCCGTACGCGCCGGCGGGCGGTGCTCCCGTCCGTCAGCCGTCGTCGATGACGAGCGCTCCGGCTCTCACCAGTGGCGGGCCTCCTGCACCAGCCGGTCTCGGACGAGGGTGACCTGGCGGCGTACGGATGCGCCCGCCCGTTGCGCGAGGAAGCCGGTGTTGATGGGCGGGTCGTCCGGGTCGAGGAGCAGGACGAGCTCGCCGCTGTCGAGCTCGCCGGCGCACAGGTAGCGCGGCAGCACGGTGACTCCGGCTCCGGCGACGACGGCCGCCAGCACACCGCGCAGATCGGGCACGGTCACCGCGGGCGACCTGGTCAGGCGCGTACGGAAGACGTGGCGCCAATATCGGCGGAGGATGGGCACGTCCTCGGCGTAGGCGACCAGCGGGGCGTCGTTCAGGGCGCCGGGATCATCGCAGGCGACGGGGCCGATCCGGTCCGCCCAGGCGGGCGCGGCCACCAGCACGAACTCCTCGTCCATGAGCGGTGTGGCCACCACGGTGCGGCCCCTCGGCCGGATCGCCGAGAAGACCAGGTCGAAACGCCCCGCGCGCAGGCCTTCCAGCAGGTCGTCGGCCAGCCCGGCCGTGACGCGCAGCCGCAGGCCCTGCTCGACCAGCGGTGCCAGGGCGGGCAGCACCCGGACGCTCAGCATCTCGGCCGGACCCCCGAGATGCACCGGCTCGGAGGACTCCCCGCCCAGGCGTCCTCGTCCGGCCACCACCGCCAGCTCGTCCAGCGGGCCCGCGACCTGTGCGGCCAGCTCGTCGGCCACCGACGTGGCGGCCACTCCTCGCGGCAGCCGTTCGAACAACTGGCGATCGAGCTGCTCCTCCAGCGTGCGCACCTGACTCGTCACGGTCGGCTGCGACAGCCCGAGCAGTGCGGCGGCCGCGGTGAAGGAGCCGGCGCGATAGACGGCGAGGAAGGTCCGCAGCAGCATCAGATCCAGGGGCCCGCCCGCCGCCCGGTCTCCCGACGCATAGGCGTTCCTATGGCTCATGCAGCGAATGCTATTGGTTCTCTGATGCCTGAGCCGCCTACGATCCAGCTCGTTCCCTCGCCGACGGGCCGCAGGGCGTCGTCGGCTCACCTCACCCTCGCCTTGAGCGAGGACTCCGGAAAGAGCACGAGTAATGGCGAAGATCCTTTTTGTGATGACCGGTGCGCGCCACCTGACGCTGGCCGACGGGACCGAGCATCCGACCGGCTTCTGGGCCGAGGAGTTCGCGGCTCCCTACCTGGCGTTCACCGAGGCCGGGCACGAGGTGGTCGTCGCCACCCCCGGCGGCGTCGTGCCCCCGGTCGACCAGGCGAGCCTCGCCCCCGAGGTCAACGGCGGCCAGGAGGGCGCGGACGCGATGGCAGCCACGCTCCGGTCCGCCGCGGAGCTCCAGAACCCGATCGCGCTGGAGAGCGTCGATCCGGCCGAGTATGCCGCGGTGTTCTACCCCGGCGGGCACGGCCCGATGGAGGATCTGGCGGCCGATCCGCACTCGGCTCGCCTGCTGACCGACGTCATGGCCGCGGGCACGCCGGTGGCCCTGGTCTGCCACGGCCTGGCCGCCCTCCTGGCCACCGAGGGTCCGGACGGCGCCTCGCCCTTCACCGGCTATGAGATCACCGGCTTCACCAGGGCGGAGGAGACCCTGGCCGGGCTCGCCGACCGGGTGAAGTGGGTCCTGGAGGACCGGCTGGTCGCCCTGGGCGTGCGGTTCTCCGCAGGCGAGCCCTGGGCGCCCGTCGTGGTCGTCGACCGCAACGTCCTCACCGGGCAGAACCCCGCCTCCTCCGCCCCGCTGGCCGCCGAACTGCTCAAGACCCTCGGCTGATCGGGGCGGGCACCGGAGCGACGTCCGCCGCGATCGGCCGCCGTCTGCGGGCCCATGGCCTGGGGGGAAGGCCGGCCGTGCCACGACGACGCCTGGGCGGCGGCCAGGGGCCTCGACTGGCGCCCGTACGCCGAGCGCCTGCGCGACCTGCTCGGCGATCCGTGATCCCCGCAGGTCACTGACGGCGCGGCCGGATCGTGCGGCGCCCCCGCGCCCGCACGATCCGGCGTGCCGCCCCCTCCAGCGGACGCTGCTCAGCGGTGGACCAGGAAGTCGCGCGCGGCGCGCCGTCCGCCGATCCACGCCCTGAGCGTCGGCCCCCAGACGAGCTGCGCGAGCCGTACGGCGAGCACGCCGAGGACGGCCACCTCGGCGGTCAGCAGCAGCCGCTCCACCAGGCCGATCATGACGCCGTGGCCGGGCAGCGCGACGTACGTGATGGCCGCCAGGCCGAGACCGGAGGCGAGCGTCAGCCACTCCAGCGGCCGGGCGACGGCCTTCCACCGCTCGTCCTGTCCCAGGCGGCCCACCAGCTGGATGGCGGCGGCGGGCACGCTCACGAAGGCCGCCACCGACAGGGCGCCGTGAACGTCCCCCTGCCAGACCGTGCCGGACGGGATCACGGCCGCACCGACGAGCGAGACGCTCCACAGGCCGATCAGGCGGGCGGGCCAGCCGTGCACCGGCGCGTCGAGCGCGCGCATCCCGGCCAGCAGCGCGAGCGAGGCCAGGCCGAGGACGGCCATGGCCGTCTCGATGGCGCCGCCCCCGTCGCGGGCGGCGTACTGGCTGATCGTCATGGAGACGGGGTCCAAGGAGGAGTCCCCGGCCACCTGCGCCGCCACCACGGTGACGACCGCGAACAGGATGCCGCCACAGGCGAGCAGGGGATAGATCCTCTTGACCATATGGTCAGGATCCCGCGCACGGCCCGTTCCCGACATCCGGGACAACGCGTAGATGCCCCCGAGAAAGGGTCAGGGTCGTCTCAGGGTGGGGCCCAGACCTGCGGCCCGGGCCCCACCTCGGACGGCTACTGCTGCGCGGCCTCGTGGTAGCGCTCGCGCAGGTCAGGCGTCAGATCGGCCTCGTAGGACTCGGTGTCGCCCGTGTCCCAATGCGGGGGTTCCGGCTGCCCCGACAGCAGCCAGGCGGCCTGCTTGGCCGCGCCGTCCGCGACGTACTCCCCGGGGGTGGGGACGAGCACCGGACGCCCGAAGACGGTCGGGGCGATGCGGCGCACCGCCTCCGACCGCGCACCGCCGCCGATGAGCAGCACCCGCTGCGGTTCGAGACCGAGGGCGTCGAGCGCGTCGGCGAGCCCGCAGAGCATGCCCTCCACCGCCGCCCGGGCCAGGTGCTCCGGCGTGGAGTTGCCCAGCCGCAGGCCGTGCAGCGAACCGGTGGCGTCGGGCAGGTTCGGCGTGCGCTCCCCCTCCAGGTAGGGCACGAGCACCAGCCCGTCCGCGCCCGCCGGGGCCCGCAGCGCCAGGTCGCTCAGCTCCTGGACCGTGACCCGGAGCATCCGGGCCGCCGCGTCCAGCACCCGTGCCGCGTTCAGCGTGCAGACCAGCGGAAGGTAGCGCCCGGTGGCGTCGGCGAACCCGGCGACCGCCCCTGACGGGTCGGCGGACGGCCCCTCGGCGACGGCGAACGCCGTCCCGGAGGTGCCGATCGACACGACCACGTCACCGGGCCGCATGCCGACGCCGAGCGCCGCCGCCATGTTGTCGCCCGTGCCCGGCGCGAGCAGCGCGCCGCCCTGCTCGGCCGTGCCCGCCTGCTCGGCGGGACCGAGCACACGGGGCAGCTCCGGCACCCTGCCCATGGCCAGTTCGAGCAGGTCGGTGCGGTATTCACCGGTCGCCGGCGACCAATAACCGGTGCCGGAGGCGTCGCCCCGGTCGGTCGTGATCGTGCCGGGCCGCCCGGCGAGCCGCCAGGTGAGCCAGTCGTGCGGCAGGCACACCGACCGTGTGCGGGCGGCGTTGTCCGGCTCGTTGCGGGCGAGCCAGCGGAGCTTCGTCACGGTGAAGGAGGCCACCGGGACGCTGCCGACGGCCTCCGCCCACGCCTTGGGGCCGCCCAGCTCGGCGACCAGGTCGGCCGCCGCTCCGGCCGAGCGGGTGTCGTTCCACAGCAGCGCGGGCCGGACCACCTCGCCGTCCTCGTCGAGGCAGACCATCCCGTGCTGCTGGGCCCCCACGCTCACCGCCGCGACGTCCGCGAGCCCTCCCGCCTGCTCGATCGCGCTCTGCAGCGCGGACCACCAGTGCTCGGGATGGACCTCGGTGCCGTCGGGGTGGGAGGCGCGGCCCTCGCGCACGAGGGCCCCGCTCTCCGCGTCCCGGATGACGACCTTGCAGCTCTGGGTCGACGAGTCGACCCCCGCGACCAGCGTCACAGTCGTCCCTCCGCTCTCGTCGTACCGGTCAGCCGCGCACGCCGAGGAGGTGCTCCAGCGCGAGCTGGTTGAGCCGGGTGAAGTGGAAGCCGCGGGCCGCCACCTCGTCCACGTCGATCGACTCGGCGAGGATGTCGTCGTAGGTCTCGCCCTCGGCCAGGGTCGGCTGGGCCAGCTCGGTGAGCTTGCTGGCGGCCAGCGCCTCCTGCACCTCGGGGTCGGCGCGGAAGGCCTTCGACTTCTCCTTGAGGATGAGGTAGGTCCGCATGTTGGCGGCGGCCGACTCCCAGACGTCGTTCTTGTCCTCGGTGCGCAGCGGCTTGTAGTCGAAGTGGCGCGGGCCGTCGTAGCCGCCGTTCTCCAGCAGGTCGACGAGGAAGAACGCGTTCTTCACGTCGCCGTGGCCGAAGATGAGGTCCTGGTCGTACTTCGGGCCGTGCTGGCCGTTGAGGTCGAGGTGGAAAAGCTTGCCGTGCCACAGCGCCTGGGCGATGCCGTGCACGAAGTTCATCCCGGCCATCTGCTCGTGGCCGACCTCGGGGTTGAGGCCCACCATCTCGGGGTGCTCCAGCGAGTTGATGAACGCCAGGGCGTGGCCGATCGTCGGCAGCAGGATGTCGCCGCGCGGCTCGTTCGGCTTGGGCTCGACGGCGAACCGGATGTCGTAGCCCTTGTCGATCACGTACTGGCACAGGAGGTCGAAGCCCTCCTTGTAGCGGTCGAGCGCGACCCGCACGTCCTTGGCGGCCTCGGACTCGGCGCCCTCACGGCCGCCCCAGCACACGTACGTCTTCGCGCCCAGCTCGGCGGCGAGGTCGATGTTGCGCATGACCTTGCGCAGGGCGTAGCGCCGGACGTCGCGGTCGTTGCTGGTGAACCCGCCGTCCTTGAAGATCGGATGGGTGAAGAGGTTGGTCGTGGCCATCGGCACCTTCATGCCGGTCTCGCTGAGCGCCTTCTTGAAGCTCTCGATGGCCTTGGTCCGGTCCGGCTCCACCGCGAGGAGGTCGTCGTCGTGGAAGGTCACACCGTACGCGCCGAGCTCGGCAAGGCGGTGGACGCTCTCGACCGGGTCCAGCGGGGCCCGGGTGGCGTCGCCGAACGGGTCGCGCGCCTGCCAGCCGACGGTCCACAGCCCGAACGTGAAGCGGTCCTCGGGAGTGGGGGTGTACATGGGTCGCCTCCGAATTAGTCTATGTTGTGGACTAAATATCGGACGTGAGGAGCCGCAGGGTCAAGGGGGTGTGTCCGGGTTATCAACCTCCGGCAGTGGAAGATGTGATGGCACAGCCCGTCGGGCGTGCGGCGGGAGTCGCGTGGAGGGGTGCGATGACGCGGGCGGGAACGGCGTGAGGCGGGCCGCACGTGTGCAGGAGCGCGAGCGCAGCCGGCGGTACGAGCACGAGCACGAGAGCTACGGACGGCACGGGCGCGAGAGCCGCGACCGTGATGAGGTGGCGTGGAGGGTGCGATGACGCAGGCCCTGCGGCATGACGCGATGCGCGCCCGCAACCTGGCGCTCGTCCTCGCCGCGGTCGGCGCCCGGGAGTCGGTGACCCGGGCCGCCCTCGCCGAGATGACCGGCCTGACCAAGACCACCGTGTCGAAGCTCGTCGGCGACCTCATCGAAGGCGGGCTCGTGGTGGAGACCGGCGCCGTCCGGGACGGCGAGCGCGGCAGGCCCGGCGTCGAGATCCGGATCAGCGGTCAGCACGTCGCCGCGCTCGGTCTGGAGGTGAACGTCGACTATCTCGCGGTGTGCGTGGTCGATCTCGCCCGGACGGTACGGCTGCGTCGTACACAGGCTGTGGACAACCGGGCCGCACCCCCTGTGGATGTGATCGCGCGACTTGGGGATTTGGCCTCCGCGGTTGTGGATGAAGCTGTGGAGAACGGCCTGCGGGTGGTCGGCGGCGTGCTGGCCGTACCCGGCCCTGTGGACATGACCAGCGGCGTCGTCCACAACGCGCCGAACCTGGGCTGGCGCGACGTGCCGCTGGCGTCGCTCCTGCGGTTCCCCTTCCCCGTACGTGTGGAGAACGAGGCCAACCTGGCCGCGCTCGGCGAGCTGTGGTTCGGGTCGGGGCTGCCGGACTTCCTGCATGTGTCGGGAGAGATCGGCATCGGTGCGGGCCTCGTGGTCCGCGGCCGGCTCTTCCGTGGCGCGCACGGCTTCGCCGGGGAGCTCGGACATGTCGTCGTCTCCCCCGACGGCCCGCCGTGCCGCTGCGGCGGGCGGGGCTGCCTCGAACAGTACGCGGGCCAGGACGCCCTTCTGACCGCCGCCCGCGCCGCCGCCTCGGTCCGGCCCGCCCCCGTGCCCCCGGCTGCGGCGCCCGGGAACCCGCCGGGCGGGATGCCGCCGCGCGAGGATGCCGGCAAAGCAGGAGAGACGGACAAATCGCGAGAGACGGGCACATCGGGGAAGACGGGCGCGTCGTGGGAGACACGCACGTCGGAGGAGACGGGCACGTCGGGGGAGCCGCGCGAACCGTCGTCTTCACCCGAGATGCTCCTGCCCGCTCAGCAGGGCGTGGCGTGGGTGCTGTCCCGGCTCCAGGAAGGCGACGCGGACGCGCGTGCCGCCTGCGAGCGGGCGGCCTGGGCGCTCGGCGTGGCTCTGTCGTCGGCGGTCAACCTCGTGGACCCCGACGCGATCGTCCTCGGCGGCATCTACGCGCCGCTCTTCCCCTGGATCGGCCACATGGTCGCCGACACGCTGAAGGACCGGCTCGGCCAGATGCGCGGCGCCGTGCCGCCCGTGGTCGTGTCACGGCTCGGCGCAGAGGCCGCCGCCCTCGGCGCGGCCGGCCAGGTGATCGAGCAGGTCATGGCCGACCCCGCCGCGCTCCTGCACACCTGACCGCGAGCACCCCGGCCGGGCACCGTGGACCGGGGCGCCAAGAAGCCGTAAGGACCTGTGCCGATCTTGCCCAGCACAGGTCACGGACCCGCGCCGGCCGGGTATGAGGCCGCCGATCCACGGAACCCGGACGGCCGGCGCTCTTCGCCGGCCGTCCAGCAGGAAGGCGTTATAGCGATATGTCCCGCTACTGGACGCGGCCCCCCGTCGACGCCGTAGTCCTCACGGCCCGGCGGCTGGCCATGGCCGCACTCATGATCCCGGCGGCGGGAATCTGCGCCGCACAGCCCGCGACGGCGCATCTCGCCTCACCGCCGGCAGCGACGCATGGCCCCCGACCGTCCGCAGCAGTGCGTGCCACCCCGCCGCCCGTACACGAGGAGCCCACGGCCGGCCGCGTCCGCAGAACCGGTGGAGGCGGACGTCAGATGATCGCAGGAGGGCGCGCGAACGCCGTCCAGGGCAGGTCCGCCTCGGGCCGGTTCAACCAGAGCCTCAACGGATCCGTCTCCCCCGCCTTCGTGATGGGGCGGTCGCAGGGACCGATCACCAAGACACACTCGCTCAAACTGCAGGCCGCGTTCTGCGGATCGCAGCCCACCGCCTGCACCATGGAGCAGAGCATGCCGGTCCGCGAGATGGACTGACACCTCGCCGTCCGCTCCGCGCCACCCGTGGGCATTGCGCGCCGACAGCGGCGACCGGCAGCACGCCGGTCAGGCGAGTGCCGGCCTCGGGCGGTGGAGGCTCACAGCGTCAACCATGGCGGTCCCTGAGCCCGACGCCTCGGCACGCGTTCGCGATGCCGCAGGCGGCGGCTCACAAGCCCGAGGGGTCGCGGCCGAGGGTGATCTCCTCGGCGATGCGCCGCAGTTCGTCGTCGGCCAATCGGGGAGTGTCGGGCAGGCAGGCGGCCAGCGCCGAGATCACCTGGTGGTACGGCGCGCCGGCATGACGGACCGCGACCTCGTGCACCGCCCGGAACAGGACCAGGTTGTCCTCGTGCTCCCGCGTCGCCCTGTCCACGATCATGTCGTCCCCCTCCGCCGGCCTCTCGCCGGCACCGATCTCCGGACCGCTCCCGGGCAGCGCCCCCGGCGCTGCCCGGTGGCAACCGTACGACCTGGCACCGACAGTTTCCGGGAAACCCACCGAGGTACAATTACTTGAGCGTTCAAGTTTTCGGGAGGGCGTCATGCCGGTCCAGCGACTCAACCACGCCGTGCTGTACGTGCGGGACGTCTCCCGCAGCGTGGCCTTCTACCAGGAGGCCCTCGGCTTCCGCGTCGTCCAGTCGTTCCCCGGGGCGGCCTTCCTGCAGGCCGAGGGCTCCTCGAACGACCACGACCTCGGGCTGTTCCAGATCGGGGCGCAGGCGGGGCCGTCGGCCGCCGGGCGCGCGACGGTCGGCCTCTATCACCTCGCCTGGGAGGTCGACACGCTCGCCGAGCTGCACCGGATCGCGACCAGGCTGACGGAGATGAACGCCCTGGTCGGCGCGTCCGACCACTCCACCACCAAGGCCCTCTACGCGAAGGATCCGGACGGGCTGGAGTTCGAGGTGTCCTGGCTGGTGCCCGCCGACCTGATCACCCAGGAGGTCCTCGACGGACGCGCCCAGATCAGGCCGCTCGACCTCGCGAAGGAGCTGGAGCGCTACGGCGCGCAGACGCGCGGCGGGGTCGGCGTCAGCGTCTGATCCGGCACTCGTGCGCACCCGTGGGCGGCCCGCTGTCCACGGCCGCCCGCCACGACCGCCCTCGCCCACCGACCGGACACTTCACCTCCGACCGGACACTTCACCCTCCGACCGGACACTTCGCCGGCCGATGCTGTTCGCTGGCCGACCGGTTCGCGCCATTTAGCGCAAACATCCTTCTCTGCGGCCCCGGAAGCTCATAGCATGATCACGATCTGAACCGGCACGGCGAGGAACAGGACGGATCATGGCCGACAACGACCAGCACCCGGGCGACGACCCTGCCGGACGCGCCCAGGCGTTCGCCAGGATCGACACGAGCAAGCCGAGCATCGCCCGTGTCTACGACTTCTTCCTCGGCGGCAAGGACAACTACGCCATCGACCGGCAGGTGGGCGAGGCCACGCTGCGGATCGCCCCGGACGCCCCCGCGGCGGGCCGGTCGAACCGCGCCTTCCTCCGGCGCGTCGTACACCATCTGGCCGCCGAGGCGGGCATCCGGCAGTTCCTCGACATCGGCTCGGGCCTGCCCACGCAGGGCAACGTGCACGAAGTGGCCCAGAAGGTCGCCCCGGAGGCTCGCGTCGTCTACGTCGACAACGACCCCATCGTGCTCCTGCACGGCAGGGCGCTGCTCGCGACCAACGGGAGCACCACGGTCGTCGAGGCCGACATCCGCGACCCGGAGTCGATCCTGGGGCACCCCGGGGTCCGCGCGCTCATCGACTTCGACCAGCCGGTGGCCCTGCTGCTGTTCGCGATCCTGCATCACGTCAACGACCACGAGGACCCCCAGGGGATCGCCGCGCGCTTCCGCGAGGCCCTGCCCTCGGGCAGCTATCTGGCGCTGTCCCACTTCCACAACCCGGGGCCGAGCATGCCCGATGTGTCGGCGCAGGCGACCACGGCCGAAAAGCTGTTCAACGAGAACCTGGGCACGGGCCGGTGGCGCACCCGCGAGGAGATCTTGGCCTACTTCGGCGACCTGCCGCTCCTCGAACCCGGCCTGGTGCCGCTCCCGGAGTGGCGGCCGGACCCGGGTGAGGTCTTCGAGCCCGGCATCACCTATCACACGTTCGTCGGCGGCGTCGCGCACAAAGCCTGAAACGTACGGCCGGGAGCGCGTCGCCGCAGGCAGCGGGCCATTCGGCGACGGAACCGCTCTCGGCCGTACGGCGCGGCCGTACGGCGGCCGGGTTGACACCGGTGAGCGGCGACGGTGATGCTCGGAGGTGGCTGCCCCTCTACATGGAAGGCGGCACCGACATGATGATCGTCAATGGGTCGCTCGAATCGGCCCAGAGCAAGAGAACTCTGCTCTATCTCGACGAGCAACTGGTCGTACGCTCCTCCGAAGACGGCGGCGTACGGCTGATCGGACAGATCGACCTCACCAACGGCGACGCGATGGCCGACGCCCTGCACCGGCAGTGGGCGAGCCCGGGCACGGGAACCGTGGACGTCGCCGAGCTCCAGTTCATCGACCTCTCCGGCCTGCGCGCCCTGGCCCTGCTGTCCGACTCTCCCCTAGGCCGGCCGATCCGGCTCGACAACGTCAAGCCGAGCCTGCGCAAGCTGCTCACCCTGCTCGACTGGCCCGCGTTCACCATCGGGTGACTCCGCGGCCCGGCGCGCCCCCTCGGCGCGCCGATCAGTTTCCCTCACTCCCACCTCATCCGGATTTTCCCCTCACGCCCGTATTCCCGCGTTTCTCGCATTCCCGCGTTTCTCGGGCTCCGGATGGAGGAAAAGTATCCGAGGACGGTCGCACACGACCGTTATGACCGCCGCCTGAGCCTTCGTATGGGTTCAGGCGGAATCCATTCGTGAGTTCCCCCCGACTCTCGCGAGGAGGGGGATGAGGTGTTTCCGGGCACTCCGGCAGCCCGCCACCGATGTCTGCGGCCGTCCGCCGACGTGGCACAGCCGCAGCCGCGCGCTCGCGCCGCGGTGACGAGGCGACCTGGCCCCCACCGGCTGACCCTCCGGTGCGGCCGCCCGTTCCTTCCCGGACCCGGCGTCCGGGCTCCCATCTGCTGGAGAGCCGAATGTTCCTGAACCAGGCGCTCACGACGTCCCTGACCCTGTTGCGCGGCGTGCTGCCCGAGCCGTTCCGGGAGCTGCTTCCCTGCCCGCGCGACATGCACGTCTGCCCCGGCGGGGTGCGCATCGACCTGCGCGGGATCGGCCGGCCGGGCTCCGAGGACGCGGCGAGTCATCTGGAGGAGCGGCTCGAGGCCCTCCCCTGCGTCGAGCGGGCGGAGGTCAACGGCCGCATCTCCGCCGTCTTCGTCGCCTGCGACCCGGACCGGGTCGACCACGACAAGCTGCTGACCCTCGTCACGGAGCTGGACGAGCAGGAGGAGCACGCCCACGAGAGCCCCGTCCAGCTCGTCGAGGAGCACCTGCGGGCGACCGTACGGCTGACGGCCGGCATCGCCGGAATCGGGCTGATCTTCCTGGGAAGGGCCATCCGGGCCCCGCAGCTCCCAGTGGCCGTGCCCGCGTTGCTGCAACTGGTCAACGCCACGCCCGCGATCCGCGAACAGCTCGACCGCAGGCTGGGGCATGGTCCCACCGACGCCCTGTTCAACACCGCCAACCTCGTCACCCAGACCCTCACGCTCCGTCCCACCGCGCTGTTCGTGCAGGCCGTCGCCAACGTGGGCCGCTATGTCGAGACCAGAGCCAGCCGGCACGCGTGGGAGAGGCTGGAGGAGCGGCTCGCCACGCGTCCGGGCGCCTACCACCACATCAGGGCCGAGACCCGGCAGCGGCCGACCCACCTGCCGCACGGGCCGATCGAGCGCTACGCCGACGTGGTCGCCCCGATCAGCGCCGCCGCGTACGCGCTGACGCGGGCGCTCATGCGGGGCGAACGGGCCGTGTCGATCCTCGTCGCCGGCACTCCACGGGTCGCCGACCTCAGCCGCGACGCGTTCGCGGGCGCGGTCACCCGCGCGCTCGGCAAGCACGACACGGTCGTCTTCGACGCCGACTGCCTGCGCAAGATGGACCGCGTCGACACCGTCATCCTGCACGCCGACGCGCTGACGACCGGCTCGTGGACGATCGACCGGGTCGAGCCGCTGCGTGAGGGGGAGGACACCGGCGAGCTGTACTCCCGGCTCTACTCGCTCATCGACTTCTCCGACCCCGGCCACACGGCGACCGTGGAGGACTGGTCGGTCCGTCCGCTGCCCGACCCCGATCTCCTGCTCTCGGACGCCGACCTCTGGCGGTCACGCGGACTGCGGGCGGTGGAGGTGTCGAGGGACGGCTCACGGGTCGCCGTCGCCGGTCTCGCCCCGGAGATCGACGCCCTGGCCGTGCCCGTCGTCAGCGCCGCCAAGGCGGCCGGCACGGTCATGCTCGCGGGCGGCGACGAGGGCCTCGCCCAGCGCCTCGGGATCGTCCGTACGCTGCCCGGAGGCCCCGAGCTCGCCGGGCACGTGCACGACCTGCAGGCGGCGGGCCACTGCGTGGCCGTCGTGTCGAAGAACGCCTGGCACGCGCTCGCCCAGGCCGACATCGGCGTCGGTGTGGTCGATCCTGCTGCCGAGGAACCCGGCCACGTGGTGCCGTGGGACGCCGACATCGCCGGCGAGCTGAACGGCGTCCACCTGTTCCTGCGCTGCCTGCCCCGGGCGCGCGGCAACAGCGCGAACGCCGTACGGCTCGGCGCGGCCGGCGCGTGCGTCGGCACCCTGCTGGCCGTCGCGGGCCCGGCCGCCACCGCCCTGCGCCGGGCGCAGCTCGCCAGCGCCGCCGTCTCGCTGGGCGCCATCGTGCTCGGCGAGTGGGACGGGCAGAACGCCGGCCGCGTCTCCACCCCGGCCCGCGCCGACAGCACACCATGGCACGCCATGTCGGCGCGTGAGGTGCTCGCGCGGCTCCGTTCCTCGTCGGAGGGCATCGGCGAGCAGGAGGCGGGCAGGCGCCGCGCGCAGGCCGTGCCCGAGGAGGCGGAGGGGCCGCACTCGCTGGCCCGGGCCACGCTGGAGGAGCTCGCCAACCCGCTCACGCCCGCCCTCGCGACCGGCGCGGGCATCTCGGCCCTCGTCGGCTCGGTGCTCGACGCCGTGCTGATCAGCGGGGTCATGGTCATCAACGCGTTCCTCGGCGGCGTGCAGCGGTTCAAGGCCGACCGGGCGCTGCTGAGCCTGACCGAGTCGACCGAGGTCCTCGTACGGCTGCGCCGCCCCGGCGGCGTCGTCGAGACGACGAAGGCCGACCTCGCGCCCGGCGACGTCATCGAGCTGCGGGCAGGGGACGCCGTGCCCGCGGACGCCCGCGTCATCAAGGCCGTCGGGCTGGAGGTGGACGAGTCGACGCTCACCGGCGAGTCGCAGCTCGTCACGAAGACGGCCGCGCCGACCGTGGCGGCGGCCGTCGCCGACCGCAGCTCGATGGTCTACCAGGGAACCTCGATCGCGGCGGGCAGCGGCCGGGCGGTGGTCGTCGCGACCGGCGACATGACCGAGTCGGGGCGCAGCGCCAGGCTCGCGGGCGAGCCGAGCCCGCCGACCGGCGTCGAGCTGCGCCTTCGGGACCTGAGCCGGCGCATCCTGCCGCTGTCGATCGCCTCGGGTGTGGTGCTGCTCCTCACCGACCTCCTGCGCGGACGGCCGCTGGCCGCGGCGCTCACGCCCGCCGTCAGCCTGACGGTCGCCGCCGTGCCCGAGGGGCTGCCGTTCGTCGCCACGGTGGCGGAGCTGGCCGCCGCACGGCGGCTGTCCAGGCGCGCCGCCCTGGTGCGCAACCCGTCCACCATCGAGGCCCTGGGCCGGGTCAACGTGCTGTGCTTCGACAAGACCGGCACGCTGACCGAGGGCCGCATCAGCCTGCGGCACCTGTCGAACGGGTGGTCGGGCCGTCCGCTGGAGGAGGCGGACGCGTGGCTGCGGCGCGTCCTCGCCGCGGCCGTCCGGGCCAGCCCCAAGTCCGGCGGGGGACGGGTGATCGCCCACCCGACCGACCGCGCGGTGCTCGAAGGCGCCCACCGGCTCGGCGTCACGCCGGCCGAAGGGTTCGAGAGCTGGGAGCGCGTGGACGAGCTGCCGTTCGAACCGGGCCGGGGCTACCACGCCGTGCTCGGCCGCACCGAGCATGGGCACCTGCTCAGTGTGAAGGGCGCGCCCGAGATCGTGCTCACCCACTGCACCACCGTGCACCGCGACACCGGGGCGGTGCCCTGCGACGAGACCGTGCGCGCGGAGCTGGTGCACGAGGTGGAGCGGCTGGCCCGGCAGGGCTACCGGGTGCTCGCCGTCGCGCAGCGGCCCGCCTCCGACCGGAGCGACCTCGACGAGTCGCGCATCGACGAGCTGTGCTTCCTCGGGTTCCTCGGCCTGGCCGACCCGGTCAGGTCCACGGCCGCGGAGAGCGTCGGGCGCCTCATGCGGGCCGGAGTGCGGATCGTCATGGTCACCGGCGACCACCCCAGCACCGCCGAGGCCATCGCGGTCGAGCTGAACGCGCTGAACGGCCGGCGCGTCATGACCGGTCCCGAGCTGGACGAGCTCGACGACGAGACGCTGACCAAGGTGCTGCCCCAGGTGGCGGTCTTCGCCCGCACCACCCCCGCGCACAAGGCCAGGATCGTCACGTGCCTGCGCCGGGCCGGTGAGGTCGTCGCCGTCACCGGTGACGGCGCCAACGACGCGCCCGCCATCCGTACGGCCGACGTCGGGATCGCCCTCGGCTCCCGCGCGACGCCCGCCGCGCGGTCCGCCGCCGACCTCGTCGTCACCGACGACCGCATCGAGACGATCGTGGACGCCATCGTCGAGGGCAGGGCGATGTGGACCTCGGTGCGCGACTCGCTGAGCATCCTCCTCGGCGGCAACATCGGCGAGATCGCGTTCACCGTGGGGTCCAACCTGCTGGCCGGCGGGAGCGCGCTCAACGCCCGGCAGCTCCTGCTGGTGAACCTGCTCACCGACATGGTGCCGGCCATGGCGGTCGCCGTACGGCCGCCCGCGTCGACCGATCCGGACGAGCTGCTGGCCGAGGGCCCCGAGGCGTCGCTGGGCGCGTCGCTGACCCGCGACATCTACCTGCGGGCGGCGGTCACGACGGCGGCGGCGACGGTCGCGTGGATCCTCGGACGCATGACGGGCACCCGCGGGCGCGCGAACACGATCGGCCTGGTCGCCCTCGTGTCCGCGCAGCTCCTGCAGACGCTCGCGGGGGGCGGCCGGGACAGGATCGTCGTGCTCGCGTCGCTGTCGTCGCTGGCCGTCCTGTGGTTCATCGTCACGGTGCCGGGGGTCAGCGCCGTCTTCGGCTGCCGGCCGCTCGGCCCGGTGGGCTGGGTCATCGGGCTGGGCAGCGCGACCGCTGCCACACTGGCCGGAATGCTCGTGCAGCGCCCGGTCAGGGAGGCGGCGACCCGCGCCGAGGCCGAACGCCGCAGGGCCGCCGCCCACCTGCCCGCACCGGCAGCGTGATCGGTCAGCACGTGATCGGTCAGCACGTGATCGGTCAGCACGTGATCGGTCAGCACGTGATCGGTCAGCACGTGATCGGTCAGCGCGTGATCGGTCAGCGGCCGCGGTGTATGCCCTTGCCGCCGTGGCGGTGCTTCTTCTTCCCCCCACCGCGGACGGCCGTACGGTGCTGGGCCTTCTTCGGCTTGTGCGCACGCTGCTTGGTGTGGGCGCGCGGCTTGTTCGCCACGTGGAACGTCTTGAAGCCGAAGTCGGGCAGCGTGATCGGCTGGGAGGGATCATCCGAAATCGGGACGACGTACACGTCGTGCCGCACACCGTCCTTGCCCTTCGTGTGATAGACGGCCTGCTTCGGCTCCATGGCCTGACTCGTGACGGGCCTCGTGACGGGCCTCGTGACCGGCATGGTGACGGGCCTCGTGACGGGCCTCGTGACGGGCAGCGCGGCGGGTGCGGTGCCGGCCATCCCCAGGCCGTCGGGGCCGGAGGGGCCGTACTCGCTGGTGTAGCGGGGGTCGTAGACCGCCGTGTCGAGCGGCGCCGAGATCGTGGTCGCGACCGGGATCGCGTCGTCCCCGGAAGCTCCCCCGGGCGGCGCTGGGTCCGCGAACGCGACCGGTCCGGCGATCAGGGTTGCGGCGAGGGCGGCGGCGGCCGAGCTGATGATCATGAGTCTCCCCCGAGGTGACGGATCGTACGAGAAAGACCGTAGGCAGCACGTCACCGCCGATCGCGCGCCCCGCGCTCAGTGTCGGGTCAAAGCTCAGAATCTCTTGACAGCCGGTCCCGGTGATCGACTCAGGGGAGCGGGCTCAGATGGACGACCTTGGTATGGGTCATCTCGTCGAGCAGCTCGGGGCCGTACCCGAACCCGTGCCCGCTGGCGCGCACCGGCTGGGCCGCGCCGCCGGGCGCTCCGCCGAAGACGGCGTTGATCTTCACCGTGCCCACCGGCAGCTCGCGCCAGGCCCGCTGGGCGTTGGCCATCGACGGGGTGAGGACGGTGGCCGCCAGGCCATACCGCGACTCGCGGGCCAGCTCGAGCGCCTCGTCGAACGACGACACCACCCGCACCGCCGCGACCGGGCCGAACGTCTCCTCGCGTATGACGTCCATGTTCTCCGTGCAGTCGGCCAGGACGGTCGGCGGATAGAACGCCCCCGGCCCCTCGGGCACATATCCCCCGGTCAGCAGCCGCGCCCCCGCCTCGATCGCGCCGCGTACGTGCCGGTCGACGACGTCGCGCTGCGCCCGGTCGACGAGCGGGCCGAGCGTCGTCTCCTCGTTCATGCCAGGCCCCATGCGCAGCTCCTCGGCCCGCTGCACGAGCGCGGCGAGGAACTCCTCGGCGACGTCGCGGTGGACGTAGACCCGCTCGACGGAGGTGCAGATCTGCCCGGCGTTGGCGAAGCAGCCGGTCGCCGCCTGTCCCGCCGCCCACTTCACGTCCACGCCCGCGTCCACGATCAGCGGATCCTTGCCGCCGTTCTCCAGCAGGGTCCTCGCGCCGGTGCGCGCGGCGACGGCGGCGATGGCCCGGCCCGCGGCGGTCGAGCCGACGTGCGCGACGAGGTCGATACCCGGGTGCGCGGCCAGGGTCTCGCCCGGATGCCGGTCGCCCGGCACCATCGTCAGCACGCCCGGCGGCAGCTCCGCCGCCATCAGCTCCGCGAGCAGCGCCCCCGTGTGCGGTGTGCGCTCCGACGGCTTGTGCACCACCGCGTTGCCGGTCACCACGGCCGCTCCGACGAGCCCGCAGGCGATGGCCACCGGGTCGTTCCACGGTGTGATCACCGCGACCACGCCGAGCGGCTCGTGGACCATGAGATCGGTGGCGTCCCAGCCGCCCTGCAGGCTCCGTCCCCGGTGCAGCGGCCCCAGCTCGGCATACTGCCGGAGCGTGCCGATCGCCGCCGCCACACCGCCGCGGCTGTCGCCGATCGGCTTGCCCATCTCCCTGGTCACCAGCGCGGCCAGCTCGTCCGCGCGGGCCTCGATCCGGCCGGCCATCCGGTGCAGGCACGCCGCCCTGTCGGCGGGAGCCGTACGGGCCCATGCGGGCTGGGCGCGGCGAGCCGAGTGGACCGCCCGCTCCACGTCCTCGGCGCACCCGGCGGGGAAGTCGCCCACCGGCTCTCCGGTCGCCGGGTCGGCGACCGTACGGTCACGTTCGCTCGCGCTCGCCGTCCACGCGCCGTCGGTCAGCACCCAGCGGTCCCTGTCCCGCACCCCGGTTCTCCCCCCGCTGCTCGCTCCACCCGTGCTCGCCTACCCGTGCTCGCCTCTACCCGTGCTCGCCTACCCCCGGGTCCGTACGGTTATCACCAGGCTTCCTAGACTTCCCGTATGCGACGGCTGAGCAGCACGGTGGTCGTGGTGGTGGGTGACCGGGCGGCCGAGGTGATCGCGGGGCTCGACGGCCTGCACAACGTGCGGGCGATTCTGCGCGGGGAACGGACGCCCGCCGAGATGACCGACGTGGTGACGCGCGCGAGCGCGACGTACGTACTGCACGACGCCGATCCGCTGGCCGACGTCGGTGAGGCGTGGACCGGCTTCTTCGACGGTACGACGCCGGTGGGCGGCCTGGAGGTGGCCATCGAGGCGGCGGCCGGGGCGCTGCGTGCCTACCGGCTGGTGCTCCCCGACTACTACATCGTCCTCGACCCCGACAGCCTCACGCCCACGTGGCGGCACTGGTGGCTCGGCGTGCTCGCCGGGGCCGCGCCGACCCGGGTGGTGCCGAGCCCCGCCTCGGCCGGCGCCGTCAAGGAGACGCTGCGCGGGCTGTCCGCGGGCCGCTGGTGGCCCGCCGACGTGGAAGGGTGGCTGCGCGGCCTGCCCCGCCAGGTGCCCGACCGAGTCGGCCTCCCCGGCACCACCACCTGAGCCGCACCACCTCATGAGCAGCGCAACCTCATGAGCAGCGCAACCTCATGAGCAGCGCAACCTCATGAGCAGCGCAACCTCATGAGCAGCGCAACCTCATGAGCAGCGCAACCTCATGAGCAGCGCAACCTCATGAGCAGCGCAACCTCATGAGCCGCGCCACCTTATGGACACAGGGGCGACCCGTCACTGGACGCGGCGCAGCCGACCTCAAAGCACGGTGAATCAGCCTCAGAGCACGGTGAAGTCGGGCCTCAGAGCGCGGTGAAGTCGGCGAAGTCGAAGCCGGGTGACACGACGCAGCTCACCAGCACGCCCTCGTCTCCCGCCGGGCGGGCCGCCTGCCAGGTGCCCGCCGGCACCACCGCCTGCGGGACCTGCCCGTTCTCCACGTCCGGCCCCAGGACGATCACGTCCTCCCGGCCGGGCCGCTCGCCCGCACCGCCGAGCACGAGCGTCAACGGCCCGCCCCGGTGCCATAACCACACCTCGTCGGACCGTACGGCGTGCCAGACCGACTCCTCGCCCGGCTCCAACAGGAAATAGATTCCCGTCGCCGTCGCCCGCGTGCCGCCGTACCCGGGAGGCTCGACGGAGGCGGCCGTCCGCCACGTCTCGCGATACCACCCGCCCTCGGGGTGCGGCAGCAGGCCGAGAGCCTCGGCGATCGGGGGACGCGTCTGGATCGCCACGAACGCGCCGGTGACGTCACGCCGCAGGAAGCGGAGGGGCGCGTCCCGGTCGTCCTCGTCCACCGCCACGACGGGATCCGTCCCGGAGAAGGCCTCGGCGGCGATCCGCAGCGCCTCCTCGTCGTCGCGGGCGGAGAGTCCGGGCCCGCCGGGACAGGCGTCCAGCGTCATCAGCAGCACGCGGCCGATCGTACGGCAGAGCGGCCCGGCAAATCCGACCGGGACCACCCATATCGGTGTTACTTGATCGTTACAGAATCGGCCGCACAAAACCACCGTTTCGCACGTTCCAACTCAGTGCAATTCGCTGTGAACACCCCCTATGAGGAGTAGACCGTGAATACCCTCCGGCGGGCGGCCCACGTAACACTCAGCGTTGCCGCCATCGCCGTCGCTACGGCCTGCTCGGCGGGAGGCACAACCGCTCCCGCCGCATCAGTCACTGGTGCGGCCGGTACGACCACTCAGGCCCCGGCCACTCAGGCCCAGGGCGTCGAGGCGGCGGCACTCGCCCCGCGCGCGGCGTCCAAGACGGCACGCAAGACAGGAAAGCCGAAGCTCGGCATCGCCGACATCACGCCCATGGGCGAGAAGGTCGAGCGGGTCGGCGTCGGTTTCCCGATCATCGTCACCTTCGACCGCGCCGTACGAAACAAGGCGGCCGCGGAAGCGGTGCTGCAGGTCCAGGCCCAAAAGCCCGTCGAGGGCGCATGGCGCTGGGTCTCCGACCGCAAGGTCATCTATCGCACCAAGACCTACTGGAAGCCGCACCAGAAGGTCCTGTTCACCGCCAGGCTGAGCCAGATCCCCGGCAACGAGGCCGCCAAGGACGTCTCGCGCCGCTTCGCCGTCGGCACCGCCAACATCTCGGTGGTCGACACCAAGAGGCACGTGATGAAGGTGCGCCGCGACGGGAAGCTCGCCAAGACCATCCCCATCAGCGCGGGCCGCGGCGGCCTTAAGCGCAACGGCGTCGACGTCTACCTCACGACCACCGGCGTGCACCTCGCGATGGGCAAGAAGCGGGTCGAAACGATGACCTCGTCCTGGCTCGGCGTCACCGACCCCAAGGACCCGCTCTACTACAAGCTGGAGATCCCCTGGGCGGTCCGGATCTCCGACAGCGGCGAGTACGTCCACCAGAGCGCGGGCGACTACCAGTTCCTGGGCAAGTCGAACCAGAGCCACGGCTGCGTGCGCGCCACCCCCGCTGGAGCCCAGTGGTTCTACGGCATCAGCCAGCGCGGTGACGTCATCACGGTCACCGGCACCAAGCGCAAGCTCGACTGGCGCAACGGCTGGAGCTACTGGCAGCTGAGCTGGAACCAGTGGAAGCGCGGCAGCGCACTGCCCGCCGGCTCGGCCTCGGCGTCAGCGTCCGCTTCGCCCTCCGCGTCCCCGACCCCCGACCAGGACGCCCCGCAGGGACAGGACGCCCTCCAGGGATAGGACGCCCTTCAGGGAAGGCCCACCACCCCGCAGGGCGCTTTCCCCAGCACCGCGCGGTGCGCCCTTCCGCGCTCCGCGCGGTGCCCATTCCCTTTGCCCCGCACGGGCGCTCC
Source organism: Microbispora hainanensis (assembly GCF_036186745.1). Lineage (NCBI taxonomy): Bacteria > Bacillati > Actinomycetota > Actinomycetes > Streptosporangiales > Streptosporangiaceae > Microbispora > Microbispora hainanensis. The sequence continues at coordinate 2,542,828 of NZ_CP108086.1, read as the reverse complement.
CTTCCGCGCTCCGGGCGGTGCCCCGTCCATGGTCCGTACTACCCCCCCGCGGTGCCCCTTCCCTTGCTCCGCGCGGCGCTCCCCGCCCTCGGTCCGTACTACCCCCGCGATGTCCTTTCGCTTGGCTCCGCGCGGCGCTCCCGCCCTCGGTCCGCACGACCTGGGCAGGGCGCCGCCTGCTTCCGGCACCAGGCGGGGCTCGGCTTCGCCGTCCACCCCACGGGGCTTCACAGTGCCGCCCAGCGGCTCAGATCTGCGGTCAAGGCGTCGTGACCCCGGACGCCATGCTGCGGTGCCACGCGACGCCGTGTTCCACAGTGGTCCGCCAGGCTCGAGGGAGCGGAGCGGACGGGAGCGATGACCGAACTCCGGCGCGCGTGAAGCATTGCAGCACGCTGCGAAGCCCTACGGCGCACGGCGAAGCCCTGCGCCGCGCTGCGAAGCTTCGTGCACAGTGTGAGAACCGTCGGCGCACGGTGAGGCCCAGCGGCGCACTGTGAAGGACTGTGAGCCCAGTGGCCAGCGCACCGGCGACTCTTTCCTCACGCCTCCCGTCGATCCCCGTGTTGCCCCTCGACCCTCGGCTCGGGTGGTCACGCGCGCAGCCGGCGGGGCCTGTCCGCGCGCCGCCCGGATTTGCCCGTGCGTGCGCCCGGGCCTGCCCTGCGCATCGCTCACCCCCGTGCCTTCGGCCTTACTCGTGTAGTCGTCGGGCTCGTCCGAGGCGGTGGTAGGTGAAGGCCCAGCGGTCTTCGCCGACTTTGCGGCGGGTGTAGCGGTCGGGGTGCTGGTAGCGGTCGCGGTTGTGGAACTGGCAGGCCGGGCCCAGCAGCTTCAGATCCGTGAGGCCGCCGGTGCTCCAGTTGTCGGCGTGGTCGATCTGGCACATGGTCGCCGGGAGCGGGCAGCCGTCGACCCAGCAGGTGGCGTACCGGGCGAAGATGGCCCGCCGCTGGGCAGGAGTCGCCAGGCGGACTTTGCGGCCCATGTCGAGGACCTGCCCGTCGGCGTTCATGACGATCCGCACCAGAGTCGAGGTGCGGGCGAGGCGGTGCACGCTGGAGACGGGCAGCACTTGCCCCGTCGCCAGCAACAACCCCGGCGGCACCATCCCCAGCGGCCCTCCCAGCGAGGCACCCAGTGCCGACCCCAGCGACGCTCCGGGCATCGTGCCCGCCGACGCACCTGGCGCTGCTCCGGGTGACGCCCCGGGAGCTGATCCCGGTGACGCACCCCGCGATGCCCCCTGTGCCGCTCCTTGCGATGCTGCTTGCGCCGTCCCCGGCGTCCCACGCCCGGCTCCCGGTGCCGTTCCCGATGCCCATCCGGGTGGTGTCTCCCGCTCCGGTCCGGACCCGCCGGGCGTCGCTCCCGACGGTCCCGATGTCCCCGGCACCTGCGTCGCACGCGAGCAGCGCACCTCGCCACTGCACCGCCACGCGCCCTGGCCGTCGCACCGGCACGTGCCCTGGCCACGCCGGCAGTCCCCCGCAGGCCCAGGCCCGGCGTGGGTGTGACGTGCGGAGGCGTCCTCGGGAGGAGGATCCGTCCACACCGCCTCCGAAGGCGCTGCCTCCGAAGGCGTTGTGTGCGATGGAGCAGCCTCCGAGCACGCTGCCTGTGATAGCCGCGCGTCCGAAGCCGTCGCGCCCAAAACCGTCGCACCCGAAACCGTCGCGCCCGAAGGGGCTGTGTCCGAAGGGGCTGTGTCCGAAGGGGCTGTGTGCCAATGCTCGCCACCGTCGGCAGGCCATGCGGAGCCGCCCCGCGTGGCGTGCGGTGCTCCAGACTGAGTCGCGGCACGGTCGCCGTCTCCGCCCTTAGCGGGCGCACTCTCGTCGCTCTCAGCGGAGCCGGTGCGCATGGTGTCGTCGCTCTCGATGGAGGCAGCGTTAGCTCCATCACGCTGCTCGCACTCGCCGGGCCGCCGCTCACAGGCCTCGCGCTCACCGACCCCGCAGCCGAGAGATTCCTCATCACGAAGTCCGGTCGCGGCGTCGCCGGAGCCAGAGGCGGAGTCGGTGGCAGAGGCGGAGTCGGTGGCAGAGGCGGTGGCGTACTTGGTGGCGGGGCCGGGTTCGGCTTCGCGCACGTCACCGAGGCCGGTCTCTGCGGTAGCGCAAGCGTCGTCGGCGCTTTCGGCGTCGCTGTCGCAGTCGCCGGTGGCAACGGCCTGGCTCGGGGCCTCGGAGCATCCGGCAGGGTCGGGGACGTAGTCGCTGGGGGCGCTGTCGCCGAGGTCCACGAAGTGGTCGCTGACGTCGTCATCGGCGGCAGGGTCAGCAGGGTCTTCGGTGGCCGGGTCGGCCTGGCTCGGCTCGTCAGTGCATCCGGCAGGGTCGGGGACGTAGTCGCTGGGGGCGCTGTCGCCGAGGTCTGCGAAGTGGTCGCTGACGTCGTCGTCGGCGGCAGGGTCGGCGGGGTCTTGGGTGGCCGGGTCGGCGGTGGGGTCGGTGGTTTCGGGGTCGGTGGGGAGGGATTCGGCGCTGACCACGACGAGGAGCTCGGCGGCGATCTTCTGCTCCAGCAGGGCGATCAGCGCGTCCGCCTGACGTACCGTCAGCGGGCGGTCATCCCCCTGCGCCCTCAGCTTGGCGTACGCCTGCAACAACGCCATCAACCGGGCACCGGCCTCACGCGGCAGATAGAACTCCCCTTCCACGCCGCCGCCCTTGCCCGGGCGGACCCGCAGGAACCGCCGCCCATAGTCGGCTTGCTCGCCGCGTTCTTCCCCATCGGGGTCGAGCACCGCCCGCAGGTGGCGGCCGGCCTTGGCGACCTCCGCCGCCCCGGCCTTGCCCGCCAGGTCCACCAGGATCGGCTCCGCCAGCGCGGCCTGCTCGTCGGTCAGTCCGGCGACGGCGGCGCAGATGGCCTCCACCACCCCGGCCGCCAACTCCCCTGTGGCGAACTTCTCCCGCACCACCGGCAGGCGGGGCAACTCCGCGCCCAGGGTGAGCAGGCGGCCCGCGCCGCCCACCGTCATCCCCCCACTCGTGCGCAACCAGCACCGGGTGGAGGCATGCCCATGCTGCCTGGCCTGACCCGCACGATGCACCCGCCCCACCCGATCGGCCAGCGCGCTGGTGATCCGATCCCGGGCGAACAGCAACTCCTCCGCCTCGGCCAGGCACACATCCACGTCATCGGGAAGCGGCGTCAGCGCCAGCTCTTGGGCCACCTCACGAACCGACCCCACCACCACCCACGACGACCGCACACGACCCCGACCACGACCACGACCACGATCACGCCCACCCACACCGCCGGAAGCACCCGCACCCGCACCCGGGCCGGCCGCGCCAGAACCATCCGCGCCAGCAGCGTCCGGGCCAGTGGTACCTGCGCCGTCGGCAGCTCCACGCTCGGCATCTGCGCCAGCGCCGTTCGTGCCACCGACATTCTCACCGGCGGATGCCGCACTGTCGGCAGCCCCGCACGCGGCACCAGAGCCAGCGCCATACGCGCCAGCGGCAGCCGCACCAGCACAAGCCCCACGGGCGGCACCAGCGTCAGATCCCGCGCTGTCGGCGGTCCAACACGCGGCGTTCGCGCCAGCGCCGTCCGTGCCAGCACCGCTCATGCCAGCGGCATTCGTACCGGTGGCAGCCCCACTCGTGGCATCCGCGCCGTCGTTGGTTGTGCTGTCGGGATCGGTGCCTGGAACGTCCGCGCCCGGGGCGTCCGTGCTTGCGGCATCGAGTGCGTCGCCGCGCTGCCGGAGCCCGAAGTTGATGATCGGGAAGGGCTCCCGGGCGGATGAGCCATCAGAGGACCACAGCGGCGAGTTGGCGATCAGACGGTCCCACCAGCCGTCGTCGGGGCCATTCGAATGACGAAGGCGCTCAGGATCGATGTCGAACAGATCCATCACACCTCCATCAAGCGATTCGAAAATTTGTATTAATTCTCTCCTCCCTCCGGAGCTTGTGCAAGATCAACTAAGAATCTCTTGGGATCACAGATTGAGGGAATCGCCCTGGTCACGGGGTAGTTCGCCGCGGCCGGGCGGGCCAGCCAGATGCTGTGGCTGGACAAGCCATGCCAAGAGTCTCTGGCCGACGACCGCGAAGGCGGCCATGAAGGTGGCTACCGAGATGCCGCGCTTGAGGCGGTCCCGCATCGGTGCCACCGAAGACTGGTAGCGCGCGGCCAGTCGGGCCGAAGAGGTCTCGTTGCAGGCCGTCCAGGATCGCGTTGAGGTAGCCCGCGACGAACGCACCGCCGACCTCGGAGGGGCCGACAGAGGTCTCGTTGGCGGCCCACACCGGGTACAGATCGTCCGGGATCGCACCGAGGTAGCCCGCGACGAACGCGCCACCGACCTCGGAGGGACCGACAGAGGTCACAGGGGCGGCCCGGGTGCCGTAGCGCCGACCCTTGACAGTGGCGCTGGCCCCCTTCAACGCGACGGGTCCGGGGGTGAACCCGAGCACGGGCTCCACGGGCGCGAACTCGTCCTGCGTCGCGGAGAGCAAGCCGAGGCGAGTGAGTTCGGTGAGCCCCTTGCCCACATCAGCCCGTGAGGGTTCTCCAGGACTCCACGGTCGCTGCGGCGATGCTCTCGATGCGGCTGCCGTACGCCGGATATCCGTCGGCAACGAGGCTGCCGTCCCTGAACGGCAACCCGCAGAAGCCCGCACGGAAGGGTCCGGGGGACACACTCTGCGGGAGCGGCGTGTACGCCTCCAGCGGGGCCATGTCGTAGCCCGACCGCGATCCACGCCTGTTGCGCGCCACCTGATGCGCCGCGGCGCGGAGCAACGCGTCGAGGCCCTTGTCCAGGTAGAACTGCAGCAGGCGGAACTGACCGTCGAGGTGCTTCTCGTGGCCCCTGGCGGGGTGTTGCAGGAGATAGGCGCAGACCACGACCGTGTGCCACCTGACCATCTCGGGATCGGCCTGCTCCTCGGCCAGGATCGCGTGATAGTAGTCCGCGCACTCACCCAGCGGACCGGGGGTCGCGCCGCAGTCGCACCGGCCCGCACGGGAGCTGTCCGCCATGGCCCGCACCCTAGGCAACCGGCGACGGCCGCGTCTACGGCATTTCACGACTCCGAGAGCACTGCTCTTGACATGTCCATGCGCATGAGAGAGCATCGCTCTCGTTAATGAGCACTAATCTCAAGGAGCCGTACATGTCGCTGCTCTACTCGGGTCCGTCCCTGGCCGTGCTGCACGAGGAGTACGCCGCACGGGGACGCGTCGATCCCGACGCCCAGCTGACCTCCTCGTCCACGCTGGTCATGGACGCGCCTGTGGACCGAGTCTGGAAGGTCATGGCCGATTTGCGGACGTGGCCGTCGTGGGTCTCCGGCATCCGGATCCTCGAACTCGGCGAGGTGCGCCCCGGCGCGTCCTTCCGGTGGCGCCTGAACGGCGTGCCGCTGCGGTCGCGGTTCGCCGTGGTCGAACCCCTGCGGGAGCTCACCTGGACGGGCACCTTCCTCGGCTGCTATCGGGCCGTCGACAGGCACGTGCTGGAACCCCTGGATGACGGGCGCACGAGGGTCACCGTGGAGGAGTCGCTCGCCGGCCCACTGCTGCCGCTCTTCTACCGGGAGCCCATGCTCCGGGCCAACCACGAGCGATGGCTCTCCGATCTCGCTCGCGCCGTCGCCTGAGCCGCTCCGCGCCCTCCCGTCGTCCCGTACGGGGAAGAAACGCGGGTACACCAAAAAGGAAAATTCGGCTTTTCGGGTAATTCGAGCTACCCGGAGGGCCTGTGGAAAACGTCAGCGAGTGATGTCTGGTGATGCTTTGATGAGCGGTAGCGAAACAATCGCCGGTCAAAGGGCAAAATCATGTTTAAGATGCTTCTCCAGCAAATGGTGGCACTGCTCGACGAGGACGACCTGCACCTGGGCGACGATGCGCATGCGCTCGACCCGGACGACTATGCGGACGAAATGGACGATTTGGACGACGACTTCTGACGTTTTACCCAAAATCCCCCCATAATCTAGAAAGCCCCCAAATGACGTTCACGCTTCACGACGTACGCTCTCGGACATATAAGGCGCGCGACGCCTGGTGGACCGTTTTCCTGGTGGATCCCCTGGCGGGCCGGTTGGTGGTGACGACGGCCAATCGCACGTCCATCACCCCGAACCAGATCACCTGGGGCGCCTTCGTGCTCGGTCTGGGCTCGGCCTGGTGCTTCCTCCAGGCCGAGTGGCGGTGGCTGGTGGCCGGGGCCGTCGTCTACCACGTGAGCTTCGTCCTCGACTGCATGGACGGGAAGATCGCGCGGCTCAAGGGGACAGGGACGGTCCTCGGCGGCTGGCTCGACTACGTCTTCGACCGGATCCGGGTGCTGGCCTGCACCGCCGCGCTGATGTGGGGGCAATATCGCGCGACCGGGCAGGAGGTCTACCTGCTCCTCGGCATCGCCGTCGTGTTCCTGGACATGCTGCGCTATGTCGACGCCCTCCAGATCGCGAAGGTGCGGCGCCAGATGCGCCGCACGCTGCGGCTCGCCTACGAGGAGTCGGCGTCCGGGGGTGCGGCCGCGCTGCCGGCGTCCCTGCTGAACGACGACCTCGACGGCGACCCCGACGAGATCAGGGTCCGCCTGACCGAGGCCGTGGACCTGCAGCAGGAGTTCCGCAGCCGCTTCTCCTGGTATCCCGGCATGCGCGAGTGGCTGCGCGAGCACCGGATCCGCACACACCTGGTGAGCGGCATCGAGTTCCAGATGGCGGTGTTCATCATCGGCCCGCTGCTCGGCGCGGTCGTCCCGGTCACGATCGGCGCGGCCGCCCTGTTGCTGCTCTTCGAGGCCCTCATCATGTACAAGCTCGTGCTGTCGTCACGGGACCTGAACCGCGCGCTGGCCGCGATCCGCTCGTCCGCCGAGCCGTCCGCCTCGGGGACGCCCGCCGGTTGAGCGTCTCACCGCTGCTCAGACCGATAGAGGCACCGTTGCGAGGGGTAGCGGTGGGACATGATGACCGAACGTGAGGAACCCACCGGCCTGCCCGATCCCGACCACCGCCGCCCCGAAGGGCTGGACGACATCACGGTCGACGCGCTGGGCAGGCTCAGCAAGGCGCTGGAGACGATCCACCGGGTCAGGGGCCACCTCTACTCCTTCCACCAGCTCACCGGCACGGCCGACTTCGAGCTGGACAACGCCGTACGGCTGCTGCGCCAGGCCGGGCACGACAAGTGGGCCGACCGGATCGAACGCGAGCTGATCGGCCGCAACGTCATCCAGGGCCGTTGGACCTTCCAGATCGTGGAGGAGTACGACGACGGCTACTACGCAACCTTCCAGGAGCTGGAACGCCAGGCCCGCAACGAACTGGCCGGAGGCCGCCGTCACCTCTACGAGGCCGAGCTGAAGCAGCAGCGGCGCACACCCGGGCAACCGGGTCACGAGACCACCCCATGAAACCCAGGTCCTCGGCTGGCCGACCACGAACTGTCACCGGCTGCGAGGGGCCGGCGCACGTCCAGGCTGCCCGCCGAGCCGGATATGCCCGCCCTCCCCGGCGGACGACGTTCCCGCCGTCAGGACGACGTGCCCGCCCGTCACCGGAGCCGGATCAGTGACCATCACGCCCGGCGAGGAGGTCCCCACACGCCGAGCGCACCAACGCCGCGCCGAACGCGATGGCCGAACCAGGTCAGTGGACCCTCACGCCCGCACAGGAGGCCCCACGTGCCGAGTGGTGCCAACGCCGCGCCGAACGCGATAGCCAAGCCGGAGTCAGTGAGCGTCACGACCGCCGAGGAGGTGGTCCCGGCCCCACGCGCCGAGCGGCGCAAGCGCCTCGTTCAGCGTGACGCCGAGCGGGGTCAGCGAGTATTCGACGTGCGGCGGCACCTCGTCGTACACCTCGCGGCACACGATGCCGTCGGCCTCCATCTCGCGCAGGTGTGAGGCGAGCACCTTCTCGGTCACGCCCGGGAGCATCCTGCGCAGTTCACCGAAACGGCATCGGCGTTCGTTCAGCGCCCAGAGGATCGAGCTCTTCCACTTGCCGCCGATCACCTCCATGGCCGCGTCGATCCCGCATTCGGACGCTATCGGACGCCGCGCGGTCCGCATTGCCCATCCCCTCCCGGCTGCTTGCTCACCCCGGGGTAAGCACCCACTTCAAAGTGCGTACTTGATCCTCTCGGGGCTCGTGACCAGCCTAATCGGCATGACTCACACCGCTGAAAAGCCTGCGTTGTCCCTTCTCGGGCTGGGCGCGATGGGCGGCGCGCTCGCCCGTGCCTGGCTCGCCGCCGGGCATCCCCTGACCGTCTGGAACCGTACCCCGGGGAAGGCCGAGGCCCTGGACGGCGCCCGCGTCGCCGCGACCGCCGCCGAGGCCGTGGCCGCGAGCGACCTGGTGGTCGTCTGCCTGCTCGACCACGCCTCGGTGGACGACGCCCTCGCCGACGCCGACCTGTCCGGCAAGGACCTCGTCGACCTCACCACCGGCACGCCGGAGGAGGCCCGCGCCCGGGCACGTTGGGTGCAGGAGCGCGGCGCCCGGTTCCTCGACGGCGGCATCATGGCGGTCCCGCCCATGATCGGGGTGCCGGGCTCCGGGGCGTACGTCTTCTACAGCGGCTCCCCGGCGGTGTTCGAGGCCCACGCGGACACGCTGGCCGCACCCGCCGCCACCGTCTACACGGGTGAGGACCCCGGGCTCGCCGCCCTCCACGACGTGGCGCTCCTCAGCGCGATGACGGGCATGTTCGCGGGTGTGTCGCACGCCTTCGCGCTCGTCCGGGACGAGATCCCGCCGAAGGCGTTCGCCGACCTCGTCGCGGGCTGGCTGCAGGCGATGGTCCCGTACGCGTACGGGGTGGCCGAGCACCTGGACAGCGGCGACTACACGAAGGACGTCACCTCCAACCTCGCGATGATGGTCAGGGGCAACGCGACCCTGCTGCGTACGGCCGAGGAGCAGAAGGTCAGCCCCGAACTGCTCACGCCGTTCATGACTCTCATGGCGCGGCGGCTCGCGGACGGCCACGGCGACGAGGGCACCACCGGGGTGATCGACCTGCTGCGGCCCTGATCCGGGGCCCTGATCCGGGGCCCTGATCCGGGGCCCTGACCCAGACATCGGCCCGCCGATCTCGGTGGTTATCCTCACAAGAGGATTGCGAGGTGAGGCTGTGACCGAACGCAAGCCCCTCGGAGTGAGCTTCGAGTCGTGGATCGACCGGCAGATTCGCGAGGCCACCGAGCGTGGCGAGTTCGACGACCTGCCAGGCGCAGGCAAGCCCATCCCCGGTCAGGGCAAGCCCCACGACGACATGTGGTGGATCAAGCAGAAGATGCAGGCGGAGAACCTGTCGTTCCCGCTGCCGGGGACGCTGGCGCTGCGCAAGGAGGCCGAGGAGGCGAGGGCGGAGGCGCTGGGCGCGCGCACCGAGGCCGAGGCACGCCGGATCGTCGAGGAGATGAACGACAAGATCCGCGACAGCTACCGCAGGCCCCTGTCCGGTCCGCCCGTCGTGCAGCCGCTCATCGACGCGGACGAGGTCGCCGCCGAGTGGCGGGCCCTTCATCCGGTCGCCGAGCGGAAACCCGCCCCCGCGCCCGCTCCCGAGAAGCGTCAGAGGCGTTCCTTCCTCCGGTGGTTCGGCCACCGCTGACCCGCCGAGGCCGCTGACCGGGCCGGGCGACCTGACGAAAGTCAGGTGAGGACCTCCCGATCGCCCGATGTGCCGCCCCTCCGGCCGCTCCTACCGTTCATGACCTGCGAACGGAAAGAGCCCGGAGGGGAAACTCGGTGCGAATGCGCAGGATCGCGGCGACCGCCGCCATAAGCGGTGTGCTGCTCACGACAGGACTGCTCATGACGGGACTGCTCATGACGGGACTGCTCATAACGGGATCGGGGGCGGTCGCCGCCACGACGCGGGCGGCGCCCTCGGACGGACGGCCCGGCCTGACCGCGGAGTCCGTCGACCGATACGTACGCGACTACATGCGGCGTACGGACCTGCCCGGCGCCGTGGTGACGGTCGTCAAGGACGACACGGTCGTGTACGCCGCCGGGCTCGGTCACACGGCCGGCGGCGAGGCGATCACCGCGGACACCCCCATGCCGCTCGCCTCGTTGTCGAAGTCGTTCACCGCCCTGGCGGTGCTGCGCCTCGCCGACCAGGGCAGGATCGACCTCGACGCGCCGGTGCGGCGTTATCTGCCCGAGTTCACCATGGCCGATCCCCGGGCCGGGCAGATCACCGTACGGCAGTTGCTCCAGCAGACCTCGGGCATGAGCGACCGGACCTTTCCCGAGCTGACGCTGCCCGCGCCGGACGACCTCAAGGACGCCGTCGCGATGCTCAGGACCGCGCCGCTCGCCGCCCCGCCGGGCACCCGGATGATCTATCACAACCCCAACTACGCGGTCGCGGCGCGGCTGGCCGAGGTGGTGTCGGGGACGCCGTTCGCCGACTTCATGGCCGCCACGGTGTTCAGGCCGCTCGGCATGACCTCCACCCGCACGGTGGACACCACGGAGGAACTGCCCGGCGCGGGCGCCGGATACATCCGCGCGTACGGCCGGCTGATCGAGCGCGCGCACCCGAAGTGGTTCGTCAACGGCTCCTACGGGGTCGTCAGCACCACACACGACCTGGGCAAGTGGCTGATCACGCAGAACGGCCACGGTGACGCCCTCCCCCGAGACCTCGTCACGGCCACCCAGACCCCGTCCGGCGTGGGCGGCAGCACGTACGGCATGGGGTGGTCGGCCGAGCGGACGGCCGGAGGGGCCCCGATGCTGCGGCACACCGGCTGGCTGCTCACGCACAACTCGGCGCAGACCCTCCTGCCCGCGAGCGGGTGGGGCATCGCGGTCGTCACCGACACCGGGATGATCTCCGGTGACGATGCGCTGATCATCAGCGACGGCCTGGTCGACATGATCGAGGGACGTCCCGACGCGCACGCCGTGCCGTTCACCACGAGTGCGGACCCCTGGCTGGGCGGCCTGTCGCTGCTCAACCTGGCCCTCGGCCTGACCGGGGTGCTGCGCTCCCGCCGCTGGGCCGCCCGCCGCGCGCGGCGGCGCACCTGGCGGATGGCCGCACGGCTGGCCCCGTACGCGCTGCCGGTCGCGTTCTATCTGGGGCTGGCGGAGCTGGCCGGGCTGCTGCTCAACCGGGTGGGCACGCTGGGCCAGCTCACCTACGTGTGGCTCGCCCTCTACGTCTGGGCCGCCACCGGGGCGCTGGCCGCCGTCGCCGTCGTGGCCGCCCGCCTCGTCCACACCGCCCGCCTCGTCCACACCGCCCGCCTCGTGCACGCCGTACGGCTCCGGCGACGGGCCGTTGGTAGCGTCCCCGCATGGGCGAGCGAAACACACTAATCAGTCCACAAGGCGCAATAGGCCGGATTGAGGGAGAAACGCGATGATCCGCGTCCTGCTGGCGGACGACGAGGCGCTGATCCGCGCCGGCATCGCGAGCATCCTGGCCACGGCCGGTGACATCGAGGTCGTCGCCGAGGCGGCCGACGGGCACGAGGCCGTCGACCTCGCCCTGCGGCATCGTCCCGCCCTCTGCCTGCTCGACATCCGGATGCCGCGGCTCGACGGGCTCGGGGCCGCCGCGGAGCTGCGCCGGGTCCTCCCCGACGTCGCCGTGGTGATGCTCACGACGTTCAACGAGGACGACTACGTGACGAGCGCGCTCGGCTCCGGCGCGTCCGGTTTCCTCCTCAAGTCGGGCGACCCACGCGAACTGATCGCAGGGGTCCGCGCCGTCGCCGCAGGCGGCGCCTATCTCTCCCCAGCCGTCACGCGGCGGGTCATCACCCGCCTCCGGGAGCGCCCGCTCGGCACGGAGTCCGCCGCCCGCGCCCTCGTGGACGGGCTCGGCGACCGCGAACGCGAGGTGCTCGCCCTGGTCGGGGCCGCCCTGTCCAACGCCGAGATCGCCCGGCGCCTGCATCTCGTCGAGGGCACGGTCAAGGGGTACGTCAGCCAGATCCTCGCCCGTCTCGGCCTTCGCAACCGCGTCCAGGCCGCGATCCTGGCGTACGAGGCGGGTCTCGTGCCCGGCAGTCCGCTCGACCGGAGGGCGTGAGGTGGTGCGGCCGTCCCGTCTGCTCGACCTCGCGCGGTGGCTCGCGGTGTGGATAGCGGTGTGCGGGCCGCCCGTCGCGCTGGCCCTCGACGACCACGACGCCCGGGGGATGGCCGTGGCGGCCGTGGCCGTACCGCTGTTCGGGGCCGCCACGGCGGTGAGCCGGAGGTGGCCGCTGGCGGCGCTCGCCATCCCGGTCGCCGTGAGCCTGGCCCTGGACGCGCAGATGTTCGGCCCCCTGTCCTGGACGTGGGCGGCGCTGGTGGTCTTCGGCTACCTGGCCGGGCACCGGATGGCGAGCGCCCGCCCAGCGCTGTGGTTCTTCTCGGCCGTCGCCCTCGCGGGGTTGCCGCTGTCCGGGCTCGTCCTGCGCGACCTGTGGGGCTGGCCGACGCAGCTCGTCACGCTGCTGCTCGCGGTCGTGGTGCCCTGGCTGCTCGGTCGCTGGCGCCGTCAGCACGCCGAACTGGTCCGTACGGGCTGGCTGCTCGCCGACCGGCTCGAACGCGGACAGCAGGCCGTCGCCGACCGCGCCCGCCTGCGGGAGAGGGCGCGGATCGCGGGCGACATGCACGACTCGCTCGGTCACGACCTCACGCTCCTCGCGGTGCGCGCCGGCGCTCTGGAACTCGGCCCCGGCCTCGATCCGCGGCGGCAGGCGGCCGTACGCGAGCTGCGCGAGGCCGCCGCCGCGGCGACCGAGCGGCTGCGCGAGATCATCGGCGTGCTGCGCGCGGACGATGAGGACGTCGGCACACCCCCGCGTGAGGAGAGCGTCGAAACGATCGTCGAACGCGCCCGCGAGTCGGGTGTGCCGATCGTCATCGAGCATCCGGCAGGCGACGCCGGCGTCATCGACGAGCTGCCCCCGATGACCGCGCTCGCCGTACGCCGCGTGCTCCAGGAGGCGCTGACGAACGCCGCCAAGCACGCCCCCGGCGCGACCGTACGCGTCCGGGTCGGGTCCGACGACGGCGTGGTCATCCTCAGGGTGGTCAACGACCCAGCTCCGGCTGGGGCCCCGACCGGCGTGGCCTCGGGTGGTTCCGGTCTCGTCGGGCTGGCGGAACGGGTGCGGCTGGCGGGCGGCGTCCTGCGAGCGGGCCCGGTTCCCGGCGGAGGTTTCGAGGTCGCCGCCGAGCTGCCCGTCACCGGGAGCCGGGCGGCGCCTGAACAGGCGCGGACGACGGCAGGCCTCGGCGTGCCCGAGACCACGGCGGCCCGGGAGCTGCACCTCGCCCGGCGGCGGGTGCGGCTGCGGCTCGCGCAGGCGGCCGGGGTTCCCGTGGCCGTGCTGACGGGGATCTTCGCGCTCCTGATCCCCCTGAGCTTCGTCAGCTCGTCGTTCTCCGTCCTCGACCCGGCGACGTACGAGGGGCTGAAGGCGGGTCAGTCACGCCACGACCTGCGGCTGCCCGTGTTCACCCGGGACGGCGCGCCGGACGGCGCTCCCGATCCGCCGCCGGGCCAGGACTGCGTCTATTACACGATGACGGCCGATTCCGGCCGGGCCTACCGCCTGTGCTTCGTCCGCGACCGGCTCGTCTCGAAGACCCTCGTGCCATAAGCCTCGTGCCATAAGAGCTCTCGTGCCGTATGAGCGCATCGCGATGCTCCTGACGTCGGCGGCGTCCCGCTGCCGGATGACGGAAACGCGACGAATGGTCTCGGCCCCCGGTTTTTGTCGGCGGCGGCTGCCACGATGTCGTGAAACGACCAAGGGAGCCCAGGTGCCCGATCGTCTCGCCACCTTCCGGTGGCTGACGGCCCCCGCGACGGACAACGTGCACACCCCGCTGGGTGACGTCTTCAGCGTGTCGTTCTTCCATGGCCTGGAGCCCGCCGACGTCGCGGCCCGTTTCGAGCCGACCGCGGCGGCGGTCCGTTCGATGACCCTGGACGAGCTTCACGACGAGGTCGCGGAGTTCATCGAGGAGACCGACGGCGACGACGGCGGCGGATACGTCGGCATCACCCGCATCGGCGAATGGAGCGTTGCAATCGAGCCGTGCGGCCGGCACACCGCGCTGGGCGACAACCTGGCGCGCCTCGCCCAGGAGTGCGAGGCGGTGGCCGTCGGACGCCACGACTACGCCGAACACGCTTTCCTGTACGCCGTGGACGGCGAGATCGTCACCGCCTTCACGCCGCACGCGTCGGTCAACCGCTGGGGCAGCGACCCCGATCGGCTGAAGGAACCGATGCGCAGGGTCGGGCTGCCGCTGACCGCCACGGCCGGCAAGGCGGCCTGGGACACGCGCTGGGACGACGCGCTGCCGAAGGCGTTCGCGCTCGCCGCCACGATCACCGGGGTGACCCTCACCCCGCGCTCCTTCGACGGGCCGCTGCTGGTGGCCCCCATCACCGAGTGGGCCCAGGTCTAGACGCCGGCGTCTTGGCGGGTGTCTTGTCGGGGTGTCTTGTCCGGGTGTCTTGTCGGGGGGCTCTGCTACACACGTGTCATGACCTCACCCGCCGCCCAGAAGCTCGGCATCGTGCCGTCCGTGTTCGCCGTCCAGCACCTGCCGCAGGCGACGTTCCCCGAAGACGACGACTGGATCGCGCTCGTGCGCGCCCCGGAGGGCCTCACCGTGATCCGCGAGGCCTGGCCGACGGGCTCCGGTGAGCGGTGGATCGGCCTGTACGGCGGGGGCACCGGACACGCGCTCGACGTCCCGGGCATGCTGGCGGCCATCGTCGGCCCGTTGGCCGAGGCGGCCATCCCGGTGTTCGTCGCCTCGACGTTCCACGCCGACCTGATCCTCGTGCCCGAGCCGAGGGTCAAGGAAGCGGTCACCGTCCTGGAGGAGGCGGGCCACCAGGTGGACACCCGCCACCTGCACGCACCCGGCTCGTAGCGCTCGACGTCGTCGTCATCCGGGGATGCCGGACGGCAGGCGAAGCGAACGCGTTCAGCCGATCGGGTTCCAGCCGTCGGATCCGGCCAGGTACTTCTGCGGGGTGTAGTTCGCCGCCTGTGAGTCGCTCATCTGTGGGCGGTTGGAGTTCACCGTGGCGCCGGCTCCGGTGTTCCGGTATTCGAAGAAGCGGGCGTTCTTCCAGGAGTTGCCGGACATGTCGGTCCAAGGCTGCGAGGTCTTGATCGTCGAGCTGAGCGACGATTCCCGATAGAGCACCTGGGCGTCAGGGCCCCAGGGCCTCCCGAGCTGGGTGGTGTTTCCGGTCGCGCCGGTGATGCGGGACCGGTAGACGAGGAAGCCGTAGGTCTTGGCGGCGTCGGTCCTGGCGGCGGTGATGGGGGCGCCGCTGCTGCGCTTCTCGTAAATGTCGCAGTCGTCGAGAACCGCGGTGCCACCGCCGAAAATGAAGTCGACGGTGCCCTCGATGTAGGAGCTCTTGACGTAGGCGCGGGCGGAGTCGTTGATCAGGAAGGTGTCCTGGTCGCCGAGCAGGCGGACGTTCGACAGGACCGCCCGGTCGGCGTTGAGGTTCAGCGCGACGGCCTGCTGGTTGACGGTGCTGCCGTCCTCCACGTAGTCGTTGGAGATCGTCAGGTTGGTGAGGGCGGAGTCGTGGCCGTTCACGAACGCGGTGGCGCTGTTGAAGGTGCCGCCGTTCCCCCCGGCGTAGTGATTGTTGACGATCACTACGTCCCCGGGCGACGAGCCCAGACCCTGCAGCGTGATGTACGGCTTGTTCGCCGGGATCGTGACGATCTCCCGGTAGGTGCCCGGCTTGATCGTGATCACCTTCCGGCTGGAGTTGCCCGATGCCACGGCGTCGATCGCCGCCTGCACGGTCCGGTAGGTGCCGGTTCCGTCGGCGGCCACCGTGGGCTTCCCACCGGTGGGCGACGGCGAGGGCGAGGGTGAAGGCGAGCGCGTGGGCGTGGCGGAGGGCGAGGGCGAGGGCGTGGCGGAGGGCGAGGGTGAGGGTGAGGGTGAGGGTGAGGGCGTGGGGGTCGGCGAGGGTGAGGAGGTGGTGACGGAGCCGGTGCAGGTGACGCCGTTGAGCGTGAACGACGCAGGCTTGGGGTTGGACCCCGACCAGCTGCCGTTGAAGCCGATGGACACCGACGCGCCGGTGGCAATGGCCGCGTTGTAGTCCACGTTCGTGGCCGTGACGTTCTGCCCGCTCTGACTGAAAGTGGCCGACCACCCGGTGTCCACCTTCTGACCACTCGCCGGGAACGCGAACCCGAGACTCCAGCCGTTGATCGCGCTGCCCAGGTTCTGGATCGTGATGGCGGCGGTGAACCCACCCGGCCAGTCGTTGGTCGTATAGGTCACGGCACACCCGGTGGCGGCCTGCGCCGCCGGGGCGACGGCCACACCGGCCAGGGCGACCACACCGGCCAGCGCACCGATCACCCCGGCACCCGTTCTGGTTCTGCTTGTCACAACCGAGCTCCTTGCAGGTCACGCAGGGCCCCTGACCGAGGGAAGACTCCCGACCCCACAAGGCTTTTCGTGCACCCGAACGATATCCACACCCAGACATCCACACCCAGGAACACCGCACAGCAACGTACGACCCCACCGATCACCGGTCAACGACACCCCACAGCGGCAACCGCGTACACCGGCCCCCACAAGCACAGAAACCACCGGAGACGGCACACCGGAACCCGGGAATGGATGAAACTTGCACCCCGAGCCGGCACCGTCCCGGTGCTGGGTCACGGCATCAGGGGCAGCTTTCCCACGATCTTGTCCACGCGGTTGCGCGGGCCGACGACGCCGACCGCGCAATACTCGACGTCGTCGGCCGCGGTCTCCTTCATCGTGGCGAGGTAGTCGGCGTAGACCCGCGTCCGCTGGGCCGCGGCGGGCATGTCCGCCACGAAGCACCCGGCGGACGACGCGGCCTTCGCGCGAATGGCGCGCAGCGTGGCGGCGTCCGCGGCCAGCACGGAGCAGCCCGCCCACGGCAGCCCGGGATGGGCGCCACCGTCGGCGTCCACCGCGTCGTCGCCGAGAAGCCCGGTCACCGCAGTCGAGGTCGCCGCGGCCACGCAGACTGCGGCGTTCACGGCACGGCCCGCGGGAAGGTCGCGGTCGACCACGATCACCCACTTCAGACGTGCCGCCCGGGTCGGGAGGGCCGGGTCGATCTCCTCGGGGGCGAACCCGACACCCGAGGTCGTCTGTTCATCGGCCGTCATCCGGTCCTCCTGTGCATGCGTTCGGACGTACGCCGATGATGCTAGGCACTCGTACGATTGACCTGCAAGAAGTCCGTATTTATATCGGAAACAAGGGCGAACAGGCGGTCATGGACGAACTTGATAAGGCGATCCTGGCGGAACTGCAGTCGGATGCACGGAAGACCAACCGCGACGTGGCCGCCGCGGTCGGGGTCTCGCCGACCACGGCACTCGACCGTACGCGGGCGCTCCGGCAGCGCGGTGTCATCCGGGGTGCGATCCTCGACGTGGACCTGGCGGCGATCGGCCGCCCGGTCCAGGCCCTCATCGCCATCCGGGTGCGTCCCCCGTCGCGGCGCAACATCGAGGGATTCCGGAACTGGGTCAGCGCTCTTCCCGACACCCTGGGCGTCTACGTGACGGCCGGCACGGAGGACTTCATCGTGCACGTGGCCGTGCCGGACAACGCCAGCCTGTACGCGTTCGTGATCGACAAGCTCACCGAACGGCCCGAAGTCGCCGACGTCCGCACGTCTATCGTCTACGAGCACATCCGCAACAACCGGATCAGCCCGATGTGAGGCGGCATCACCCACCTGACGCCGTCCGAGTCGGCCGATTCCCGGCCTCCGCCAAGTGCCGCGCCGCCCAGGACCCGGCCCGAGGGCCCGGCGATGCTCGCCGGCATGCGCGAGCGCACAGTGCATCCACGAGTGCGTCCGCTGCCGGCGGCCGGACGTCGCCTCTCGCGGTTTTGTCAGTGGCGGGACGTAGCATGACCTGGGTCAACGGCCCAGGACACGGGACCGCACGACCATGTTCCGCGACTCAGGCATGTTCCGCGAGTCAGGCGTGTTCCGCGAGTCAGGGAGGAGTCACCCGGATGGGCCTGCACATCGAGAGCCGCTCGTCCGACTCGCCCTACATCGAGCGGGTGTGGCGGAGCAGCAGCCGTGACGTGGCACAGATGACGGCGGTCGCGACCGCCCATTGGGACCTGGTCTTCTGGGAGCAGCGCGGCCAGGTCAGCGCCTCCGTCCATGGGCCGGAGACGAAGGCGAGCCAGGCCCCCGTACCCGAAGACGCCACGTTCTTCGGGATCAGCTTCGCGCTCGGCACCGCGATGCCCCATCTTCCGCTCGGCCGGCTCGTGGACGGGTCCGCGGAGATCCCCGGCACGACCCACACGTCCTTCTGGCTGAAGGGCTCCACCTGGCATCTGCCCGGCTGGGACAACGCCGAGACGTTCGTACGGCGGCTGGTGCGCGAGGGTGTCGTCGAGCGCGATCCGCTCGTCGCCGCGGTGCTCGGCGGCGCGCCGCCGGACGTGTCGGAGCGCACCGTGCAACGACGCTTCCTGGCGGCCACCGGGCTCACCCGTGGCGCGATCCGGCAGATCGACCGCGCCAGGCGGGCGGCGGTCCTGATCCAGGACGGCGTGCCGATCCACGACGTGATCCACCGCCTCGGATACTTCGACCAGCCCCACCTCGCACGGTCCCTGAGCCGTTACATCGGGCGAACCGCCACACAACTGGGCGATCGGCGGCCTGCCCAACCGCTGTCGCTCCTGTACGCGACCTGACCGCCCGCCCCGGCGGGATCGATCTTCTTGCCAGGCTCGGCGTCAGTAACGTACGTGGGCGGCGATGGCCCGCGCGCATGCCAGGGACTCGGTGTGCGTGGTGTCCACCACGAGGTCGTAGACCACGCCCTCGTGAACCACTTCCGCCTGCAACACGGCCATCCCCTCGACGCGGTCGCCCCGCGCGATCTCGCGTCCCGCGGCGACCGCGCTGTCGCACTTCACGCCGACCCAGAGCACCTCCAGCCCGGCGAGGGCCTTCTGCCAGCGTTGCTGGGAGGCCGCCCCGCCGAGGAACACGTCGTCCACGATGACCCGGGCGCCCGCGCGGGCCATGGCGGCGATCCCCTCCGTCCACGCCGCGTCCAGCGCCTGGAACGCCGGCCCGACATCGACCTGGCCGTCCGGTGCGAAAGTGATCCCCGCGTCCGATCCGCGCATGGAGGCGGGCAGCGCCTCGACCATGGTGTCGACCGAGAGGGCGAGCCACGGATCCGGCAGGACCGCCTGCAAACACCGGGAGATCCCGGACTTTCCCGAGCTGGAACCGCCATTGAGGACAATCACCTGCGTAGCCACTGCGCCACGTTAAGGGCGACCCCTCGCGGCTCCAACACCTTTTCCCCTGACCCGCCCTTACCGTCCACGACTTACCGGGAGGCGCCCGGCACACGCGATTTCCCGTACGGCGACAGGCGTCGGACGAGCCACGACGGGACGTGCGCGAGATTCTCCGTTCGCTTGAGCGAATACCGTGGGCGCTGTTAGCTTCACCCGGGTGGACGACATGCGTGCACGGGCGGAGGCGATCGAGGACTTCGCGGCGGCACTGCGAGAACTTCGCAAATCAGTCGGGAACCCACCTTTTCGCGAAATGTCCGGCCGGTCAGGCGCGATTTCCCATACGACATTGCACGAGGCCACCAAGGGCAACCGGCTCCCGAGCTGGGAGACCACCGTCGAGTTCGTCAAGGCGTGCGGCGCCGACCCGGCCGCGTACCGCGAACGCTGGGAGAGCGCGAACCTCGCGGTCAGGTCGGCGAGCGCCGGAGCGCCGTCGAACCGCGCGGGCGCCGTGGCGGCCCTCCCGCCTCACGAAATCGAAACCGCCGCCACGGACGTCGTACAAGGTCCGTGGCCGGCCGCTGAGACCCCGGCGACGAACGGGCCGGTTCCGTCCGCGCCAGGAGGCCGGGGACGGTTCCGCCCGGCCCGCCCGGCCGCGGCCGCACTCGCCGTAGGGGCCGTCGGTGTGGCGACAGTGGTCCTCGTCGCGGTCACCGGTGATCGAGGCGCCGGGACCGACGGGCAGAGCGCGAATCCGCCCGAGAGCCCGTCGAACGCGAAACTCTCGGCAGCCGACTGCCCGGTGCACCCCACCAGTCCTCCGTGGAGCCCGCCCGCGCACGCGGGCGATTCGGCGAAGTTCATCGGGGACATCACGCTGCCCGACTGCTCGCACGTCGGCCCCCGCCAGACCGTGACCAAGGTGTGGCGGCTCAAGAACGCCGGGACGGTGCCGTGGAAGGGATATTCGCTGCACCGCCTCGATCTCCCGCAGCAGCCCGACCAATGCCAGACCATCTCCGACATACCGATCAAGGACACGCGCCCCGGAGAGATGGTCGACATCCAGACCGACATCATCACGCCGAAGAAGCCGGGCCTGTGCTACGTACGGTTCAAGATGATGGAGGGTTCGGGACGGGTCGCCTTCCCCGGCGGCCGGCCGCTGAACTTCCAGATCATCGTCGACTGACTGCCGTAAGACGCCGGTTCCCCGCCGTGCATGGCGGGCACGGCGGGGAACCGAAGGCGTACGCGGGGTCAGGATCCGAGAGTGATCCCCGTGTAGTAGTACGTGAGGATCCTGCGGTAGCTCCAGCCCGCCTCGGCCTTGTCGCGAGAGCCGGTCTGCGACATCCAGTCGCCGGTGACCCAGTGACGGCACTTCGTCGTCGTGGAGCAGTACTGGGCCTTGAAGATCTTCCCGTCGCGGGTCATCCGGACGCCCCAGGTCGCGTCCACCGCGGCGTTCGTGGCCGCCGTCGCGGAGCCGGGCTTGTACACCTGGCTGGCCGTGTCGTCGGTGACGTCGTAGCACTGGCCGCTCGGCGTCTTGCTCGCCGACCTCAGCGCCCAGTACCAGCCGAAGTGCTTGACCGCGATCGCCCCGGCCTTGAGCGACTCCGCCGGCCAGTGCGAACGCCACTCGTTGGGCAGGACGTTCTTGATGTACGTCTTGAAGTCCACCCGGTCGACGCGGTCGAGGGCCTTCCGGTAGACGAGGATCGTCGTGGGCAGCCTGGTGTGCGTTCCGTCGGTCTTGCACCCAATCGGCGGTGCGGAGCTCAGGAACCGATGCGAGGCGTTCTGGTTCTTGAGGCCGGGCTTGAGGTTGCCCTTGGCCCCGGGCGCGAAGTCCTGGTAGACGCTGCCGCCGTAGTCGCTGTTGTAGTAGACGCGTACGGTCTTACTGCTGCGGTTCCAGACCGAGGCGGCCTCGTTCTTGATGCACTTGCCCTTGCCGGCGCCGGGCCCCTTGAAGTCGTAGCAGGACGGCTGCTTCGTACCGTAATCGGCCACAGACCCGGTGAAGTCGGACACCGACCCCTGGTTGTCGCTGTTGAAGTAGTAACAGAACTCACCGGCCTCGCACACGCCGTTGCGCGTGGCCGCCGACGCCGGCGAAGCGGCCGCGAGCACCGTCCCGCCGAGCGCCAGCGCGGCGGCAGCCGCGGTGAACGGCGAGATCAGCCGTGCAGTTCGTGGAGACACAGGTGTCTTCCTCCTCATCGCAGGCCGCGATCCGCTAGCGGATGTTGTAGCCCTGGGAGATCCAGAACGAGTTCGGGTTCGGGTTGCTCAGCGTCGGGTCGCCGACGCTCTTGGCGGCGAGCGTCTTCCGTCCGGGACGCATCTCGACGTGGGTGTGCGCGGCCGAGCTGGACGAGATCCCGTGCCACGCCTCTTCCGCGATGAGCTGGCCGCGCGCGATCTGCTGGCCCACGCGCAGCGAGGACAGCGGATCGGAGTGGAGATAGATGATCGTCTTGTTCAGCGAGGCGTTGTAGATGGCGATCGTGGAGAGCCCCTTGCCGCCGTTGCGCCCGCGCACGACGTTGATGACCTGGCCGCTCACCAGGGCGTGGACGTCCGAACCGATGCTGCGGGCGATGTCGATGCCCTCATGCCGCCCGGAAGTGTGGACGTAACCGTCGAAGCCGCAGCTGATGCGACCACCGCTGGTCTTGTACAGCGCGTACGACATGTCGACGCGCGCCGACGACGACGGGCCGAACTGGTGGGAGGCGTTCTGGTTCTTGAGGCCGGGCTTGAGGTTGCCCTTGGCCCCGGGCGCGAAGTCCTGGTAGACGCTGCCGCCGTAGTTGCTGTTGTAGTAGACGCGTACGGTCGTGCTGCTGCGGTTCCAGACCGAGGCGGCCTCGTTCTTGATGCACTTGCCCTTGCCGGCGCCGGGCCCCTTGAAGTCGTAGCAGGACGGCTGCTTCGTACCGTAATCGGCCACAGACCCGGTGAAGTCGGACACCGACCCCTGGTTGTCGCTGTTGAAGTAGTAACAGAACTCACCGGCCTCGCACACGCCGTTGCGCGTGGCCGCCGACGCCGGCGAAGCGGCCGCGAGCACCGTCCCGCCGAGCATCGTCGCGGCGGCAGCCGTGGTGAGGATCTTGCCGAACGTTCCCATGGTGTTCTCCTTCGTGTCTGTGCGGGCTGGGTTGTGGATCAGTGGCGCCGGTACTCCTCCCAGGTGCGGATGGGCACCTTCGGGCCGTCGTCCGGGGCACGCCCGGCGAGCCCGTTCAGGCCGAGGTAGTAGTCGCCGATCTGGTGCTGGGCCTGGCTGGAAAGGTCGGTGTCGCTGATGGCGGCGGCGTGGATGTGCCACGGCCAGTCGTCCTGATCGGGGTTGCGCAGCCATGCCGCGAAGCCGACACGCCGCAACGCCCGGACGGCGGCCGTACGAGTGGCGGAGCTCATCCCCTTGACCGAGATGTCCACGACGCCCCCGCCGTCGTGGGTGCCCGCGGACGTGGGGTCACCGCCGGGGTTGTACGACCCCTGCAACAGCACGAGGTCGCGGCCGAGCAGCCGCTTCGCCTCGGCCAGCATGCTCCGCGTACGGGCGTCCACGACGACGCCGCCGGTGGACACCCGGGCCCCCGGCCCGATGACGTGGGTGACCGTGAACCGGCCGGCTCCGAGCCTGGTGAGCGACGCCGTGTCCGGAAGGCCGCTGGCGGCCAGACCGGTGCGGCCGAGCGACCTCTGGAACTTGGCGAAGGCGGCGATCGTCGTGGTGCCGAAGTAACCGTCCACCCACTTCGCGTCGAGCAGGCGCCGGTCGCGCAGCGCCCTCTCCACGAGCAGCACGCTGGCCCTGGCCCCCGGGGTCAGCGTGTTGTCAGGCCGCCGCGGGTCGATCTGGGCTGCCTTGACGGTGGCTTCCATGTCCACGCTCGGCAGTGCCCCGGCCTCGGCCGCCCGTGCCGCCGGTGCCCCGGGCATCCCGGTCAGGCAGGCGAGCACGGCGGCCGCCATGAGGCCGGCGGCGCGTGGAGGCAGCTTCATCGTTTCTCCTGGTGTCCAACGCCGGCAGGTGACTCCTGCGGCGGGACCCACGGTTTCGGATCACGAGCTGCGTCCACAACGCGATCGTGTTGTCAGCCTGTACGGCAGGCACTCCGTACAGGCCGTACGAGCCGCCTGACAGGGCGGCGTCGCCCGGACTCCGGTGACGGGCCTTCTGAATGACGGAGACCAGGCCGCATTGCGCGCCTTACGGGATAGCGATGACGAACTGCCCCAAGTGGAGTGGAGGCAATCGCTCGCTCCACATACCGCTGAGACCCTCGCCGAGTCCGTCCGGCCGGTCCGCCGAACCGGGGGCGGCTCACGCTCGGGCGAGCAGACCGGCGAGGGTGGTCTGCAGGATCTCGCCGTACATGGTGGCGAAGTCCACCCGGGAGCCCGCGAGCCGGGGGTCGGACGTGGCCTCGACGATGGTCGGGGTCGGGTTGCTGAACGACCACAGGCCCACCAGCGCGACGACGGCGTACTCCGTCAGCGTGAGAGCGTCATCCGCGCCGAGGGCCGGCACCCGCTCCCTGACCAGCTCCGCCAGCCGGGTGCGGTGCTCCAGGTCGATGAACTTGTAGGCGCGCACGGTGCCGGCGGAGACGTTCCGCTCCAGGACGGTCGGCAGCAGACTCCACAGCTGGCACAGGACCGGCCGGGCGGCGAGCGAATCGGCCCAGGCCCGCATCACCTGGTCGGGCTCGCACGGCGCGGCCGGCCACTCGTCCGCCAGCGCGTCGAGCCAGGCCAGCCGGAGCCTGGCGAGCAGCCCCAGGAAGACGCCCTCCCGGCTCTCGAAATAGCGCACCACATGCGTCTTGGACACCCCGAGCCGGCGCCCCAGCTCCCGGAGGCTGATCTCCTCGGCGGGCATCTCGGCCAGCAGCGCCTCCGCGGCGTCCAGGATCTCCTGCTTGCGGAGCTCCCGGTGCTCGGGCCGCCTGGCCCGCTGGAAGGACGGCGTCTCCACCTCGTCCATCGAACCTCCTCGCGCACCGCTGATCATGGCAGCCCCATATTAGCGGTCCATCGGACACTTGTTACGTGTCCACTGGACCGCTATAGTCATAAAGGTCCGATGGACACCTACATGAAGGGTATTTCCGTGATCACCTACCCGAACCTGTACATCGGCGGCCAGTGGGTCGCCCCGGCCACCGCGGACGTCCTGGAGGTGCGTTCCCCGCACGACCGCTCGCTGGTCGGGACCGCGCCGCACGCCGCCCCCGCCGACGTCGACCGGGCGGTCGCCGCCGCCCGCCGGGCGTTCGACGAGGGCCCCTGGCCCCGGATGAGCCCGCAGGAACGGAGCGCCGTCGTGGAGCGGTTCTCCAAGCTCTACGCGGTCCGCGCCGAGGAGTTCGCGGCCCTGGTCACCGCCGAGAACGGCTCGCCGCTGTGGTTCACCCGCTGGACGCACGTGCAGTCCCTCCCGGAGATGACGGAGGCGTACGTGCGCGCCGCCGCCGCTCTCGGCTGGGAGGAGGAGGTGGGCGCCGTCGGCGACGCCACGACGCGGCTGCGCCGGGAACCCGTCGGCGTGGTCGCGGCGGTGATCCCGTGGAACGCTCCACACCAGTCGGCCCTGGTCAAGCTGGTTCCCGCGCTGCTCGCCGGCTGCACGGTCGTCCTGAAGGCCTCCCCGGAGACGGCGCTGGACGCCCTGGCGCTCGCCGAGGTCTTCGACGCGGCCGGGCTGCCCGAGGGAGTGGTGAGCATCCTGCCCGCGGGCCGCGAGACCAGCGAGTATCTGGTCGCCCACCCCGGCGTCGACAAGATCGCATTCACCGGCTCCACCACGGCCGGCCGGCGCATCGCCTCCGTCGCCGGGGAGCAGCTCAAGCGGGTCAGCCTGGAGCTGGGCGGCAAGTCCGCCTCGATCATCCTTGAGGACGCCGACCTGACGGCGGTCGTGGCAGGCCTCAGGGCCCTGTCGCTGGGCAACAACGCCGAGAACTGCGTGGCCCACACCCGCATCCTCGCCCCGCGCAGCCGCTACGAGGAGGTCGTCGCGGCGCTGGCCGCCATGATGGAGGACGTCCGGGTCGGCGACCCTTCCGACCCCGAGACCTTCATCGGGCCCATGGTCCGCGCCGACCAGCTGGAGCGGGTGCGCTCCTACATCGAGCTCGGCATCGCCGAAGGCGCCCGGATGGTGACCGGCGGACTCGAGACCCCTGACGGGCTGGAGGGCGGGTACTACGTCCGTCCGACGCTGTTCGCCGATGTCGACAGCGACATGCGGATCGCCCGCGAGGAGATCTTCGGCCCGGTCCTGGTCGTCATCCCGTTCGACGACGAGGACGACGCGGTCCGCATCGCCAACGACTCCGAGTACGGACTCGGCGGCGGCGTCTGGGCCGCCGACCGGGAGCACGGCATCGAGGTCGCCCGCAGGATCCGTACCGGGTGGATGACCGTCAACGGCGCCGCGCCTACCTACGACGGCGCCTTCGGCGGCTACAAGAGCAGCGGCATCGGCCGGGAGTTCGGCGTCGCCGGCCTCGCCCAGTACGTCGAGTACAAGACCATCGCCGCCTGAGGACCAGGAGAACCATCATGAGCGAAGCCCGTGTCACCCTCGGGCACACCGACATCTCCGTCCGGCCGATCGGCCTGGGCTGCATGGGGATGTCCCAGTTCTACGGCGACGCCGGCGAGGCGGAGTCCGTCGCCACGATCCACGCCGCCGTCGAGGCCGGCATCGACTTCTTCGACACCTCCGACATCTACGGCGCCGCCGGCGCGGCCACCGGACAGCCCCAGAAGGGCTTCGGCCACAACGAGGAACTGCTCGGCCGCGCCGTGCGCGGCCTGCGCGACCGGGTGGTCCTGGCGACCAAGTTCGGGGCGCGGCCATCGGAGGAGGGCGGGGTGGTCTACGACGGCCGCCCCGAGTACGTGGCCGCCGCCTGCGAGGCCAGCCTGCGCCGCCTGGGCGTCGACCACATCGACCTCTACTACGTCCACCGCCACGACACCACCGTGCCGATCGAGGACACCGTCGGCGCGATGGCCGAGCTGGTGACCGCGGGCAAGGTGCGCGCGATCGGGCTCAGCGCGGTCGGTCCGGACATCCTGCACCGGGCGTCCGCCGTGGCGCCGATCTCGGCCCTCCAGAGCGAGTACTCGCTCTGGGCCCGCGAGGTGGAGCAGGAGGTGCTGCCCGCCTGCCGCGAGCTGGGCATCACCTTCGTCCCGTACAGCCCGCTGGGGCGGGCCGCGCTCGCCGGCCGCTTCACCCGCGAGACCTCGTTCACCAGTGACGACTTCCGCTCGACCCTGCCCAAGTTCCAGGCGGAGAACTTCGCGGACAACCTCCGCCTCATCGAGGGGCTGAAGGCGTTCGCCGACGAGCGGGGACACGCCCCGGGCCAGGTAGCCCTGGCCTGGCTGCTCGCCCAGCCGTACGACATCGCGCCCATCCCCGGCACCAAGCGGCCGGAGTACGCGCGCCAGAACGCCGCCGCGACGGCCGTACCGCTGAGCGCGGACGACGTCGCCCACCTGTCGGTCCTGTTCGACCCCGCGCGGGTGCGCGGCGGCCAGTACGGCGCGCTCAACGCGCGCCCCAGCACTGATCCGGAAGGAACCACATGACCGACACCCAGCGGGAACCCGGCTACGAGGCCGCGCTCGACACCGCCGCGCACCTGCTCGGCAGGAGGCTGGAGCCGTTCCTGGAACCCGGCCCGGGTGAGCCGGCCAACGCCGCCGACTTCATGCGCCTGGCCACCCAGCACACCTTCGGCGACGCGTGGCCGCGCACCGATGTCCTCGACACCCGCACCCGCGCCCTCGTCTCCGTGACGATCGCCGCGACCCTGGGCACGCTCGAACCGCTGCGCGGGCAGCTGCGCATCGCGCTCAACAACGGCGTCACCCCGGAGGAGATCGTGGAGGCGTTCGTGCACATCGAGGCGTACGCCGGCGCGGCCCGGGCCTTCGATGGTTACCGCGTCGCCCGGGAGGTCTTCCAGGAGGTCCACCAAGCGTAGGCCCGTTGCCGGGGGCGGCCTCATGATCGACACCGACAGGGACCAGAAGAATGTTCTCTTCGGCTGGAGGAGCTCCGGATGAGGATACGCGGGGGTCGTCGCCTGGCGGCGGCGTTGTCGGCGGTCGTGGCGGCCTGCGTCCCGTGGGCGCCCGCCTCGTGGGCGGGGACGCACAAGCACCGGCCCGTGATCTTCATGCACGGTTTCAGCGGGCCGGGCGCCCACTTCGAGACGCAGGCCAGGCGGCCGACCCGCAACGGCTGCTTCGAGTTCTTCGGCAACCGCGGGCGACGTCACCCAGTTCATCCGCCTGCTGGAGGCCATCCCGCCCGTCCGCGGCAAGCGCGGAGCTTGCCGCGGACGGCTCCGCCGACGCCCTGACGTCGTCGTCGGTGACCGCGGCTACGACCACGACAAGTACCGCAGGCACGTCCGGGCACCGGGCGTGCGCCCGCAGATCGCCCGCCGCGGCACCGAGCACGGCTCCGGCCTGGGCAAACAGCGCTGGGTCGTCGAGCAGACCATCGCACTTGCTGCACAGCTTCCGCAGACTGCGCACCCGCTGGAAAGTCCGCGAGGACATCCACCACGCCTTCCTCAGCATCGGCCGGCGCCGCCTCACCTCATTGTGCTGGTTTGTCAGTGAGGGATCTTGCCGTGACGACATGATCATCAATTGGACACATCATGTATGGCCTGCATATAGTCGCGACCCCGCCGGTATCCAGCGCGGGAAGACAGGGGGGGATCTTCCCGATGAGTAGCCGCTTCGGTCCGATCGCAAAACTCAGCGGTTGGTGGACATCCGCACTGCTGGCGGGCCTGGGATTCGGTGTTGTCACCAATCTTGCCCAGGGCTGGCTTCCAGGCGCCTGGAACCAAATCGCCAACTCCGGTGCCGTCTGGTGTGTCCCGGCGTTCGTCGTCGGCGCCCTGCTTGCCGGCTGGGCGTCAGCGCGGTCAGCCGCCGTCGCCGGCCTGTGCGCCTCGGTCGGTCTGGTCGTCGGGTATTACGGGTACGCGGAGTTCGGCCGTGACGGCATGGGCAGCCTCGCCTATCCGCTGATGTGGCTTGTGATGGCGGTCATCAGCGGCTCGTTGTTCGGTATGGCTGGGCTGTGGTGGCGGAACGGACGCACCATCCGTAGCCGTGTCATCGGGCTCGCCGCGCTGGGAGGTGTCTTCGGGATGGAAGGCATCTTGTATGCCTTCGTCCTGCACTACGCCCCGCAAGCATGGGCCTGTCTGGCCGTCCTCGTCCTTGTACCGCTGGTGATGGCGCGTCGGCGAAGAGAGCGGGTGCCGACCCTGCTGACAGCCCTGGTCCTCGCGCCACTGGCGTACTTGGTCATCGGATTCCCACTTCAGTACGTGTCGATGTGAGGTGGATCGCAGACCCGCAGGCACTGTGGGGCCGCCTGGCTCCCAGTATCGCCGTCACCTTCTGTGACGCTACGGCATCATCTGGCGAGCCGTGCACGGGCACCTCATGGAGGGCGACGAGCGAGCGGCGACGGAAGCCATTTCGAGCGCTCTACTGGGCGGACCGAAACGGGTGGCTCCCAAGGTGGCTCCCACAGACACGGAAGAGACCGCGTGAAGCCCGAAAACACTAAGGCCCGTTTCCAGGTTTTCCCTGGTCACGGGCCTTCTATGATGTGCGCGGCCGAGAGGACTCGAACCCCTAACCTTCTGATCCGTAGTCAGATGCTCTATCCATTGAGCTACGGCCGCTTTGCTGCTTGTTCACCTGCGGTGCCCTGCAACGGGTGTAACTCTACCAGACCCGTCACCCCTGCTTGCGCCAATAAGGCGCTCCGCCCCCGGTCAAGCCGTCCCGTACGCGCGGGTCGGGTCACTCCTGAGGGACGAAGAGCGTGAGCGTGTCGGCGACGCAGGCCGGCCTGTCGGCTCCCTCGATCTCGATCGTGACGCGGAGGTTCGCGAGGGTGCCCGAAGGAGTGCCCTTGACGTCGACGATCTCCGCCCCCGCCCGTACGCGGGACCCGACGGGAACCGGCCGCGAGAAGCGCACCTTGTTGAGCCCGTAGTTGATGGCCATGCGCAGGCCGTCCACGCGGTAGAGCTCGCCGAGCAGCGACGGCAGCAGCGAGAGCGTGAGATATCCGTGGGCGATGGTGCCGCCGAACGGGCTCTCCTTCGCCCGGTCCAGGTCCACGTGGATCCACTGGTGGTCGTCCGTCGCGTCGGCGAAGGCGTTCACCCTCTCCTGGCTGATCTCTCGCCAGTCGGTGTATCCGAGATGCTCGCCCTTGGCCGCCTTGAGTTCCGAGAGGTTCGTGAAGATCCGCATGTCCGCAGCCTATTCACGCGAACCCGGGACCGGCCGGAATCGGAGGACCCGGAACGCGTTACCCTCCACACTGGTTCCATCGGGGGAGCGAGCGCGTGCTGCCAATAGGCAACAAACACATCACTGTGGGTGACGAACGGGCCATTGCCCGCGGGGGTATCTGCACAAGGCGGGGCGTACGCCGGAACACGCCCCGACGTGGAGGGAACGTGGACGAGCCATCCGGTCCACCCGGCAAACGGTATCGGCTTCGCGGACTCATCGCGGTCGTCGTCGCGGGTCTTGTCTGCTGGGCGCTCATCATCCTGCTGCTGGTCAAGCTGTTCGGGTGAGCATCGGGGGGACGTGCCGGCCGGAGACCAGCCCCGGCCGGCACCGGTCGTCGCTCACCGCTCCTGAACGCGCTTCCGGGCCACCACCCGCGACAGACGCGACCAGGACGATGCGCCGGCTCAGTATCAGAACATGACGCCCTAAATGCCTCATACCCACCAGTCGCGTTTCAGTCCACCACCGGCCGGTAGCCCCGCACGTAGTCGACCACGAACTCCTTGGGGTACGGCCCCACCCGCTCGGGCCCCTCGGCACCGAGAGCGTCGGGAAGGTCGGGAAACTCGTAGATGCCGAGCATGAGCTGCATCGGATAGTCCGGGGACTGCCGGATGGTCTTGACGTGCCGGCCGTCCACGAAGAACGTCACCCGGTCCGGGGTCCACTCGGCCGCGTACACGTGGAACTCACGCGCGTCGATGGGGAGGACCTCGGCGGCGAACTCGTCGGTGATCGTGGGGTCGCCGAACGGGTGGACGCCCATGCCGACCGCCGTCGCGTCCGGGCGTACGTCACGTCCGAAGATCTCGCAGACGCAGATCTCCGCGGACCGCTCGGGCGCGTCCTCGAAACCGATCATCCACAGTGCGACCATGGCGCGCGGATCGTCGGTGGCCCGGGCGCGCATCTCGATCAGGCCGAAGTGCGGGGTGTAGAGCCGCGCCTCGTCCTGTGCCTCGCGGACGACGGCCCGGCCGCCCCGGCCGTGCTGGCCGACGGCGCTGCCCACCGGCCCGGAGAACACGCCCGTCTGCAGTGAGGACACCCGCATCCGGCCCTCCATCTCCGGCGACCACGGCGGCTGGTCCTCCTCGATCAGCAGGCGCAGGTGGCCGTCCGCCACGCGATATCGGGCCGCCGAGGCGGCGCGTGTGGTCCATTGGGGCAGATAACGCGGGATCCAGCGGCTCTCGTCGAGCTCGTCCCCGTCGAAGGTGTCCTCGAACTCCAGCACGTAACCGGCCTTCGCCGCCGGATCCAGCGCGTACGTGTCGTTCATGCGTCAATCCTGGATCTATCCGTGGGGGGAACGAAGCCTGCACAAGGGCATATCGGAAAAGGACGACGGGAGTTCACCGATCTCTATCTTGGTTCGTCCCGGTTTCGAGGTGATGCTGGCGAATGTCTGTCCCCTCGCCCCCACAAGGAGGTCTCGTGCAGACTCCGCGACGCTTCCGGCCGTCCTGGCCGGGACGGCTCGCCGTCGTGATCGCCGCCATCGTGTCCCTCACCGGGGTGACCGGCACCACCCCCGCCCACGCGTCGGTCTACAACTCCTGCACCATCTCGCGCTGCGCGGACGCCCGCTCGGCGAACACGATCTGGGCCGGGAAGGGCTATCCCACCAGCAGCGGCTGGTACTCCTGGCCGGACGGCAGGTACAACTACACCGGCGGGCGCTTCTACAACCGGGAGGGCCGGCTTCCGGCCGGCGCCACCTACTACGAGTACGACGTCTACTCCCGTGCGCGGGGCGCCTCGCGTGACGCGTACCGGATCGTCGTCAACCGCAGCACCGGCGTGACCTGGTTCTCGCCCAACCACTACACCGACTTCTACCGGCTTTAAGGACCCCTATGGCCTCCGCCGAGCGTCCGCTGCCCCCGTGGCTCACGGTGACCACCGACACGGCCCCGGCGGTCGTCGACGGACGGGCCTGCCGGACCCGTGCCGCCTTCTTCGACGAGGTGGCACGGGCCCTGCGGCTCCCGGCGTACTTCGGCCGCAACTGGGACGCCCTCACCGACTCCCTGCGCGATGTCGGGCCGGTCCATCTGGCCGTGGAGCACGCCGAGGAGCTGCTCGCCGCGGAGCCTCCCGGGCAGTTCGCCACCCTGCTCGCCGTCCTCGCCGACGCCGCCGAGGCCGGGCTGACCCTGACCCTCCACACGGACCCCGCTCACGAGCCCCGGCTCCGCCGCCGCCTGACCGAGTCTCTGCCCTGACCTGCCCGTACGGCCCTTCACTCAGCAGGCGGGACGAGGAGCGCCTCGGCGCCGATCGGCACGTATCCCGCGGCGAGGAACGCCCGTACGCTCGCGGCGTTGCCCGGGGCGATCTGCGCCCAGAGCGGGTGGGGGGTGAGATGCCGGGCCGCACGGGCGAGGGTGCGGCCGAGGCCGCGCCCACGAGCGGCCGGCTCGACCTCGATCGCGACCTCCCACCGCCCGCCCACTCCCCGTCCGACGAGCACGAGCCCGCCCGGACAGGTCCAGACGCGTACGTCGTCGCGATAGAGATGGGCACGCTCGACGCGCGGATGGGCGGCGTCGGTGACTTCGGCCAGCTCGACGGGCGGGGGACCTTCGGCGGGGGCGGCCAGGGCGAGCATGTCGATGTTGTTCACCCGGCGTCCCGTGCGTTCCTCCAGGTCGCCGAGGAACGGCGGGTTGAGCGGCGCCGACAGATCGTCGGCGGGCAGCCGTGACCTGATCCAGTCCTCGCCGACATCGGCGAAGATCACGTTGTGCGCGGTGAAGGCGATGACCCCCGCGTGCCGCGCGGACGGCTGCGGAACGACGGTCGGACCGCCGCCCGGCTCGGGCGGGTGCCCGCAGGCCGCGCGAGCGAGGACGTCAGCCAAGGTGATCACCGGAAAACGGTAGCCACCGGCCGCGACCCGCTCAAAACGGTCTCGGCAGCCACCACTACGCCTGTCACCACGGCACGGGCCCGGAACGGTCGATGAACCGGCCGGTTCCGGCGTCGGCCCCCTCGGTCGCCAGCGTCACGATCGCGTCGGTCCCCTCCGTCACGGTCTGGTGGCCGCTGTGCCCGTTGAGGTCGGTCGCCGTGTAGCCGGGGTCGGCGGCGTTGACCCGGATGCCGGGCAACGCCTTCGCGTACTGCGTCGTGAGCATCGTCACCGCGGACTTCGACGACGTGTACAGCGGCCCCACCACCGTCGACTCCACCCGGCCGGGGTCGTGGGTCAGCGCGAACGAGCCCGTGCCGCTGCTCACGTTGACGATCGCCGGGTGCTCCGACTTGCGGAGAAGCGGCAGGAAGGAGCTGGTCACGCGGATGATGCCCACGACGTTCGTCTGGTAGACCTCCAGGGCGTGGGCCGAGGTCAGCTCGTCGGCGGGCACGTGCGCGCCGATGATCCCGGCATTGTTGATCAGGACGTCGACGCGGCCCTCGTGCGCGGCGACGTCTTCCGCCGCGGCGGCGACGGACGCGTCGTCCGTCACGTCGATTCGCACGAACCGTACACCGAGCTTGCCGGCCGCCGCCTGCCCGCGCTCGGGGTCCCGGGCACCGAGGACGACGGTGTGGCCGAGGTCGACGAGGCGGCGGGCGGTCTCGAATCCGAGGCCCTTGTTGGCCCCGGTGATGAAGGTGATGGTCATGCGTCGAGCGTCGTCCTTCCGGGTGCGCACAGCCAGGGAGAGCTCGCCGGTAGGACAGGCAGTACCACCCTGGCCTCCGGCCGCCGCCGCAGAATGGGGCACATGACGACAGACGAGACGAGCCTCGGCGCGACGATCCGCGCCTGGCGCGACCGGCTCTCGCCCGCGGCTGTCGGACTGCCCGCCGGTCGCGTACGCCGTGCGGCCGGGCTGCGCCGCGAGGAGCTGGCCGACCTCGCGGGCGTCTCGGTGGACTACGTCGTACGGCTGGAGCAGGGCCGGGCGACCACGCCGTCCGCGCAGGTCGCCGCCGCGCTGGGGCGGGCGCTGCAACTCGACGCCGCCGAGCGCGACCACCTCTATCGGCTCGCCGGGCTGCAGCCGCCCTCGGACGGCGTGATCAGTGACCACGTTCCACCCGGGATGCAGCGGGTGCTCACCCGCCTGGGCGACGCGCCGGTCGCCGTGTTCGCCGCCGACTGGCGGTTGCTGTGGTGGAACCGGAGCTGGGCGGCGCTCCTCGGCGACCCTTCCGTGCTCGCGCCGGAGGAGCGCAATCTGGTGCGCTCGCGTTTTCCCGTGCCGTCCGATCGGGGGCGCCTCGCGGCATGGCCTGTGATCTCGGAGAACGTGGAGGCGACCGACCGGGCCATCGTCGCCGACCTGCGCCGCGCCTCCGGCCGTTATCCGCAGGACGCCCGCCTCAGCGGGCTGATCCGCCGGACGCTGGACGGCAACCCGCGGTTCGCCCGGTTGTGGCACTCCGGCGCCGTCGGCCGCCACGCCGAGGAGCGCAAGACGATCCGCCATCCGATGATCGGCGACATCACCGTCGACTGCGACGTGCTCGCCGACCCGGACAACGACCTGAAGATCGTCATCTACACGGCCGTCCCGGGCAGCGAGGACGAGACCAAGCTCGACCTCGCCCGCGTCGCCGGTGTCACGGCCCGGCTGTGAAGTTTCAGGCTTCCTCGGGGTCGCGTCCGAGTATCGACCGGCCTCCGTCGACCGGGATGGTCGCGCCGTTGACGAAACTCGCGTCGTCGGACAGCAGATAGGCGATGGCGGCGGCCACTTCCTCAGGGCGTCCGACCCTGCCGACCGGATGCAGCAGGCTCATCTCGTTCTCGATGCGTGCGGCCGCCGCGGGCTCCTGGCTTTGCAGGAACGCCTCATAGCGTTCGGTGCCGATCGAGCCGAGGGCGACGGCGTTGACCCGTACGCCTTGGGGTCCGTAGTTGACGGCGAGCGCCCGGGTGAGCCCTTCGACCGCGGCCTTCGCCGTCGCGTACGGCAAGGAGCCGCGCACCGGCCGCTGCGCCTGGTGAGAGGAGACGTTGACGATCGCCCCGCCCGCGCCGGCGCTGAGGAAGCGGCGGATCGCCGTCATGCAGCCGACGACCGCGGGGGCGAGGTTGGCGTCGATGTGCTCCAGGACCTCGCGCGCCGGCGGGCAGTCCAGTGACGCCTCGCGGAACACGGCGGCGTTGTTGACCCAGCCGGCCAGCGGGCCCGCGGCCTGCGCCAGGTCGGCGGCCCGCTCCGCGACGGCCTCGTCCGCGGCGTCCCCGGCCACCGCGATGACCCGCGAACCGGCCGGGTGGGTGCGGGTCCACTCGAGCGCCGACGGGTCGAACTCGATCACGACGACGCTGTTCCCGTCGGCGCTGTTCGCGGCGGCGCTGTTCGCGGCGGCGAGGAGCCGTTCGACGACCGCACGTCCGACTCCGCGGCCGCCTCCGGTGACAACGTACGAAGAGCCCACTTCCGCCCCTTTCGTGGATTGAGATCTACGGGAGCTTGCTGCGGCCTGCGCGGGCGCTGCCTGCACGAGCGGCGCCTCCACGGGCGACGGCGAGAGGCCGGAAGAGCGTAATAGGAACACTTATGCTTCATCGGCCTGCCGGGCGTCGCCGGTCAGAGCGGCCGCGGTCTGGGTGAGGTGCCGGGCCAGGACCTCGGCGGCGGTATCGGCGTCGCGGGCCAGCGCCGCCTCCTCCAGCCTGCGATGCTCGCCGATGCCGTCCCTGCCGGGGTCGCGCTGCGCCGCCCAGCGGCGGGCCAGCTCGCTCGCGGTCCACATCCGGTCGAAGGTCTCCAGCAGGACGGGGTTGCCGCAGCCCTCCAGCAGCGTGCGGTGGAAGACCCGATGGGCCTCCGACCATGCGCTGCTGTAGTGCTCGCCCTCCTCCCGTACGAACGCAGGGGTGCGGGCCAGACGGTGGTGGGCGGCTCGCACCCGGGCCTCCCAGTCGACGTCACCGCGCTCGATGGACATGCGCAGCACGACCGGTTCGATGGTCCGGCGGGCCTCGGCGATCTCCTGCCAGCGGCGGTCGGAGAAGGCCGGGACGGCGAAGCCGCGGTTGGGCAGCCGGTCGGCGAGCCCCTCACCGACCACCCGTACGAGCGCCTCGCGCACCACCGCCAGGCTCACGCCCTGTTCCTTGGCGATGTCCTGCGGTTTGAGGGCGTCACCGGGAGCGTAGACCCCGCGCATGATCGCGTCCCGCAGGTGGGCGTAGACCTGCTCGGAGAGCATCTGCTTCCCCGGGGAAGCCGGAGGGGCGACCTGATCCATGCACACATCATAGACGATTACACAAATAATCGATTATTGATGCTCGCCCAACGACGTCCGCGAGGTCCGCTTCATCGGCGCCGCGCCGCCGGCGGGGCACGGCCTGCACCGCTACTTCGTCGTCGTACACGCCCTCGACGTCGAGTCCATCGGCGTCCCGGCCGACGCCACCCCGGCCCTCCTCGGCTTCACCATGGCCGGCCACACCCTCGGCCGCGCGGTCCTGATCGCGACCGCCGAAACCCCCGCCTGACGAACCGCATGTCCGGGCTCATCGACACCACGGAGATGTATCTCCGTACCGTCCTGGAGTTCGAGGAGGACGGCGTGGTCCCCCTGCGTGCCCGCATCGCCGAGCGCCTGCACCCGCGTGGCCCCACCGTCAGCCAGACCGTCGCGCGCATGGAGCGCGACGGTCTGCTGTACGTCGCGGGTGACAGGCGCCTGGAGCTGACGGAGCAGGGACGGCGGATCGCCACGCGCGTGATGCGCAAGCACCGCCTCGCGGAGTGCCTGCTCGTCGACGTGATCGGGCTGGAGTGGGAACACGTCCACGCGGAGGCCTGCCGCTGGGAGCACGTGATGAGCGAGGCCGTCGAACGCCGCGTCCTCGACCTGCTGGGACACCCGGCCGAGTCGCCGTACGGCAACCCGATCCCGGGCCTGGAGGAGCTCGGCGCGAGGCCGACCACGGATCCGTTCCTCGGCGAGGGCGTCGTCAGCCTCGGCGATCTGCAGCCCGGACCGAGCATGAGCGTGGTCGTACGGCGCATCGGGGAGCCGCTCCAGACCGACCCCCGGCTGATGTACGCCCTGCGGCAGGCAGGGGTACGGCCCGGCGCGGTCGTGAACGTGACGTCGTCACCCGGCGGCCTGCTGGTCGGCAGCAGCGGGGAGCGCGCCGAGCTCCCCACACGGACCGCCGCCCACATCTTCGTGGCCAAGCGCTGAGCCCAGCCGGTCCGACCGGCGGGCGCGCGCCGGGCCCTGGCGCGGACGGGGATCCTGGCGCGCGGCTGTGGCCCAGCGGCGGTCAGGACAAACCGGGCGCGCGATCAGACGGTGTCGCCCAACTGCTCGGCCACCCGCTCCAGGCCGCCCTTGATGAGCCGCCCATACTCGTCGTCGCCGAGCGCGCCGATCCCATCCCGGGCCCGCTGGAGTGCTCACGCGCACGGGGGGAGGCCGTCACCGAGGCCGCCCACGGCTGAGTCGTCAGGATCGGCGGACCAGCAGGGAGACCAGCGACAGCACCACGAGGACCGCGGCCAGCGCGATCGCCGTGTACCAGCCGTAGGAGATGGAGACGTGGAAGCTCGTTCCGAGCTCGCGCAGATCATCGGCCGTCAGCATCCCCGCGCTGGGATGCTTGGAGTGCAGGTCGTCCTGACGGATCCAGAACGCGGCCATCGACGCGGCCGCGACGCCGCCGGGCACGACCGCCCAGGCGGCGGACAGACGCCGGGTGAGCGCGTCGGTGACGGCGACGGCCATCGCGGCCACGGCCATGACCAGGGTGATGACTCCCCACTGTGTCG
The DNA here is from genome assembly GCF_036186745.1 of Microbispora hainanensis. Classification (NCBI taxonomy): domain Bacteria; kingdom Bacillati; phylum Actinomycetota; class Actinomycetes; order Streptosporangiales; family Streptosporangiaceae; genus Microbispora; species Microbispora hainanensis. The sequence goes on along the minus strand of NZ_CP108086.1, from coordinate 2,505,372 downwards.
CGAGACCGGCGACGTCGGCATTGTCGATGGGCTGAGTGATCGACCCGAGCAGCTTCCCGACCCTTCCCCAGGGAAGGAACGTCGCGGCGCCCAGGAAGAGGGCCGCGGCCGCGACCGCGTATGCCGTCGCCCGGCGGCCCGCACCGGTCCGCTCGCCGCCTGGCGCCGCCGGTCGCGCGACCTGCCGGGTAGGCGGCTCCCCGAGCGGCCGGGTGGGCTCAGCGGAAATCAGGGTGCCTGATGCCGAGGCCCGCGCACCCGCGATGAGCAACGTCTCCGGTGCCGACGAGGACTGCGTCCCGCCGAGCAGACGGAGCAGGATCGCGCGTGCGCTGGGGCGCCGGGCAGGGTCCTTGGCGAGGCATTCGGTCACGATGCCGTGCAGCGCTCCCCCAAGCCGGCCGAGGTCGGGCTCGCCGGTCAGGATGCGGTGCATCACCGCGGGGATCGAGTCCTGCCCGAACGGCGTGACGCCGTTGGCGGCGTAGGCGATGGTGCACGCCCAGGCGAAGACGTCTGCGGCCGGGCCGACCTCGCCCCCCTCGATCTGCTCGGGTGCCATGAAAGCGGGCGTGCCGACGATCGCACTCGACAACGTGCCGGTCGCGTCCAGGACTCGCGCGATGCCGAAGTCGATGACGCGTGGCCCATCGGCGCCCATGATGACGTTGCTGGGCTTGAAGTCGCGGTGCACGATCCCGGCCTCGTGGATGGCGGCGAGCGCGGTCACCGTCGCGATCGCCAGCCTCTCCAGTGCGGGCCCCTGAGGCGACCGGCCGGCCGCGATCACCTGGGAGAGCGCCGGACCGTCCACGAACTCGCTGACGATGTAGGGCCTGTCGCCTTCCACGTCCGCGTCCAGCACGCGTGCCGTACAGAACGCGGCGACCTTTCCGGCGTGCGCCAGCTCAGCCGCGAACCGCGCTCGGGCCTTGGCGTCCCCGCTGAACCGCGCGTGCAACAACTTGACCGCGACAGGCTCGGCGTTCACCCCCACGCCCCGGTACACCACGCCCTGGCCGCCTTCACCGAGCAGACCGACGATCCGGTACGCACCGACCTGACGGGGATCATCCGTGCGAAGCTGCTGCGACCCTTGCAACTCATCCTCCACGGGTACGCGGAAACGGAGGCGACGTTACCGGAGCCGGTGTTCTTTCCGACACGAAACGATCGTCAACGCGGACGGGGTCCAGTCAATACGATCCCGCTTCGTAGAGGAACCCGCCGGTGTGATCGCCGCTTCCACCGTCAGGGCCGGCCGAGGGGAGCCGCGCCTGCTTCCAGACCCACGAGCCGTCCGCGTCCAGAGGGATGACGTCAACACTCCGGAGCCCTCTGCACAGGTTCCCCTCGGCCGGTGGACGATCCGTAGCAAACCCTCGCCGAAGCGCACCCTGTCTGCGGCCGTCTGGACGCTCCTCGTTGAGCAGGGCGTCCATGTCTGGGTCGTACAGGAGATCCTCGGCCACGCGCGCGTGACGCCGACCCAGCGTTACACCTACGTCGCCAGTCCCCAGGTGAAGGACACCGGCGAGCGCAAGCGGCGCCGCTCTCGGGGAGACGACCACCAATTGCAACTGGAACTGCAACCCGCACGGGTCTGGAAATCAAAAGCCCCTCTCACTGGAGTCAGCGAGAGGGGCTTTGAACTGCGGAGGCTCGGGGATTTGAACCCCGGATGGGCTTAAGACCCAAACCGCATTAGCAGTGCGGCGCCATAGACCTGACTAGGCGAAGCCTCCTGGTAGCGCGTTGCTCAGCACAGCGTACCGGCGATCGTCCAAGGCGGCAAAGCGGATTGCCGAGCGTCGTACGGGATCATTCCAGAGATCCCACGCTGCGGGCGTTTGGATGGATGCACAGCCCCTGTCCACAGGATGTGGACAAGGGCTGTGTACGCAGTGTGGATAACCCGCCTCAGCCTCAGCACGGGCTACGCCTGGCGGACGGCCTCGCCCTCGATCTCGATCTTGACCTTCTTGCCGACGAGGACGCCACCGGTCTCCAGGGCCTGGTTCCAGGTCAGGCCGAACTCCTCGCGGTCGATCTCGGTCGACGCTTCGAACCCGAAGATCTCCTGGCCCCACGGGTTGTTGGCGGCGCCGTTGAACTCGACCTTGAGCTCGACCTCCTTGGTCACGTCACGCACCGTGAGGTCGCCGACGAGCGTGAACTCGTTGCCCGACAGGTTGCTCACCCGCTTGCTGCGGAAGGTGATCTCGGGGAACTTGTCGGCGCTCAGGAAGTCGTCGCTGCGCAGGTGGCCGTCGCGGTCGGCCGCGCCGGTCTCGATGGTGCCCGCCTTGATCACGACGTCCACGCTCGACTCGAGCGGGTTCTCGGCGATGGCGATCTTGCCGTCGTAGTCGGCGAAGTGGCCGCGGACCTTGCTGACCATCATGTGCTTGACGACGAAGCCGACGCGCGTGTGGGCCTTGTCCAACGCGAACTCGCCGGCCGACGGGACCTTCAGGCCCTCCCACTCACGGATGCTCATGGCTGCTCCCCTGATTGTTGCTGTGCGGATGTCTCACTCAGCAAATGTCTACCGGAGAAATATTCCTCGCGTCAACTATCGTGGCGTAGACTTGGACCATGGACCCATTCGACGACCCCCGGCTCACGGCGATGGGCCTGTTGGCGGAGGTTTACACCGGGCTGTGCAGCAAGACCAGCCCGACGCTGGCCGCCGCCGGACTCTCCGAGGTCGACTTCGAGACCCTGCTCCGTCTTGCCCGCTCGCCCGAACGGCGGCTGCGGATGAGCGACCTCGCCGCCCAGACCTCACTGTCCACGAGCGGGATCACGCGCGTGGTCGACCGACTGGAACGCGACGGGCTCGTCGAGCGGCATGGCTGTGCCACCGACCGCCGTGCCTCTTACGCCGTGCTGAGCGAGGCGGGAGCGGAACGCCTGCGGGCCGTGCTCCCCAGGCACATCGACGACATCGAGACCTGGTTCACCGGGCTGCTGCCCGAAAACCGGCTCGCCGACTTCCTGGAGACGCTGCGGATGATCCGCGACGTCGTACGGCCCTGCGCGACCGCCGGCGTACGGGAGGTGAGCAGGGCGCCGAGGGCCAAGACAGGCTGATACACCCCGGAACGTGATTCCTGGGAACCGACCGGACGGGGTGGCGTAAACGATCGTTTTCTGGTGGACTCCATAATCCAGGAAACGGCTTTCCGACAGCCGACGCAGCCCCCCGTACCCGAGCCCATGGAGCACCCGTGCGTTTCCCCTCGCACGCACTCGCCATCCTCGCCACCGCCGTCCTCGCGGTTCCGGTCGCCGCTTCCACCTCCGCGTTCGCCGCGGCCGCGGCCTCACCGAGCCCGAGCCCCAGCCCGACGCCCGCTCAGACGCAGACGCAGACGGCCGCCGCCACGAGCCCGAGCCCGCAGCCGGTGGTCACCGTCACCAAGACGATCACCCCGAAGCCGGCCCCCAAGACGACCAAGACCACGACGGCCAAGACGCCGAAGACGACGACGGCCCGGCCGAAAGGCGTGCCGAAGGACACCGTCCAGGTGACCGTCAAGAAGATCCTGGACGGCGACACCGCGGACGTCGTCACCGCGAGCGGCAGGACCGTACGGATCGGCCTGCTGGAGGCGGACGCCCCCGCCAAGGGCGCCTGCTGGTCCGAGGAGGCGCTCGCCCGCCTCATGACCCTGCTCCCGCCGGGCAAGCCGGCGTACGTCCAGGCCGCCGAGCAGGTGCCCGATCAGGGGCGCATCCTGATCTACCTGTGGTCGTCCACGGGGGTCTACGTCAACGGCGACATGGTCAGGACCGGCCTGGCCCAGGCCGTGAACTCCTTCCCCGAGCACAGCTTCACCGAGTGGCAATACTGGGAGCAGGTCCGCGCCCAGATGGACAAGCAGGGCCTGTGGTCGGGGTGCTGGGCGGCCGACACCTACGACAAGCGCTCGGGTGTGCAGACCCCCTCGGGGACCGGTGGCGACGCCCTGACCCCGGCGCCGATCGAGCCGGTGGACGCGTCCCCGGCCCCGCCCGGCACGTCGTACTCCCCCGAGCCCATCCCGCAGGGCGACACCAACTCGGTCGCGGTCAGCCCGTCTCCGACTCCCAGCCCCAGCCCGGGCGCCACGACCGACCCCAAGTTCGGCACCTGCGCGGAGGCGAACGCCAACGGCTACGGCCCGTACTACCGCGGGAGAGACCTCGAGTACGAGTGGTACGACGACCGCGACGACGACGGCATCGTCTGCGAGAGATGACGGTCAGTTGACCCTTTTGCGGGCGTCGGGCACGACCAGGTCGCCGCGCAGTTTGGCCATGCCGCGCGAGACCGAGCTCTTGACCGTGCCCACGCTGATCCCGAGGGTCCTGGCGATCTCGGGCTCGGTCATGTCCTCGTAGTAGCGCAGCACGATCGCCGTACGCTGCCGTGCGGGGAGGCGGTCGAGCGCCTGCTCCAGCTCGTCGTACCGGTGCCGCGCGTCCTGCTGCACCGGTACGTCGGGGAGCTCCTCTGAGGGGTATTCCTCCAGCTTGCGCCGCCGCCACCAGGAGATGTTGATGTTCACCATCGCCCGCCGCACGTAGCCGTCGAGCGACGACCGATCACGGATGCGGTCCCACGCGAGGTACGTACGCGCGAGAGCGGTCTGCAGAAGGTCTTCGGCGTCGCAGGGATTGCCGGTCAACTGGTTGGCCACGCGGAGCAGGGCCGCCCCGCGAGACTGGACGTACGTGCGAAACTCCTCATGGTTCACGATCTGGGATCACCAACCCGGCCAGAGAGGCATCTCGTGCCAGAATCGCAGCCGCGCTGCTGGATCCGGCTGAACCGAAATCCAGGTTTCGCACCTGCCTGGGCAAAGAGCGGGCAAGCCGGTGGCGGCCCGTCGCCCGTGCCGTACGTCCTGCCGGGCTGTGGTTTGCCCGAAACAGGTGGCAACGCCTTGCACCGGGAGGAGGAATATTGATCCCGGACGCCACCATCGCCCGGAAAACTACCTCTCCATCCCCCTCCGGCATGTGAGGCTGGAGAGCGTGGAAGGGGCGAAGCCGTACCGGGCCGGAGAGCGCAGGCGGAAGCTGGCGGCGGCCGTTCTCGGCCGCGACCCCCGGCCCGCGCCGCGGTCGCCGGAGGAGACGGAGCCGTTCGACGTGGTCAGCGGCGAGCTGCTCGACGTGAGCCCGCATCTGCTCATCGTCGAGACCGCAGGCGGCGAGCAGCGGCGCCTGGTGATCGCGCCGTGGGCGACCGCCTGGCGCGGGGGCACAGTGGCGCCCGCCGACCTGCCGACCGGGGCGCAGATCGTCGTCCGGGCGCTGCGCGGCGGCACGGTCGCCGAGCGCATCTGGGCGGACATCACCCGGATCACCGGCGTCATCCGGGAGGTCGGCGGCAGGCGCGACCTCACCGTCGAGCTCGACTGCGGCCCGCACCGAAGGGAACGGTCCATCGTCGTGCCCTACCGCTCGTCCGGTCGCATCCGGGTGCGGCATCCCAAGCTGGAGCCGGGCTACCTGTTCGACGCGATCGGGCTGCTCGACCAGGGCACGGCGCTCGCGCATCTGCCCGCGACCTCGCAGCCGCCGTACCGGGCCACGGCCGTGCCCCCGCCGCAGGCGACGTACGGCGGGAACGAGACGGGCATCTCGGGAACGGCGGTGTGGGCCGATCTCACCGACTTCGCGGACCTCCCGGACCTCCCGGATTTCGCTGAGAAGGGCGTCGCGGAGAACGGCGTCGCCTATCCCATGCTCGAACGGGAGGACACCGGCTGCGGCGACGCGGGCGTCTCCTGCGCCGGCCTGCCCTATCTCGCGCTGGGCTCGGTGCTGCGCGTACGCAACGTGTGCGACGGCCGGGCGGACGTGCTGCCGATCGTCGCGTGCGGATGCCTCACGGGGCGGTTCTGCGACCGATGTCTGGAATGCGGCACGTCCCCGCGCGGGAGGATCGTGGAACTGACCGCGTCCTCGTACGTCGCGCTCGGTGGAGACTTGACCAAGGGCTGCTTCAATGCCCGCGTCGGATTGGGGTGACCGGTGCTTTCGACCATCGCGGCTGCCGCGCTGCCGATCCTCGTGGTGACGCTGGTGCTGGGGGGCGTCGCCAAACTGGCCACGGTCGGGCGCGAGACGTCGCCGGGCGCGCTGGCCCGGCTCGGCCCGGCGGTGCTCATGCCGGAACGCTTCGCCAAGGCCGCCATGATCGTCTGCGCGCTGGTCGAGTTCGCGCTTGCGGCCGGCCTGCTGGTCGTGGACCACCCGGCCGCCCGGTGGCTGCCGGCCGTGTTCTTCGCCGTGGCGACGTACGTGCTGTGGGATCTGCGCAGGCGCCGGCCGGACGTGGGGTGCGGCTGCTTCGGAGACGTGAGCGACACCCCGGTCGGACTGCGGTCGATCGGCCGGGCCGCGGCGCTGACCGCGATGGCGGCCCTGATCGGGGCCGAAAACCTCACGGGACTGCCGCATCTCACCGCGGAGACCATGCCGTGGATCGGCGGAGGGGTCGCCCTGCTGCTCGCCTGCTCACCCGAGATCGACGGTGTCGTCTCGCGTCTGCGTCACCGGGCGCCGTGCGAGCAGCGGCCGATGCCGCCAGGGCGGGCGCTGTCGCGGCTGCGGGCCAGCGCGGCGTGGCGGGCCCACGCCGGGTCGCTGGTGGCGGACGAGCCCTCCGACATGTGGCGTGAACTGTGCTGGCGGTTCTTCGTCTTCCCGGCCCGGGGCGAGGCGGAGGTCGTGTTCGCCGTGCAGCTCAGCGGGCGGCGTCCCGCCGTACGGGCCGTCATGGTCGGGGCGGACGGCCAGGTGGTCGCGCCCGACGAGCTCGGCGACGCCTCTCTGCGGGAATCTACGCCTGTATCGGCCTGACGCTATACACGCGTAGATTCCCGCATCGAGGTCTTTCACTTCAGCTCTCTACGGCTCTCTAGCTTCCCCTCTAGAAAGCCGTAGAGAGGTCGATGGGCGCGCCACTCATAGCGGCTGCGCGCGGAGGAACCTCCCGAAATGCGGCACGGTGAACCCGATCACGCCGCGCTCGGCGCTGTAGATCAGGCCTTTCTTGATCAGGCTGTCGCGAGCCGGGGACAGGCTCGACGGCTTGCGGCCCAGCGTCTCGGCCACCTCGGCAGTCGGCACCGGGTCGTCCCCGAGCTGGGCCATGGCGTGCATGTAGTCGCGCTCGGCGGGGGTGGCCCGCTCATATCGGCTGCCGAAGAAGCCCACCGCGAGCTCCTCCTCGGCCTCCGGGGCCGACACCTTGATGTCCTCGGCCGTGATCGGGCTGCGCGGGGCGAGGTCCCAGGCGACCTTGCCGTACGCCTGGACGAAGTAGGGGTAGCCGTCGGCCGCCTCATACAGCGCGTCGAGCGCGTCGGGAGTGAACTCGACGTCCTCGCGGGCGGCCGGGGCGATCAGCGCCAGGTCGGCGGCGTCGCGGTCGAGCCGGTCGATGCGAGCGTATCGGAACAGCCGCTCGGAGTAGCTCTTGCTCGCCGACAGCACGCTCGGCAGGTGGGGCAGGCCGGCGCCGACGACGATCAACGGGCCGCCGTTCTGCGACAGCTCGTGGCAGGCCGCGCACAGGGCCGAAACGTCGGGCGCCTGCACGTCCTGCATCTCGTCGATGAACAGCGCGATGCCGACACCGAGGTCGGTCGCCACGCCCGCGGCGTCGACGAACAGCTCGGTCAGGTCGATCTCCAGGTCGCCGGAGTCGGCCCGGCCGCGCGCGGCGGGCACGTCGATGCCGGGCGACCAGTGCGAGGTGCCCTTCGCCGCGGCGGGGTCGCGCATCGCGAACGCCTTGAGCACGCCGAGGAACTCCTCGATCCGCTCGGGGGCGCGGTGCCGGGGCGCGAGCTCCCTGATGGCCATGTGCAGCGCGGCGGCAACCGGGCGGCGGATCGACTGGTCGGGCCTGGCCTCGATCTTGCCGGTGCCCCACAGCCGCTGCATGGCCATGGACTTGAACGTGTTGAGCAGGACGGTCTTGCCCACGCCGCGCAGGCCGGTGAGGACCATGCTCCGCTCGGGGCGGCCACGGGCGACCCGCTCGAGCACGATCTCGAACTGCTGCAGCTCGCGGTCGCGGCCGGCGAGTTCCGGGGGGCGCTGGCCGGCGCCGGGGGCGTAGGGATTGCGCACGGGGTCCACGCTCTCGGACTTTATGACGGGATATAGCGGCCGTCGTAGATTTCCGTAGAGAGCGGTAGGGCGTGTCGCCCGGCGCGGCCGCGGCACGCACCGCCCGGCGGCGGGCGGAGCCTGAGCCGGGACGACCGGGACGACGACGGGCGGAGCCGGGGATGGCACGACCGGATCGAACACCACGGATGCGCCGCCGGCCGGAGCAGGGGCGACGGACACCGTGGAAACAGCCATCACACACCCCTTACCAGCCGGAACTCGACCGAACCCGTGTTCGATCCGATGGCCAAGACTGTAGCGCGTCATCGAACACCTGCGCGAGCTTTCCGCGAAAAGCTCCGTCAAACACCGTCGTTCAGCGGCGCACTCACAGGGGTTTCCGCGGCCCGGCCGGCGGGTCGGCTCCAGTCGGTCAGCCCCAGTAGTCGCGGTCGGGGAGCCTTACCCACGTGTCGGGCTGCCCCGCTATCGGTCCCGCGTCCGTCGGGCGTATGCCCGCGCCCGCACAGCAGTACGCAACGGCGTGCCTGTTGAAGAGGTACCTCCGGAGGATCTCCTCTGCCGGGTTCTCCGGCGACGGATCGCCACCACCGGGATGGGTGTCCCACTCCACGATCTCGCCGTCCCGGGCGACGCTGCCCTGGTTGCCGCTCTTGGGGTTGGCGAACATGGCGTAGCAGACCGTGCCGACCGACAGGCGCTCCGTGACACCGGGTGTTGACGGCGTGTATCCCCACGGCTGGCTGACCACACAGCCGCCGGGAACATCGGTGACGCCGACGACGGCGAGGCTGTCGTCGAGGTCCATCCACGGATCTTCCATGAGCGCTTCGGGATCGACCGCCTCCGGGCCGGCTCCCAGGCGGCGTACCACCTCGGCGGCCGTTATCCCTGCCACACAGGCCACGCTCAGGCCGTCGTCGGGGAAGCCACCCACGGCGGCGATCAGACGTCCGGCTTCCTGCACGGCGGCGGCCTCGGCGTCGGTCAGACGGGGCCGCCCGCCGAGATCGCCGAACAGGCCGGGGGTCGGCGTAGCCAGGCTCAGCCGTCCGGGCGACCAGCCGTTCATCATCGGCCGCCACGGGTCGGCTCCGGCCTCGGCCAGGATCCGGGCGTTGTCCGGACGGTCGGCGAAGACGGCCGTCCACAGCGCCGTACGGCCCTCGTGCTCGGCGTCCACGTCGTCGACCCGGGCGGCCAATTCCGCCACCACCCCGGGAGAGCCCCATTCGGCGGCTCTGTGCAAGGGTGGCCCGAAGTAAAAGTCGGCCGCATCGGGGTCGGCGCCCGCGTCGAGCCGGGCCCGGATCAGCCGCAGGTTCTTCCAGGCGTCCCAGCCGATGCCAGACCAGTCCGCTTCCCGGGCGGCAGCCATGATGCTCCCTCGGTGAGTAGGTACGCAGATCATGGCGAAGCCCACCGACAAATTCCGTGACGGAGCGGGTCTCGCGAGAACCAGGCCTTGCCGGGCTCCCCTTGATCATGTGACACGATCGCGGAATGCTGCGACTCACCGATTTCATCATCGACTGCCCGGACACGATGAAGCTGGCGGCCTTCTACTCCGCGGTGACGGGCCGTCCGATCAAGGAAGGCAGCGACGGCAACTGGGCCGGCATCACGTTCGGCGAGATCGAGCTGGCTTTCATCCGAGTGGACGACTACCGCGCTCCGCAGTGGCCCGACAGCGAGCACCCCAAGCAGTTCCACCTCGACTTCGAGGTGGACGACATCGAGTCCGAGCAGCGCCGCGTCCTCGACCTCGGCGCGACGCTGCAGCAGGACTTCATCGGCCCCGAAGGCTACGGCTGGCGGGTCTACACCGACCCGGTCGGCCACCCCTTCTGCCTGTGCCGCAACAAGGGCGTCATCTGGACCGACCAGGGCCCGATCTGGCCCAAGCGCGACTGAAGCCGCATCACCCTAGCGGGACACGTGCGGGAGCACGAGGGCCGCCGCGGCGGCCAGGGCGATCACGCCCAGGTAGGCGAGGACGAGCCGGGTGTCCCTGAGATAGCACTTGCTCCTGGTGAGCCCCGCGCGGCGGGCCCGCCAATATCCGGCGAACCCCAGGGCCGCGAACCCGAGCACGGCCCACGCCCCGAACAGCCAGGCGAGCAGCGCCACCGTCGCGTAGACGCACAGCTTCAGCGGGTCGTACGGCGTGGCCTGCCCGCCGCCGGACGCCTGGGCCTGGGCCGTCTCGGCGGCGCGCGCCTGCTCGTACGCGACGCCGGTCGGCCGGTCGCCGGGCTCCCCGTGCGGGAGGCTCACGTGATCTCCACCAGCGGGAGCCGTACGCCTGCGTCGGCCGCGGCGACGGCGGACAGGCGCTGACGCGCGAGCGCCGGCCAGGCCTGGACCGCGCAGAACGGCGCGCACTGGTCCTGGTCGGAGCGGGTGCCGACGTGGACACAGCACTGCACCAGGCGCTCCTCCAGCATCGTGGACATGTCCATGAAGGGCTTGACCGTGATGCGTACGACCCGTTCGCCCAGCAGCCGGCGCAACCGCCGCTTGCGGCCGGGCAGGGCCGAGGACGCGAGGGTCAGCAGGGTCGTCAGCCCGAGGTCGCAGTTTTCGCAGATGTCGCGCCAGACCTTGCCGATCTCGGGATGCGACAGCGACGACTGCTCCGACAGCAGGCCGAGCAGCGACTCCTGGACGGCCATGCGGAGCTGGCGGGGGATCTCCGAGTCGGCGATGCGGTTGGAGACGAGCCCGAGGTTCTCCTTGAGGCGGTCGTGCCCGATCAACGCGGTCAGCGAGCGCCACTGATCGGCGTCATCCTTGATCATGTAGCCGACCGAGCAGCAGTGCGGATGCGAGCACGGCAGCGCGGTCAGGTCGCGCCAGGTGACCAGGCCGTCCGTCTGGGGGCCGAGGCGTTTGAGCACCCCGGTGTGGGTGAGCCGGTCCATCGGGTCGATCACACCGGACCGCCCCGAGCCGAACTGCGGCTGGATCGACACCCCGCCGACGTACGGCGTGTCGAGGGCCAGGCGCACCACGTCGCCGATCTCGGCGTCGTTCACGCCGAGGGCGGCCGTCATGACCAGCGTCGTGAAGATCTCCCGTTCCGACAGCCGCCGGAGCGCCTCCGCCTTGAGCCGCCGCAGGTCGCCACCTCTGTGGTGCCGGGACGCCTCGGCCGACACGCCGTCGTACTGCAGGTAGACCTCGACGCGTTCGCGGTGCTCGGTGAGCAGGTCGAGCAGGGCGTCGTCCCTGGCCACCAGGAGCCCGTTGGTGTTGATCAGGATGCGGGTGACGGGCCGGGCCGTCAGCTCGGCGAGCAGCTCGGGCAGATCGGGGTGGAGGGTCGGCTCGCCGCCGCTGAGCATGAGCACGTCGAGACGGCCGTTCTCCCGGGCCAGCCGCTGGTCCACGTTGGCGAGCACCTCCCGGACCGGCACGATCCCCCGCAGATCGGGCGAGGAGTCGGTGAAGCAGGTCGGGCAGCGCAGGTTGCACGCCTCCGCGACGTCTTCGAGGAGGATGCATGTGTGCTGGGTCTGCATCTCCGGCAGCCCGCGCAGGTACGCCTCCGGGACCGGATCGAAGTTCCCCGCGACGTCGGGCAGATGCGCCTTGGTGGGAGCGGTCCATTCCTCCAGGTAGGCGAGGATCTCCGGGTCCTCGTCGTAGAGGGTCCTGACCATGCCGTGGGCGCGGCAGCCGCGCTCCAGGTAGACCCGGCCGTCGCGGGCCGCGAGCCAGCCGGACAGCCGCGGCACCTCCGCCAGCGGGCGGTCCGGCCGCTCCTCGTGGCAGCGCGGGCAGAACGCGTTGACGTAGCGGAGGATGCGGTCTCCCCGCAGGGGCATTCCGGTGGTCACAGAAAACCGTCCGTGTAGAGCGAGGGGTTGACGCCGGTGCAGAAGCCGGCAGTGAAGATCGTCAGGAGCGCCCAGCCGATCATCAGGCCCATCCCGAGCCCTCGCGACCACGGCTTGCGGAGGAGGATCAGCAGCGTTCCTCCGCCGAACGCGATCAGGGCGAGGACCACGGCTCCGCCGACGAGCGCGAGGCTCTTGTTGTCGCTCGCGACTCCGTCCGCCACCGCGAGGGTCACGAGGAAGAGCACGAAATTGACGATCCCGTAGGCCACGACCCCCACGATCGCCAGCGCGATGACCACACCGGTCGTGTTCGGGGGCGGAGGCGGCGGCCATGCGCGCGGCGGCCCTGGTGGCCCTGGTGGGCCGGGAGGGCCGGGAGGGCCGGGAGGGCCGGAGGGGCCATACGGCCCACCGGGTCCGTACGGCGCGCCGGGTCCGTACGGCGCACCCGGGCCGTACGGGCCGTACGGGCCGCCGGGACCGGGGCCATGCGGCCCGCCCGGGCCCTGAGGCGGCGGACCTGCCGGGCCGTGAGGCGGCTGGGGGTCGTGCGGCTGGGGGTCGTGCGGCCGCTCGGGCGGCTCGGGGGGTGTGCTCATCTCTCCTCCTCGCCCACAGGCGACAGACGGACGGCCGGTAACAGCGGTCGCCGCTCGCCCCGGAAGGGGAGCAGCCGATCATAGAACCCCTTGCGATATCCGATCCCGAGGCGGACGGCGAGGAGCATGAGCCCCGGGACGAGGAACCACTGCGGGCGGGTCAGGTCGAGCCAGACCGTCTCGTTCGCCCTGGTGAACTCCACGAGGAACCGGAAGACGGCGTACGCGCCCAGATAGAGGGTGAACAGCTCGCCCGGCCTGTCGACCCGGCTCCGCGCCCACAGCAACGCGCCGAAGGCGGCGAGCTGGAACACGGTCTCGTACAGGTGCGAAGGATGCATGGCCTGGCCGGACAGGCATCCGGGGCATTCCGGCACGGTGGCGGGCGCGTGGACGCCCCAGGGCAGGCTCGTGGGACGGCCGGGGGCCTCGGTGAGGAAGCAGCCGATGCGGCCGACGGCCATGCCGAGCGCGACGGCGGGCGCGAACAGGTCACCGGTGCGCTCCCGGTAGCCGATCAGCCGTTTCGCCACCAGCACCCCGGCGTACGCGCCGGTCAGGCCGCCGAGGATGCTCCGGGCGCCGAACATCCACGCCTCGACGAGGCTCGGATTGAGCGCGGGGTCGAGATGCTCGGCCCAGCCGGACAGCCGTATGCCGATCGCCCCGCCGACGAGCGCGCCGGTGACGGCGACGAGCGACTCCTCCCGTAAGGCTCCCCGGCGCCGCGCCTCCAGGACGAACACCACGCTCGCGAGGATCACGCCGAGAGCCACGAAAAACGCGTGGGTCGGCACGCTCACCCCACCGAAACGTAGTTGCTCAAGCACGACGCCACCCTAGCCGCGGCCCCCGACGATTCCGATCGTCAATTCGTACGGCTTGCAGCCCCTCAATACGGCGATTCCGGCCAATTGCCCCAGGCTTTATCCACAGGAGTCCCGTTGTCCACAGAAGCGGGCGCAACCCGCGTGCGCACGTTTCGGCCGCGGGTAACCTGCGCCTATGACCTCCTTGTGGAACCGCAGGTCAGCGGTAGTGATGGCGGCCCTCGTCGGGATGACCGGCTGCGCCGGGGTCGGTGACGCCGGCGCGTCCGCCACCGCCCGGGCCCGGGTGTCCGCGCCCGTCCCGGCGTCATCGGCGCCGGGCTCGTCCGCGCCTGCCGCTCCCTCCTCCGCACCGGCCTCCTCCGCCCCCGCCACCCCGTCGTCCGAGGCGCCCACGCCGAGCCCGAGCGGGCCGCCGCCCTTCTCCTCCAAGATCGAAAACGTGTCCCGCGACGAGGTCCGATACTCCTGGCGTCCGGGCTGCCCGGTTCCGCTGAGCGGGCTGCGGAAGATCACCATGACCTACTGGGGCTTCGACGGAAAGGCCCACACCGGCACCCTCGTGGTCAACAAGAAGGTGGCCGAAGACGTGGCCTCCGTCTTCGGCAAGCTCTACGAGATGCGCTACCCGATCCGCCGGATGGTGCCCGTCGACGTCTACAAGGGCAGCGACTACGACTCCATCGACGCCGACAACACCTCGGCCTTCAACTGCCGCAACGCCACCGGCTCCGGCAGCTGGTCCAACCACGCGTACGGGCTGGCGGTGGACGTCAACCCGCGCGAGAACCCGTACGTCTACGCGGACGGCTCGCACGCCCACCGCAACGCGGACGCCTTCGTGGACCGGCCGCTCAAGAAGCCCGGCGTGATCAACAGCGGAGACCGAGTGGTGCGGGCCTTCGCGCGGATCGGCTGGGGCTGGGGCGGCTCCTGGTCCGGCGCCAAGGACTACCAGCACTTCTCCGTCAACGGCCGCTGAGACCGGGGGCGATATCGCGGACAGGCCTCTGACCTGCGATTCGGCCCCTCATCGTTTCTCGACGTTTCCGGGCGTCTCGCATCTTCGTGTGCCCCCGTTGTGCCCCGCGCGCCTAGGATCGTTTCGTCCCGATCTCTTCGATACGAGCCCTGGATGAGAGCGCGAGGGCAGATCAATGGGTGCCAACCAGTGCCGTCAAGTCCAGCTCGGATGCTGCCCCGTGGGCCGCGTAGCTGTGTCAGCGAACCTGCTGACGAGTCCACTCCCGTCCGCCAGCGTCCAGCGTCGTTCGTCGACGTTGTCACGCAGTTATGCACGCAGACAAGGCACGCCGGCCCAGGCCAGGGATCATAAGTGGTAGATCTGCTTTCCGCGGACCAAGTTCCTATTGACTGAATTTCCTGTACAGATCGCGGTCGCGCCATGAATCAGAGAAGGCCTCCAGCATCGCTTCATAGAGTCGAAGATCACTGACATTCCTCCTGGGCTCCGAAATCCTACTCCTAATCGCTTCCTCAATCACCGGCCACCGCAACTCGTACATGACGAACGAAACCAATTCGACGACACCCTCCCTAATTGAGTCGATCAGGGTGGTGAGCTCGGTCTCAAATTGGGGCCTCAGGTCAGGATTTCGCTGCAGCACCGCGAGCGCACGCTCTAGATCTCGCTCAAGATCCTCAACTCCGCACGTAGCCTCAGCCGTATGCAAGACCTCTTGGATGATGAGCCGAAACTCGGAGACGGGATGAGCAACTGGGAGGTTCCCATCAGACACACTTTCCATCCGCACTGATTCCATTTCTATTTGAATGCGTCCGCGAGCGTCCAAAGTATAGATCGGGTTTGTCCTCAAGGTCGTCCTGTAGGCCGGGTTCTAATTCTGCAGGCTCCTCACCTGCATCGAATCGCCCTACGTGACTAGCAACCTGCGAGAACGCTTCCGTTCGTTGTCATCGCTTGCCAGCACTTTCCGACGCCGTGTGCCCCCAAGTGCCCCGGCCCGTTGGGCAAACCGCACGCTCGAAGTCAGAACGGCACTTCGACTCCGGCGTCACGCAAGTACGCAAGCGCGAAAGAGAGGCACTGCCCTGCGCTGACCCCATCAGTCCGAATGCCTTGGCTCAGTGGGCCGCCGCTAACGGCGAACGTCCATGGAGGCAGTCCCTCAGCCAATCTTTCCGCGTCAACCCTGATCATGGCGTTTATGCCTTGCTCAGCTAACCATTCCAGGATGAGCAGCGCGGCATCTTCGATGCCGCTGTTCTGATCGACCTTTGGCCATCGCCTCTTATGTGCCGTCACGACAGGACCCTACCGACAGGCCGAGCAAATGAGCAGCCCGTATCCTGATCTCTCGTCTGCCGTCGACCCATCGCGAAGCGACAGCGGGCCGGGGACGGAGGGTCAAGCCCTGCCTCGCGTGTACCTGCTCCCGGTGACCTTCCCCGCACGCTGGTTGCCCTACCGGCACGGCTGGGCTTGACCTGGAGGAGCCGGACTGCTGGGCTTGCCTGGGTCGATGGCAGGCGAGCGATCAGGACTTCCACCCCAGCCCGCTACGGCGCCAGCTCGCGGCTCCCTCTCGGAGTCGGAGGCCCCGGGGTTTGGGGCAGCGCCCCAAGGTCCTGTCCCCCTGCACCTTCCGCCTGCCTCCCCTCCCCGCCCCCTTCTTCCTCTCTCCCCTCGTCTGCCAGCGTCGCCCTCATGGTCTCCGGGTTCTTCGGCGTCGTGGTGCCGCTCATAGCCAACGACCCCGTTCACCACTTGGGGAGAGAGATCACTTCTCGCACATTGCCGCTTTGCCGCCATCGGTTGAACACCCGCGCCGCTTGTCGGCGCAGGGTGCGCGCCGCCTGCCGGCGGGACCGGCCGGAGAGCCGCAGCCCGCCGGCGGGGCGGGCGCGCGGCCCAGCGGGAGACACACTCGTGTCCGCGTGCCTTCCCCTTCGGGAGTGCGGGCCGTGATGGCTTCTGGCTGCGCTGTGCCTCCCACCGTCGTTCGACCCCCTCACGGTGTCACTGGAAGACAGCTCAGGAAACAGCCCGCTCCTCTGCCGATCCCTTCCCCGGCGGGTCCTCCTCTTGGTGGCCCGCCTTCTGTCTTGGATCGTCGAGCCTGCCGCTCCCTCGCGCATCCTCCCCGCGGTGCCTTCCCTCCCCTTCCACCGCTCCCCGCCGAAGGCGGCTTGAAGACGTAAGCGAATCCGTAACAGCGCCTACGCTGGCTCGGCGGTCTCGGCCAGTATCCAGTTCAGATATTTCTGATCTCCGCTGGTGATCGGCAGTGTGACCACGCATGGGACCTCGTATGGATGCTCCCGGTTGGTGCGCTCGATGATCTGCGGGACGAGATCACGCCGCGTGTGAAGCGCTACGCGGCCTTCTGGGCGGTCGTAGATCTCGCCCTGCCATCGGTAGATGGAACGGATCGGCGCGAAGTTGTGAGCGGCTGCGCATAGCCGGTCAGCGACGAGGCTTCGGGTGAACTCGACAAGCCAGTCGGGGTCCGGGGCCGTGATGATGACTTCGCAGACCTCATCCAACGCTCTGGCCATCGCGTTCCTTGAGCTCGGCAATGAGGTCTCGGGCCTCGTCTTCGGTCTTGGCCATGGATCCCCAGCCGGTCATGATCTGGCCGTCGTAGCTCAGGCCGACCCACCGACCGGCCATGTTGATGCCGTGGGTGTGCAGGACGAAGTACATCGTCCCCTTGGACCGTACGGAGCCGTCGTTGGCGGCGTACCAGCCCATCAGGATCTCGTTGTCCCACAGCCGCAGCTCACCACGCCACATGTATCCCCCGTCCTCGACGGAGATCCCACGGGTGATGGTCTCGAGCTGGATCAGTTCGCCTTGCTGGCGGAATCGCACTTCCTGGGAAGTGATGATCTCTTCGCCGTCCTTGAAGGTCTGCCAGGCCGCCCACCAGTCGCCGCTGAGGTTGACGCGGTGCTCGGGCATGCCGGCCAACTCGCCGACGGATATCTGTAGGGCGTTCGCGATCGCTACCGCGACGGACAGGAGCGGTTGCTGGTCTCCCGCCTCGTAGCGGCGGATCTGGCGTGTATCGACACCGGCAGCGCGGGCGAGGTCGGCCTGGGACATTCCCAGCTCGGTGCGCCGTCGGCGGATGACTTCGGACATCTCCACTGCTCCATTCTCCGAGGACTTATTAGTCCTTGACAACCGGACTCCTACGTCCTCATCATAGGACCTGTAAGTCCCCCATAGGACTAAGAGGGCAAGAGCGAGACATCACAACAGAAAAGGCCCCAGTGGGCTGCCACCCACTGAGGCCAGAGCATCGAGAGTTAGGACCCCTGCGATGCATGTTCAGGTTACGCCTGCGCTTGGTTCGGTGGAGACGGTACCGACCGAGGTAGCTCTCGGATCGATCCGAGAGGTGCCCTTCGGGGAACTGATCATCGCCCTGTACGCCTCCGACATGCCGGACGCCGGTCCGGCTCCCGAGGATCTTCCTGTCGGTCAGCTCGTCGGCTGGGCCGTGCAGGGCATCGCCCGGTTGGGTGAGGTCGAAGTCTGGCACCGCGACTACCGGATGCGCAGGAGACAGATCGACTCCTGCGAGGTGTTCGGCAACGCCACCCGCGAGCAGTACGCCGCCGATCTGGCCCTGCGCCTGGACGAGGCCATGGAGCAGATCGGCATCGACCGTGAGCCGCCCTTCGGCTGGGTCTGGGTGCTGCCGGACGGCGAGGACTTCGCGTGGCAGCAGTGGATGTCGCTGCGCGATGTGGAGTTCTGCTTCCGCCTGTGCGGCCACAGTCCGCAGGAGGCTCGGCGGCGGCTGGCGGAGGTCACCCAGTGACCATCACCGCCTCCCCGGCATCCGCGACCATCGCCCCCGCCCCCGGTGCCTCCGCTCGGCCAAGCGGGTGGGGGACACAACCGGCCCACCGCTGAGCGGCGCCGACAGATCCGCCGGTCCCTGGCCAAGCGCGACGGCGCGTGCTGCTTCTACTGCGGCACCGCCTTCGCCGACCTGGCGGAAGCGACCTTGGACCACCTGATCCCGCAGGTGCAGATCCCCGGCTGGAAGCTCGCCAACCTGGTGCTCGCCTGCTACCCGTGCAACCAGGCCAAAGCGGGGATGCTCCCGCAAGGCTTCCTGCGCCCGGTCGGCCGCTTCGCCCCGGGCCTGCGCCCCCGCCCGACCCTGCTCGATCGCCTGCGGGCCGCCTTGATGCGTCTGCCGCTGGCCGTCCGGCGTGCCGGGGGCCGTCGCTCGCTCGGTGCGGGGGTGAGCGCGTGAGCATGGCCGTTGATCCGGAGATCTCCCGGTACTTCTCCCTCGTCGGCGGGCTCAAGCGGCGCTATCGCGACCTGTCCCGCCTCGGCGGCTGCTCCCAGCCCATCCGCGTGCGCGGTGAGCTGTCCCGCGTCGATACCGACGGCGTGCAGCGAAAGATCTACAGCACCCGCCGCGAAATCGGCGGCGTCATGCTCGTCGCCTGCGGCAACCGGCGTGCCTCGCGCTGCCCGTCCTGTTCGGAGGTCTACCGGGCAGACACCTTCCACCTGATCCGCGCCGGTCTGCTCGGCGGAGACAAAGGCGTCCCGGAGACGGTGCGCGAGCATCCCCGCGCCCTGGTCACGCTCACCGCGCCATCGTTCGGGCCGGTCCACGCCCACCGCACCCGCGAGGACGGGACCGTTCTGCCGTGCCGTCCGCGCCGGTCTGCCGGCACCTGCCCGCACGGCAAACCGCTGTCCTGCACAGAGCTGCACGGGCCGGATGACGTGCTGGTCGGGCAACCGCTGTGCGCGGAGTGTTACGACTACGACGGCCACGCGCTGTGGAACGCCCACGCCCCGGACCTGTGGCGCCGCTTCACCATCTACCTGCGCCGCGAACTGGCCTACGCGGCGGGCATGACCGCCAAAGCCTTCAACGCACAGGTACGGGTCTCGTTCGCCAAGGTCGCCGAATACCAGGCGCGCGGCATCGTCCACTTCCACGCCGTGGTGCGCCTCGACGGCCGCAGCGAGGACAACACGCCGTTGCCGCCGCCGGACTGGGCGACGGTGGATCTCCTCGACCGTGCGGCCCGCACCGCTGCCGCCAGCGTCCACGTGGACTCCCCGCACTGCGAACAGGTCGGCGGGGTGCGTCGCCTGGTGTTCGGCTCCCAGGTCGACATCAAGCCCATCGTCGCCGGTGAGCTGACCGAGGACGCGCTGACCGAAGCTCAGGTCGCGGGCTACATCGCCAAGTACGCCACCAAGGGCGCGACCACCGAAGGCACCGTCGATCGCCGGATCAAGGACCTGTCGGAGCTGAACGCGGTCACGCTGACCGCTCATCAGCGGCGGCTGATCGAAACCTGCTGGCACCTGGGCGACCTGGAGGAGTTGAAGCCGCTGCGGCTGCGCGGCTGGGCGCACATGCTCGGCTTCCGGGGCCACTTCTCCACCAAGTCCGGCTCCTACTCCACCACCCTCGGCAAGCTGCGCGATGCGAGGCGTTCCTTTCGCGCCCGCCAAGCCCGCGAGCACGGACACGACGCCCTGACCGGCACGCCCGCCGATGACTCCACGCTCGTCGTCGGCTCCTGGCGCTACGCCGGACAGGGCTACACCCATCCGGCAGATCTGTACGTCGCCCAGCTCATCCGCGAGGAACGCGAAGAACGCCGCCGCTCCCGCTGGCCTGTTGCTGCTGAGGGAGCCGCCGCATGACTCGGAAGGAGGGAACGCTGACGGCGGAAGCTGATCGTCTCTGGAGCGTGGAGGAAGTCTCAAGGTTCCTCGGTGTGCCGGTGGCCACGGTTTACCAGTGGCGCTATCTGGGTGTGGGCCCAAAGGGGCACAAGGTCGGTCGGCATGTGCGCTACATCCCGGCTGACGTGTTGTCGTGGGTGCGTGAGCAGCCGTGACGGTCTACGACCGGTGGCACAAGTCTCGACCGAAGGCGGGCGAGAAAGCGTGCTCGGAGCACAAGCGCGTGCCCTCGACGGATCACGGGAGGGGCGAGCGTTGGCAGGTACGCTGGCGCGACGATCGCGGAGAACAGCGAAAGCGGAACTTTGACAAGCGTGCCGCCGCGGAAGCCTTCGATGCCAAGATCAAGCATGATCTCTCGCTGGGGACCTACGTGGACCCCAACGCGGGCAGGGTCACCTTTCGCGAGCGGGCCGAAGAGTGGTTGAAGTCCGCTCCGTTCGATGAAGCCGTACACGATCAGGTGGCCATGCGGCTCCGCAAGCACATCTACCCCGTGCTCGGTCACCACGAAGTGCGAGTCCTGGCTAACCGTCCCTCGCTGGTGCAAGCCTGGCTCCGAGGGCTGCAAGGCAAGCTCGCGCCTTCTTACGTCAAGGTCCTGCTTGCCCATGTCTCGGCTGTCTTCGCTGCCGCGCTAGACGATGGGTTGATCGCTAAGAATCCCTGCAAGGCATCTGTCGTTCGCCCGCCCGCACTCGTGAAGGAGAAGATCAAGCCCTGGAAGCTTGAATGGGTCGAGCGCATGCGGAAGGAGCTCGCGCCGCGCTACTCCGCCATGGTGGATGTCGGAGCGGGCCTCGGTCTTCGGCAAGGCGAGATTTTGGGGCTGAGCGTTGACGACATCGACTTCCTCCGTCGCGTCGTGCATGTACGTCGCCAAGTAAAGATCGCAAGAAACAAGCAGCTCTTCGCCCCTCCCAAGGGCGGCAAGACGCGAGACGTGCCGCTGCCGGACACGGTTGCCCTTCGCCTTTCCGTGCACCTGGCCGCGTTCCCGCCCGTCGAGGTGACTCTCCCCTGGGTTGAGCTGGCGGGCAAGCCGGTGAGCCACAGGCTCGTCTTCACGACGCCCAACGGGCGGGCCGTACATCGGGAGTACCTGAACGAACGCCAGTGGCGACCGGCTCTTGAGCGGGCCGGCATCGAGGTCCCGCCCAACGAAGATGGTCAACGGCGGTCGTACAGGGAGAACGGGATGCACGCCCTACGGCACTTCTACGCCTCGGTGCTGCTCGATGGCGGCGAGAGCATCAAGGCCCTGAGCGAGTACCTCGGTCACCATGATCCGGGCTTCACACTGCGGACCTACACCCACCTCATGCCATCGAGTGAAGACCGCACGCGGAAAGCCGTCGACAGTGCCCTGGGGGCACACGGCGCGTCCCCGAGTGCCCTGGATGTGCCCTCGGCGGACGACTGAGGGCCGTTGTCCCAGGTCAGCCGGTGCGGGTGCTGGGTATTTGCGGACTACCAGCACTTCTCCGTCAACGGCCGGTAGTCAGCCGCCTCGCCCCGCCCCTCCCGAGCCGCCTGTGGGCCGCGTTCGCCTTACCGCGCCCGCGTCTGAACGTGGTCCTGACACGCCCGCAGAGGCACGGACGGCTCGCGCCCCGTCGGGCGCGAGCCGTCCGTGCGTTCATCAGCTCTTCTTGAAGGACCAGACGCCGTCAGCCTTGATCGTGACGAGAATCGTCCCGCTGGGCAGTGGAACCTCACCGTGCCAACTGCCGATCTCGTTGACGATCAGTTCCCTGCTCGTCTCGGTCCAGGCCTCGACGATGAAGTTCGCGCTCCCCGAGTGCCGTGCGTTCACCGTCGTGAGGCCTACGCTCGGCGGGGCGACGATGGCCACCTCGTCACCACGACCCGTGAGCGAGCCACCGGACCACACGCGGGCCATCGACAACGGCTTCAGCACGATCGTCCACGCCCCGTCGGCCTGGATCTTCAGCGCGGCCGTGTCCTTGCCGTCGTCCTCGTTCAGCAGGACGCTCCCCTTGTAGTCACCGATCTCGTTGACGATCGCGCCCTGCTCGGCGCCGCCCGGGTCGAGCGGGGAGACGATGAAGTTCGAGCCTCCGCGGTGGGTCAGCGTGACCAGCCATACGGCCGTCCAGTCGCTCTTGCGCAGCTTGAGGACCTTCGCCCCGGCCCCGCTGTAGGTGCGCGGCTTGGGCTGCGAGCTGGGCGGCGAGGACGGTTCCTCGCTCGCGCCGGCCTTCTCGGCCGCCGTGGCGTCGGAGTCGGCCGCCGCGCTCGGCTTGTGCGCCTTCGCGGCGGTGCTCGTCGTGCTCGACCTGTCGGAGGCGAGAGACCCGACGGCGGCCATGCAGCCGAACAGCAGGACGAACGGGAGCCCGATCACCAGCAGCCAGAAGCCGGGCCCCTTGCCCTTCTTCCGATGCGGGGGCGGGGGCTGCCAGGCGGGTGGCCGCTGAGCAGGCCCGCCGAACGGAGGCTGGTGGGGGTGTCCGCCGTACGGGTGCTGGCCGGCGGGTGATCCGTACGGACCGTTCGGGGGGCTGGGCTGCTGATGCATGCCGTTACTCCAGAGGCTCGGGTTGCTCCGTGCGGTAGGGGACGTGCTCTCAACGGGCAGGGTTGGCGGCCGAGATTGGACCGTTGCAAAGCCTCATCGAGCACCGCCCGGGATCGCATGCAACGGGGGATATGTCGAGAACGAGTCGAGGGTGCCGCCCGCGTGACACCGCACCGGCACGACACCCTCAACGTGATGGCGGCCCGGCCGGCCCAGATGGGCGGCGCGTCGCCGTCTGTTCCGCCTGCCGTCCCGAACCGGCAGGCGGAAGCCTCAGCCACGGCTCCGCTGTCCCTTTCGGGAGCACCGCGAGCACATCCGCTCGATGTCAGCCGGGGTCGGCATGCGTCCCCGGATCAAGCGAGGCTCGGCCGGGCACCTCCGGGTCGGCATGATGCGTAGAGCCCCCGCCCACCGTCTGTCCGCGTACGGGATGGTGGGCGGGGCGCCCTGCCGGTGACCCCGGTTACGGCAGGCGGGGCCGGGTCGTGGCCAGCCGCAGAGCGCATGCCACCGCCGGCGACCGAGCCGAACGCGGGACTGCTCCAATGGCTACCGGTCCCGACGTGATCCGCCGACGACGAACGGCTGTCGGCCGACCCGATCTGCCAGCGGCCAACGGCCAACGGCCGGGCCGCTGCGGCGGCCCGGCCGTACCCTCGGGGGACGACGGGTCAGGACGTGACCGGCCTGCCGCCGAAGGTCACGATGAGGTGGCCGTCCGAGGCGAAGGACCAGCCGAGAGCGCCGGTGTAGGAGGAACACCGGGATCCGTTCGAGCCCGCCCAGAACTGGTTGGAGCTGTCCACGTTGCCGACGGTCTTGTCGTTGGACCCGCTGCCGCTGCGGCAGGAGGTGTTGCCGCGGAAGACCGAGGTGCCGGTGTCGAAGGAGAAGTTGCGCTCGGCGTTGTCGATGCCGGCGTTGTCCGAGATCGTCATCGTGCCGGGGTTGCTGTTGTAGGTGAACCCGTGGTGGCCGTTGCGATAGGCGATGTTGCGCCGGACCACGTGGTTGACGGCGATCTTGTCGCCGCCGAGCTTGTAGCCGTTGCGGTCGCCGTTGCCGGACTGGCCTCCGTTGCTGAGGGTGCCGTTGTTGTAGGCCAGGGAGTCTTCGATCGTGACCGGTCCGATGGCTCCGGTGTCCGTCTTGGTGTAGAGGTCCCAGCCGTCGTCGATGTTGTTGTGGGACACGTCGTAGCGGAAGACGTTGCCCGTGCCGGTGGTGAGCTTGGCGGCGAAGCCGTCGGCGTCCTCGCCGTCGGAGTCGGCGTTGTCATGCGACTCCGAGCTGAGGATGAGGTTGTTCGACGGCCACTGGTCGCGCGGGGTGTCGGAGGCGATCCGCCCGAGCTGCAGCCCGGTGTCGCGGTTGTAGCGGGTGATCGTGCGCTCGATGATGTTGTTGCTGCCGCCGATGTAGATCCCGTTGTCGCCGGCCCGCTCGACCACGATGCCGTACACGTGCCAGTACGAGCCGTTCAGCGTGAGCCCGCGGTTGGACGACGACTCGCTCTGCGCCGAGAAGTTCAGCACCGGAGTCTCGCCGGGGTAGGCGGACAGGGTCTTGCGGGCGTTCGAGGTGCCGTTGTTGCCCGGCGCGATGGTGATCGTCTGCGTGAAGTCGTAGCGCCCGCCGCGCAGGTAGATCGTGCCGCCGGGGGCGACGCGGGTGATCGCCGCGGTGAGGGTCGTCGGGTCCGACTGCGTCCCCGCCGCGCCGTCCCTGCCGTTCGGCGACACGTACAGCGCACCGCTCGACGGCGTGGGCGAGGGCGTGGGTGAAGGCGAAGGCGAGCGCGTGGGCGTTACGGAAGGTGAGGGTGAGGGCGTGGCGGTCGGCGAGGGTGATGAGGTGGTGATGGAGCCGGTGCAGGTGACGCCGTTGAGCGTGAACGACGCAGGCTTGGGGTTGGACCCCGACCAGCTGCCGTTGAAGCCGATGGACACCGACGCGCCGGTGGCGATGGCCGCGTTGTAGTCCACGTTCGTGGCCGTGACGTTCTGCCCGCTCTGACTGAAAGTGGCCGACCACCCGGTGTCCACCTTCTGACCACTCGCCGGGAACGCGAACCCCAGACTCCAGCCGTTGATCGCGCTGCCCAGGTTCTGGATCGTGATGGCGGCGGTGAACCCACCCGGCCAGTCGTTGGTCGTATAGGTCACGGCACACCCGGTGGCGGCCTGCGCCGCCGGGGCGACGGCCACACCGGCCAGGGCGACCACACCGGCCAGCGCACCGATCACCCCGGCACCCGTTCTGGTTCTGCTTGTCACAACCGAGCTCCTTGCAGGTCACGCAGGGCCCCTGACCGAGGAAAGACTCCCGACCCCACAAGGCTTTTCGTGCACCCGAACGACATCCACACCCGGACATCCACACCCAGGAACACCGCACAGCAACGTACGACCCCACCGATCACCGGTCAACGACACCCCACAGCGGCAACCGCGCACACCGGCCCCCACAAGCACAGAAACCACCGGAGACGGCACACCGGAACCCGGGAGCGGGTGAAACGTTCAGGCGAGAACGAGGAAAGCAAGGGCGGCGGCAGCCGCGGGTGGGCTCGAAGGGCCCGAGCGCAGGCACGGCGTTTCACCGGCTGCGCGCCGACGGAGACCTCGGCGCTCGACCCCAGGTCGACACGCTCACCGGGCTGCCGCCGCCACGCCTGCGCCGTCCCCTGCCGGGATCGATGGACCGGCAGGGGACGGCGACGGGCAACGGTCACCGCCACCCGCGCCGATGACGGCGCGAGACGGAGGAGAAAAGTGGGAGGACAACGCCCGCTCCTCCGGCCGCAGGAAGCGGGCGCCTCTCCAGATATGACATCTCCTGATTCTCCGGACAATGGGGGAATCACGAGTGAGGGCTCAAACGCTAACGGGCTAGGGACTCCAGGCCAGAAAGGATCGCTTACCGGTTAATAACGATCGGCCTACGACCCCGTCACGCACTGGCGATCAACAAGGCCCCATGGGTCAACTTCTCTGGAAACGGCCTGACGGGAGAGACATGTCCGGTTGGCACCACTCAGCTCCTCTTCCCCCTGTATGGCCGCCGGACCGGTTCGAGGTCCGCTCGATCCGGCCCGTCCCGGACGGCGAAGCGGCCGATCGCTATCACTTCCCGCAGACCGCCCACGAGGCCGCCACGCGCCTACGGGAAGTACGTTTCGCGACACAGATCCAGGTCGTCCGCATCATGGACGGAGTGACCCTCTTCGATCTGACCGCAGGGGTGGAGGTCCCTCTCGAACACTGGTGACCCTTAGAGCGCCTCGGCAGGCTGCGGCAAGATGGGTGCATGACGGCGAAGGACGGCGACGGCTGGGCCCTGTGCTCACTGGGACACCAGCACTGGGGGCTGTACGGCGCCGCCGGCCTGCTCACCGTGCACCACACGCTCGACGGCATGCCGTACGTGCTGATGCAGAAGCGTTCCTGGTGGAGCCATCACGGCGGGACGTGGGGCCTGCCGGGCGGCGCGCGTGACAGCCACGAGGACGCCATCGCCGGCGCGCTGCGAGAGGCCCGCGAGGAGGCGGCGCTCGACTCCGAGCTCGTCCGGGTGCGCGGGCTCTACGTCGACGACCACGGCGGCTGGTCGTTCCAGACGGTGATCGCGGAGGCCGAAGGGCTGCTCGACGCCTCGCCCGCCAACGGCGAGAGCGCGGACATGCGCTGGGTGGCGGCCGACGAGGTCCCGGCGAGGGAGCTGCACCCCGGCTTCGCCGAGTCGTGGCCGAGGATCAGGCCCGCGCTGAGCCCGGTGGTCGTCGTGCTCGACATGGCCAACATCATCGGCGCGCGGGCCGAGCACGGCTGGTGGAAGGACCGGGCGGGCGCCGCGAACCGCCTGCTCAACGAGCTGGTCCCGCTCTGCGAACAGGGCATCGGCGAGATGCCCGAAGGCGTGCCGGCCCTGACCCGGTGGTTCCCGCGCATGGTCGCGGTGCTCGAAGGGGCGGCGACCGGTGCCGCCGACTCCGGGCCGGTGACCGGGGACCTGACGGTCGTGGCGGCGGGAGGCAGTGGGGACGACGCGATCGTGGAGGCGGTGCGCGACATGCGGCCCTGGGAGACCACGCTCGTCGTCACCGCCGACCGCGGGCTGCGCGAGCGGGTGACGGCCCTCGGCGCCGTGGTCGCCGGTCCCCGCTGGCTGCTCAAGCAGCTCTGAGCTGAGACTTTTATACCATTCGTCCCATTTGGGCAGGATAAAGCATGTGATCCTGCTCTTCCGCCGACTGGCCGCCACCTGGACCGTGACCGTCCCGATCCTCGCCGTGGCAGTGCTCGCGCTGGCGTGGGGACGGACCATTCCTCTCGTCGTCGTGGTGATCGCGGCGCTGTTCCTCGCGGTCTCCGTGCTCGCGGCCGTGCACCACGCCGAGGTCATCGCCCATCGGGTGGGCGAGCCGTTCGGGTCGCTCGTGCTCGCCGTGGCGGTCACCGTGATCGAGGTGGCCCTGATCATCAGCCTCACCGCGTCCGGGGGCCCGGCCGCGTCGTCGCTCGCCCGCGACACCGTCTTCGCCGCCGTGATGCTCACCTGTAACGGGATCGTCGGCCTGTCGCTGCTGGTCGCGGCCCTGCGGCGGCGGGTGGCGGTGTTCAACGCGGAGGGGACGGGAGCCGCGCTGGCCACCGTCGCCACCCTGTCCACGTTGAGCCTCGTCCTGCCGACGTTCACCACGAGCAGCCCCGGCCCCGCCTTCGCCCCGGCCCAGCTCGCGTTCGCGGCGCTCGCCTCGATCGCGCTGTACGGCCTGTTCGTGCTCACCCAGACCGTGCGGCACCGCGACTACTTCCTGCCCGTGGAGACGGACGAGGATGGCGGAGATGCCGCCGAACACGCCAGCCCGCCGAGCACGCGGGCCACCGTGGCCAGTCTGGCGCTGCTGCTGAGCGCGCTGGTCGCCGTGGTCGGCCTGGCGAAGGTCGAGTCTCCCGCGATCGAGACGGCCGTGAGCGCGGCGGGCCTCCCGCAGTCGGCCGTGGGCGTCGTGATCGCGCTGCTGGTGCTGCTGCCGGAGACCCTCGCGGCCGTGCGCGCGGCCCGGCGGGCCCGGGTGCAGGTCAGTATGAACCTCGCCTTCGGCTCGGCCATGGCCAGCATCGGGCTCACCATTCCGACGATCGCCGTCGCGTCGTTGTGGATGAAGGGCCCGCTGCTGCTCGGGCTCGGCCCGACGCACATCGTGCTGCTCGGCATCACCGTCGTCGTGGCGACGCTGACCGTGATGCCCGGCCGGGCCCACCTGCTGCAGGCGTGCGTGCACCTCACGCTGTGCGCCGCCTTCCTGCTCCTCGCGGCGAGCCCGTGAGCCCGTACGCCCGTGAGCCCGTACGCCCGTGAGCCCGTGAACAGCGGAGGGCATGTCCTCGAAGGCCGATCGAGCAGGTCTACCGTACGGGCGTGGTGGTCAGCACCCGGAGCAGGATGTCCACCACGTGCTCGGTGCGTTTGCCCACGAAGGCGGGGGTCCACGCGCGGTACCCCATGCCGGCGAGCATGGTCGCGTCGTGCTCGAGAGGGAAGAAGCACAGCGCCACGATGCTGATCAGCAACTGGTCGGGCTCGACTCCCGGACCGGGCGGCGGCGACAGCGCCGCGAGGAACCCGCGCACGCTGCTTTCGTAGGCGGCCGAATGGCGCGGCTCGGTCGCCCGGCCGCTGCGGGTCATCTCGAGGGCGTCGCGCGCCATCAGCTGCACGAACGTGGGGCGCGCGAGCAGGAACCGCAGATAACCGCCGACCAGCACCTCCAGCCCGCGGCGGAGCCCGTCCTCCTCCTTCAGCACGGCCGTCGCCGCCCTGCCCAGCTCCTCCAGCGCGCGGTTGCGCTCCTCGAACAGCCGGTCGATGACCGCCGCGTACAGGGTCGCCTTGTCGCCGAAGAAGTAGCCGGGCAGCGTGCCCGAGACCCCGGCCGCCTTGCCGATCGCGGCCATGCTCGCCCCGTCGTAGCCCTCCCTGGCGAAGACCTGCTCGGCCGCGTCCAGGATCGCCTGCCGGGACCGGTCGGGATCACGACGCCGCACCTTGCCGTCCACGGCCGACCCATCGCGATTCTTGACGGTCACCCGGGCTCTCCTTTCACAGCGGACGGGGGTGCGCGGCCTCGATCACCCTAACGTGCAGAATTTCCGACACAGCCGGTAGGCTATGTATGCTGTTCCTGTTCGAGCAAACAGGAACGGACTCCGCTGCCGGACTCGCTCCGGTCAAAATCACTGATCAACCCAGATGATCACGACCTAACGAGCATGGCCGGCAGGCGTGACTACAACTATCAGACCGAACTGTTAGATCCTCGGAAGGGGACATGAGCGAGCGGCTCACCGGTTCCGGCCCCAGCGAGCGGGCACTGGGCGCACGCCTGACGCGGCTGGAGGACGCACGGCTCCTCGCCGGCGCGGGGAGGTTCCTCGCCGACGTCACCGTGCCGGGGATGACGCACGCGCACTTCCTCCGCTCGCCCCACGCGCACGCGAGGATCGTCTCCATCGACACCAGCGCGGCCCGGTCGCTGCCCGGGGTGCACGCGGTGCTCACCGCGGCCGAGCTTCCACACCGGCCGCTGGTCGACTCCGTCGCCGTACCCGGGCTGGTGAAGACCCCGCAACCGGCCCTCGCCTCCGACCGGGTGCGCTACGTGGGAGAGCCGGTGGCGATCGTGCTCGCCGGCAGCAGGGCGGTGGCCGAGGACGCGGCGGAGCTGATCCGGGTCGGCTACGCGCCGCTGCCGGCCGCCACCGACCCGCTCGCCGGACAGCACGGCCGGGCCGAGCCGCTCTTCGAGGACATTCCCGGCAACGTGATCTACGCGGGCAGCCGGACGTACGGGAACGTGGACGACGCCTTCGCGTCCGCCGCACACGTCGTCACCGGGCGGTTCACCACCGGCCGCTTCATCGCCGCGCCGATGGAGACCCGCGGCTGCCTGGCGGACTACGACGCGGCCGGCGACCGGCTGACCGTGCACTGCTCCACCCAGTCGCCCCACCTGCTGCGGCGGAAGCTGGCGCACTGCCTGGAGATGGGCGAGGGCCGGATCAGGGTGCTCGTCCCCGACGTCGGCGGCGGCTTCGGCCAGAAGATCCCGGCGGCCCCCGAGGAGATCGCCGTCGCGCTGGCCGCGCGGGCCACCGGCCTTCCGGTGCGGTGGGTGGAGGACCGGCAGGAGAACATCACCGCCGCCCCGCACGCCAAGGACCAGATCGTCGACATGGAGCTGGCGCTGTCGGCGGACGGCGCGTTCGAGGCGGTCCGCGCACGGATCGTCGGCGACTGCGGGGCCTACTCCTTCAACAGCGCGAGCGCGCTCATCGAGTGCTACCTGTCGGCCGGGCTGCTGCCCGGGCCGTACCGGATCCGCAACGTGGCCTGGGAAGTCACCGCGGTGCTGACCAACAAGTCCCCGATCTCCCCGTATCGGGGGGTCGGCTGGACGGCGAGCCACTCCGCGCGGGAGGTCCTGATCGACCGGGCCGCCCGGCTGCTCGGCCGCGACCCGCTCGACCTGCGCAGGCAGAACCTCGTCCGGGAGTTCCCCTACACCTCGGCCACCGGGATGGACTACGACAGCGGGAGCTACGTCGAGTCCCTCGACAAGGC
Organism: Microbispora hainanensis; assembly: GCF_036186745.1. Classification (NCBI taxonomy): domain Bacteria; kingdom Bacillati; phylum Actinomycetota; class Actinomycetes; order Streptosporangiales; family Streptosporangiaceae; genus Microbispora; species Microbispora hainanensis. Next base: position 2,475,058 of record NZ_CP108086.1, on the reverse strand, counting down.
GGCCGGCCTGATCGGCTACACCGGCCTGGAGGAGCGCCGCGCGGCCGCCCGCGAGCGCGGCCGCTACCTGGGCGTCGGCGTCAGCCCGTACGTCGAGCCCAGCGGCTGGGGCACCGCAGGGGCGCTGCAGTCGTCGTGGTCCTTCGCCTCGCACGACCACGTGCGGGTCACCATGGAGCCGTCCGGCGAGGTGACCGTGGCGGTCGGCACGCCGTCCCAGGGGCAGGGGCACGCCACGGTTCTGGCCCAGGTGGTGGCCGACGTGCTGGGCGTCGACCCGGCGACGGTGACCGTGCTGGCCGACGACACCGCCGCCGTCCCGATCAGCACGGCGGGCACGAGGGCCAGCCGGACCGCCACGGTCATCGGCGGGGCGCTCACCCTGGCCGCCCGCGACCTGCGGGACAAGCTCGCCCGCCTCGCCGCCGGCCTGCTCGAGTGCGACCCCCGCGACCTGGAGTTCGACCAGGGGCACGTCCGGGTCCGCGGCGTGCCGGCACGGAGCGTGCCGCTGGCCGAGCTGGCCGGCCGGGCGCACTTCGATCCCGCCGTGCGCGAGCACCTCCCCGAGCCCGACCTGGTCGCCAACCGCTTCTACGACCCCCCGGCCACCTACTCCAACGGCTGCGTGGCCGTGGTCGTCGAGGTCGATCCGCTGACCGGCGACGTGGCGGTGGTGGACGCCGCGGCCGTGGAGGACTGCGGCACGATGCTCAACCCCCTCATGGTCGAGGGCCAGGTCCTCGGCGCGTTCGTCCAGGGCGTCGGCGGCGCGCTGTACGAGCACGTCCCCTACACCGCCGACGGCGTGCCGCTGGCCACCTCGTTCTCCGACTACCTGCTGCCGACCGCCGCCGAGATCCCCCACGTACGGCTCGGGCACTGTTGCTCGCCGTCTCCGCTCACCGTCAACGGCAGCAAGGGAATGGGCGAATCCGGAGTGATCGCGACGCCGGCCGCCGTGGCCTGCGCCGTCGCCGACGCGCTCGCCCCCTTCGGCGTCGAGGTGGACCGCACCCCGCTGACGCCCGCCTACGTGTCCGGTCTGCTGCCCGGCCCCTTCTGATCCCCGACAAGGAGACAACGTTGTTCACGATCGAGCCCATGGTCGTCGCGTACGGACCGCACAGGGAGAAGAGCCGCTTCACCTACATGCACAACGCGGGCGTGGCCATCGACATCCCGTACGTGTCCTGGCTGGTGCGCGGCAAGGACCTCAACGTGCTGATCGACGTGGGCTGCAGCGCCCGGGACTACGCCGAGCACATCCGGCCCAAGGACCGCCAGCTCGTGCACGTCGGCCAGGTCTTCGCCGACGTGGTCGACGTCAAGCCGATCACCGAGCACCTGCGCGACCGCGGCCTGGCCCCGCGCGACATCGACTTCGTCGTCCTGTCCCATCTGGACTGGGACCACTGCATGACGATGGACCCGTTCACGGAGAGCACCGTCTACGTGCAGCGCAGGGAGTGGGAGACCACCCCGTCGCACGAGATGTTCGCCACCTCGTTCGCCCCCAAGGAGCACTACGACAAGATCGCCGAGGGGAACCTGGAGCTCCTCGACGGCACGCACAAGATCGCCGAAGGGCTCGAGCTCATCCTGTCCCCCGGGCACACCTTCGGCGGCCAGTCCGCGATCGTCAAGACGAGCGAGGGCACCTTCGTCATCGCCGGCATGTGCGTGCTGAAGGAGAACTTCTACCCCACCGAAGAGCAGCAGGAGCACTTCAAGGTCATCCCGCCGGGCGGCCACACCGACCTGTTCGAGTCGTACGAGACGATGCTCAAGCTCAAGGAGATCGGCGGCGACAACGTGCTGCCGCTGCACATGTCCGAGGCCTGGGACATCACCCGCATCGGGTCCCCGATCGGAGCCTGACCCCCGATGAGACCCGCCGCCTTCGACTACGTGCGCCCGCGTTCGCTGGAGGAGACGCTCGCCCACCTCGCCGGGAATCGGCACGCCCGGGTGCTCGCCGGCGGGCAGAGCCTCGTGCCGCTGCTCAACCGGCGGGCGGCGCGCCCCGGGACGCTGGTCGACATCAACGCCGTCGCCGGCCTGGACGTCCTGCGGTGGGACGACGACGCGCTCCACATCGGCGCCACCGTACGGCAGCGCCGCGTGGAGCTGGACGCGGACGTGCGCGCCCGGATTCCGATCCTCTCCGAGGCGACGGCGTTGATCGGCAGGATCGCCATCCGCAACCGGGGCACGATCGTCGGCAGCCTGACGCACGCCGACCCGTCCGCGGAGCTGCCCGCGGTGGCCGTGGCCTGCCGGGCCGAGGTGAGCATCGCGTCCGCGGCCGGGCTCAGGACGTGTCCCGCCGGCGAGTTCTTCCTCGGGGCGAACCACACGTCGCTGGCCCTGGGCGAGATGGCGATCGGCGTGCGGTTCCCGCTCCCGCCACCGCGCACCGGCCAGGCGTGGGTGGAGTACAGCCGCAGGCACGCGGACCTGCCGCTGGTGGGTGTCGCCTGCGAGCTGACGCTGACCGCCGGCGGCGTGATCGCGGACGCCGCCCTCGTCTGCGCCGGGGTCGGGCCGCGTCCGTGGCGCGTGCCCGCGGCGGCCTCGCTGATCGGCGCCGCTCCGGAGGCGTCTGCGGAGGCGTCCGCGGCGTCTCCCGAGGCGTTCCGGGCGGTGGCGAGGGCCGCCGCGGTCCAGTGCGAGCCGTACGGCGACGCCCGCACCGACGCCGCGCACCGGCGGCGGCTGGTGTACGCGCTGACGCTGCGGAGCCTGGAGACGGCCTGGTCCCGGGCGGGTGAGCAGCGGTGACCACCGGTCCCGGGGAGCGTGACGAGCGGATTCTCGTCCGGCTGCGCGTCAACGGCGTGGAGCACGCCGTACGGGCCGAGCCGCGCGAGAGCCTCGCCGAGCTGCTGCGCGAGAAGCTGCGGCTCACCGGCACGCATGTCGGATGCGAGCAGGGGGTGTGCGGCGCGTGCACGGTCCTGCTCGACGGCGCGTCGGTGCGGTCCTGCCTGCTGCTGGCCGTCCAGGCGGATGGGCACGAGGTCACCACCGTGGAGGGCCTCGCCTCCGGCGCTTCGGCCTCCCATCCGCTGCGGCGCGCCTTCACCGACAACCACGCCCTGCAGTGCGGGTTCTGCACCCCCGGGGTGCTGATGACGGCGTACGAGCTGCTCAGCACCCGGCGGGGGCTGTCCGAGCGCGACATCCGCGTCGCGCTGTCCGGCAACCTCTGCCGGTGCACCGGCTACCAGGGCATCATCGCCGCCGTACGGCAGGCGGACGAGCAGTGGGAACGCGACGTTCCCGATCAACAGCACACCGATCGGCAGCACTAGGAGAAACATGAAGACAAGGCATGGGCTCGCCGCCGCACTCTCCACCGCGGTCCTGGTGGCCGGCTGCTCGGCCGGCGCGGACTCCGGCGGCGGCGAAGCAAAGACGATCAAGGTCGGCACGCTGTTCTCGGTGACGGGCCCGGCGGCGAACGTCGGCGACAAGATGCGCAAGGGCATCGAGCTCGCCATCGACCAGATCAACCAGCGGGGCGGCATCGACGGCAAGAAGATCGAGTGGAAGTTCTACGACCCGGCCGGCGACACGGCGACGGCGGTGTCGCAGACCCGCAAGCTGCTGACCAGTGACAAGGTCGACGTCGTGGTCGGCGGCGGCAGCGCCAGCGGCATCGCGCTGGCCATGGCGCAGCTCACCGAACCGGCGAAGAAGCTGTTCGTCGCCACCGAGGGCGCCCGCAACATCGTGCAGCCGGAAAGCGCGCACGCGCTGACGTTCAAGGCGACCTTCAACGACACCGTCGTCATCCAGAAGATCATCGAGTTCTGGAGGGCCAAGGGCGTCTCGCGGGTCGCGATGCTGCCCGACACCACGGGCTTCGGGCAGTCGGCGCTGGAGGTGGCCAAGCAGGAGGTCCCCGCGGCCGGCATCAAGATGGACGTCGCGTCCTTCGACACGGGCACCAACGACTTCACCCCCACGCTCGGCAAGCTCGCGGCCGGCAAGCCCCAGGCCTACCTCGCCTGGACCACCGACAGCTCGGGCGTCGCCTTCATCAAGAACGCGCGGGCGCTGGTGCGCGACGACTCGGTGCTGATCCAGCACGGCCACGGCTTCGTGGACGACAGGTACATGCGGCAGGCGGGGGAGGCGAGCGTCGGCACCGTGCTGGCCTCCCCCAAGCTCCCCGTCTACGACCTGCTGCCCGACTCCGACCCGCAGAAGAAGACGATCGGCGACTTCGTCACGGCCTACCAGGCGAAGTACCAGGAGCAGCCCAACGTCTACGCGGGCCAGGCGTACGACGCCATGATGATCACCGCCGAGGCCATCGAGAAGGCGGGCACCACCGACGGCCCGGCGCTGGCCAAGGCGCTGGAGAACCTGGGCGAGTACGTCGGCCTCACCGGCGTGTTCCGGTACAGCGCCCAGGACCACAGCGGCCTCGCCTCCGACGGCGTGACGATGATCAAGTGGGACGGCACGCGCTTCGTGCCCGCCGGGAGCTAGGTCGTGTCCGGCGTGGTTCGCCCGAGCGGAGACCTGGCGGGGGGCCGGACGACCCGGCCCCCGCTCTCCCGCGCCGGGTGGGAGGCCCGGTGGGAGGCCCGGTGACCCTGCTGCTCCAGGTCCTGTTCGCCGGGCTCAGCGTGGGCGCGGTGTACGCGCTGGTGGCCGTGGGCTTCGGCGTGGTCGCCAACGGCACCGGCGCGGTGAACTTCGTGCAGGGCGAGTTCGTCATGCTGGGCGGCGTCATGGCCGGGATCGTCAACGAGTGGCTGCGACCGCCGCTGGTCGTGAGCCTGCTCGCCGCCCTGGCCGTCGGAGTGGCGGCCGGCCTGCTGACGGAGCTGGCGGCCGGTCGTTTCTCCCGCTCCCACAACGCCGACGTGATCACCCTCGCGACGATCGGGCTGACGTTGGTGATCAAGGCGGTGGTCCTGCTGGCCACCGGCGCGCGCACCTACCAGCTTCCCCACTTCCTCGGGGAGGCGCCGCTGCACGTCGCCGGAGCGGTCGTCGACACCCAGGCGCTGTGGAACCTCGCGGTCGTCGTGGTGGTCGCCGCGGCGCTGTCGGCGTTCTTCCGGCGCACCCGCCGGGGCACGATCCTGCGGGCCGCCGCCGACGACCCCGAGATGGTCGCCTCCCTTGGCGTGCCGTTCCGTACGACCGCCCGCTGGGCGTTCGTGCTCGCCGGGGTGCTGGGCGCGCTCGCCGGGGTCGGCCTCGCACCGCTGTCGGTGATGTCCTACGACTCGGGGACCCTGCTCGGGCTCAAGGGGTTCGCCGCCGCGATGCTCGGCGGGCTGGGCAACCTCTACGGCGCCCTGGCCGGCGGGCTGCTGCTCGGGCTGACCGAGGCCGTGGTCGCCGGGTACGGCTCGGCCACCTACAGCGACGCGGTCGCGTTCGTCGTCCTGCTGATCGTGCTGTTCACCCGGCCCACCGGCCTGTTCGCGCAGCGGAAGGCGGTGCGCGTCTGATGGCCGTCTCGCGTGTCCTGTCGCCGCCGGTGGCGACCGGCGTCCTGCTCGTGGCCCTCCCTCTGGTGTTCGTCTCCGACTACGCGCACTCGGTGCTGGTGCAGTTCTGCGTCATGCTGCTCCTGCTCACGGGGCTCGACTTCATCAACGGCCACGCCCGGATGATCTCCCTGGCGCAGGCGGGCCTCTACGGCCTCGGCGCCTACACGGCGGGCATCCTCAGCGCGCGCTCGATCCTGCCGCCGGTCCTGGCCTTCGTGTGCGCGCCGCTGCTGGTCACCGTGGTCGCGCTGCTGATCGGGTCGGCGTCGCTGCGGCTGCGGGCCACGTACTTCACGATGGCCACCCTCGCGGCGGGCTACGTGCTCTATCTGCTGTTCGGCCGGCTGACCTGGCTGACCGGCGGGCCCAACGGCCTGCTCGGCATCCCGCCGCTCGGCGAGGCCGTGAGCGGGACCACCGCGATGTACGTCCTGGCCGCCGCGCTCGCCTTCCTCGGCGTGCTCGTGGCGCACAACGTGGCGTCCTCGCGGGCGGGCCGGGCGCTGCGGGCGCTCGGGTCCTCCGAGCCCGCCGCCGTGGCGAGCGGGGTGCCCGCCTACCGGCTGAGGCTGTTCGCCTTCGGCCTCAGCGGCTGCTACGCGGGGGTGGCCGGAGCCCTGCAGACGTTCCACGACACCTTCGTCAGCCCCTCGTCCTTCGGCTTCTTCACAGCGGTGCTGTTCGTCGTGGGCCTGACCGTCGGCGGCGCGGGCCGTCCCACCGGCCCGCTGATCGGCGCGGCGCTGCTGACCGGCCTGTCCCAGCTCGGCACCGAGTACGCCGGGTTTGAGTCGCTGATCGTGGGCGTGGTGTTCCTGGTGGCCGTCCAGGCGTTCCCCGACGGCGTCGGCGGCCTGACCGCGCGCTTGGCGCCGAGGAGGGCCCGATGAGCGAAGGACTGGTGATCACGGGGGTCTCCAAGAGCTTCGGCGGGGTCCGCGTGCTGAACGACGTCAGCCTGACCGTGCGGCCGGCCATGGTGACCGCGTTGATCGGCCCCAACGGAGCCGGCAAGAGCACCCTGGCCAACATCGTCTCCGGCTTCGAACGCCCCGACCAGGGCAGGATCGAGGTGGCCGGCCGCGACCTCACCGGACAGCGTCCGGAGCTGCGCGCCTCGGCGGGCCTGGCCCGCACCTTCCAGAACCTGGAGATCTTCAAGGGCCTCACGGTGCTGGAGAACGTCATGATGGGCGCGTACGGCCGGGGCGGCAGCGGGCTGGTCGGCGCCCTGCTCGCGCCGCCGGGCGCGCGGCGGGAGGAACGGCGGCTGCGCACGGCCGCCCGCGAGCTGCTGGAGCGGTTCGGCCTGGCCGACTCGGCCGACGTGCCGGTGGAGTCCCTGCCCTTCGGCCAGGCCAAGCTCCTGGAGCTGGCCAGGGTACTCGCCCTCGACCCCCACGTGGTCGTGCTCGACGAGCCGGCCGCCGGGCTGCCCGCGACCAGCGCGCGGATGGTGGGCGAGCAGGTGACCAGCATGGCGCGGGCGGGCGTGGCCGTGCTGCTCATCGAGCACAACATGCAGCTCGTCATGGAGGTCTCCGACCACATCGCGGTGCTCGACCACGGCGAGCTGCTGACGGTGGGCGACCCGGCGGAGGTACGCGCCGATCCCCGCGTCATCGAGGCGTACCTGGGAGAGGGGACACCATGACGGCCGCGCTCACCATCCGCGACCTGCGTGTCGCCTACGGCCGCATCGAGGTGGTCCACGGCGTCTCGTTCGAGGCCGCCACCGGCCGGGTCACCTGCCTGCTGGGAGCCAACGGCGCGGGCAAGACCACCACCATCCGGGGCCTGCTCGGGCTGCAGGCGGACCGCTCCGGCGTGGTGAAGGTCGGCGACACCGACGTGAGCAGGCACGAGGCGCACAAGATGGCCGGGTTCGGCATCGCGTACGTGCCCGAGGGGCGGCGCGTCTTCGCCCGGCTGTCGGTCCGCGACAACCTGCGCATGGGAGCGGCGACCCGCCCCCGGAGCTGGCGGAGCGACGACGAGCTGGACCGGGTGCTCGGCACCTTCCCGGAGCTCGCCGACCGGCTGGACGCCCCGGCCGGGCTGCTGTCCGGCGGCCAGCAGCAGATGCTCGCCATCGGCCGGGCGCTCATGGCCCGGCCGACCCTGCTGATCCTCGACGAGCCGTCGATGGGCCTGTCGCCCAAGCTCGTCACGCGGATCTACCAGGCGCTGGCCCGGCTGCGCGACGAGGGCCACACCATCCTGCTGGTCGAGCAGAACGCCAAGCTCGCGCTGGACCTCGCCGACCACGCCTACGTGCTGGAGACCGGCCGCATCGCCGAATCCGGCCCGGCCGCCGACCTGTCCTCCTCCACTCGCGTCCGCGACATCTATCTCGGCACAAAGGAGCGATCATGACGTTCATCGGCACCGCCGAGCTCGCGGCCCGGCTGACCGACCCGGGTGTCCGGATCGTCGACGTACGGTGGCGGCTCGACGACCCGGAGGCGGGCGCGCGCGCCTACGCGGACGGCCACATCCCCGGCGCCGTCTACCTGAGCTGGCTGCGCGACCTGTCGGACGAGGACGACCCGGTCGAGGGCCAGCTCGCCACGCCGGAGGCGTTCGCCCGCGTGCTCGGGGCCGCGGGCATCGGGCCGGACACGACCGTGGTCGCCTACGACGACGGCACGATCTACATGGCGGCACGGCTGGTGTGGGCGCTTCGCCAGTACGGGCACGCCGACGCCCACGTCCTCGACGGCGGGCTGCCCGCGTGGCTGCGCGAGGACCGGCCGGTCACCGCCGAGGTGCCCGCGCCCGAGCCTCGTACGTACCCCGTGCCCGGACCCCGGGACCTGCGGGTCACCAAGCACGACGTGCTCGCGGCCCTCGGCACGGGGGACGTCACGATCGCCGACTGCCGGATGGACGAGACCTACCGGGCGGCCGGCGCCCACATCCCCGGCGCGGTCAGGTTCCCGGCGCCGGCCCTCTTCGCCGACGGCGGCCTCCTGCGCGCCCCGTCCGAGATCGCGGAGCTCGCCGAGCGGGCCGGCATCGTACGGGACCGGCCCACGATCCTCTACTGCGGTGGCGGGGTCTCCGCCAGCGCCGCCTTCCTGGCCCTCCGCGAGATCGGGTTCGATCGGCTCACCGTCTACGACGGCTCGTGGTCGGAGTGGAGCGCCGATCCCGCCACTCCGAAGGAGAGCCACTCCGCCTGATCGCGAGGTCCGTACGGCCGGGGCAGGACAACGCCGCGGCGGCGTTCTCACCGCGTGGTGAGTCCTCGAAGGTCCCCGGTGCGGTCAGCCGGGCCCGACGACCGGGCGGTGCGGGCGTACGCCGGCCTTCCGTACGGGCAGGCGGTAGGTCTCGCCGCGCATGAGGTAGTGGACCATGTGCGACAGCCCCGCTCGCCGGACGTGCTGCTGGAAGTCCTTGAGCGGGGAGGCGAACGCCGCGTAGTCGTCGTAGTGGACGGGCAGGGCCGACTCCGGCTGCATCAGCCCGAGCCACTCCACCCCCTGGGCGCCGTCCATGGTCACGGTGACGCCGAGGATCCGCGTGCCGCCGAGGTGCAGGATGCCGACGTCGATGTCGGGGAAGCGGCGCGGGATCTCCGACAGGCACTCGTCCATGATCGTGTCGCCGCTGATGTGCAGGCGCAGATCGACCTCGCCCGCGTGCGCGAAGTCGAGCACACTTCCCATCACCGGCGGCATCATCGAGTTCACCGGGCCCGGCGCGTGCCGGGCGGGCGTGGCCGTCACGGTGAGCGTGCCGTCCCCGTGGCGCTCGTGGTGATACTCCCACGGCTCCAGGCCGATGGCGCGGACGAAACCCTGGCGGCGCAGCCGGGCCGCCGCGTGTCGGGTGGTGACGATCGGCAGGTCCTTGTCGAGGCCTTTCCTGGCGATCCTGTCCCAGTGGTCGCCGTGCATGTGCGACAGCACGACCAGGTCCAGCGGCGGGAGCTCCGTGATCTCCATCGCCGGCTCCGTACGGCGACGGGTGCTCAGCCCCCAGCCGAGATGGGCCCGCTGCCCCTGGTGCAGGAAGTTCGGATCCGTCAGCACGGTGAAACCGTGAGAACGGATGATCATGGTGGCGTTTCCCACGAAGAACACGGTCGCGTCCGCTGGATCGGGCATGACGCCTCCCCTCTCCCAGGCTTCCAGGCTACGTAAACCACCACAAATCACCCGAAAGCGGGGTGAGGTTAGCTAGTCGATGTCGAGCGAGAATCCGAGCTGGCAGTACAGCTCCAGCAGGTCGAAATAGTGCCGATGGGTGGCCACGAGGCCGTTCTTCGTGTGGAACACCCCGCAGCCGCGCAGGGTGATCCGCCGGCCGCTCGCGTCCGCGACGACGTCCGGCAGCGCGATGGTGCCGGTGTGCGTGCCCGTCATCATCCACTCGTTGAAGCCGGGCTCGGTGTACTCCACCCTGTTCCAGACCGTCATGGCCAGGTCGACGAAGCCCCCGAACAGGTCCTTCCAGTAGCCGATGATCCGATCGCGCCCCTCGCACATGCTCAGAGGGGTGACCAGGACGGCATGCCGGTCGTAGCACGCCGCCAGCCGGTCGAGGTCATGCGCGTTCACCGCGTCCAGCACGCGGTCGGCGAGCTGTCGGCCGTGAGGCATGACGGATCACTCCCCCAGGGCCCCAGGGCGTACACCCCACGGTAACCCCGCCTTGGCAAAGGCCGTCCGCAGGGGACGCAACGCCGCCGGACGCGGCACCTGGCCTCACGCGGGCCGGGCCCGTACGGCACGGGCCAGGGCGACGGCGCTCACCGCGCCGGCGGCCGCGGCCAGCGCTAGCCACCAGGCGGTCGCGCCCATGGCCTCCGGACGCGGCGGATCGGCCAGGGCGAGGAACACCGCACCGAACACCGCAACCCCGCTGAGCTGGCCGAACTGCATGGTCGTCGTCAGCAGGCCACTCGCGTCGGCGGCGCGGGCGGGCGGCACGTGGACCAGGGCGTGGGTGAGCAGGCTGGTCGAGACGCCCAGCCCCGCGCCGAGCACCACCAGCGCGGCCCACATCACCGGGTCGCCGGTCGCCGAGACGGCCAGGGCCGCGGTGCCGACGACGCTGAGCGCCAGCCCGGCCGGTGGCAGCAGGTGGTGGATCCGCCCCGGAAGCCTGCGCCAGTGAAAACTGCCCAGCCCGAACGCCGCGGCCATGGGCAGGAACGTGAGCCCGGCACGCAGCGGGCTCTCCCCGAGCACGCCCTGCAGATGCAGGGCGAAGGTGAACAGGAACCCGCCATAGGCGACCATCAGGGCCAGCAGCGTCGTCAGCCCCGAGGGCATGCCGGTCGCCCGCAGCACGTCCAGGTTCAGCAGCGGGTCGCCGCCGCGGGCCGCCGTACGGCGCTGCGCCACGACGAACACGGCGGCGAGCACCACCCCCGCGGCCATCGACGCGTACGTCCACAGGGGCCACCCGGCCTCCCGGCCCAGCACGAGCGGGAGCACGACCAGCAGCGTGGCGGGCAGCGCGAGCGCGAGGCCCCGCAGGTCGAGCCGGCGCGAGCCGCGCGGCCGGTCCGGCGGCGCGTCCGCGGGCACCAGCCGGGGCACCACGACCGTCAGCACGACGCCCACGGGCACGTTCACGAGGAACACCGGCCGCCAGCCGGTGCCGGCCAGGTCGGCGCCGACCAGCACCCCGCTCAGCGCCAGCCCGACGACCGAACCGGCCGAGAGCACCGCGGTGTACGCGCTCAGCGCGGTGGCCCTGGCCCTGCCCGTGAACCTGGTCTGGATCACACTCATGATCTGCGGGACCATGACCGCCGCCGCGGCCCCCTGGACGAACCTGAAGACGATCAGCGTCCCGGCATCGGGCGCGAGCCCGCACAGCAGCGAGCCCCCGGTGAATCCGGCGACCCCGATCACGTACATGCGGCGCCTGCCGTACAGCTCGCCGAGCCGGGCGCCGGTGATGAGCAGGGTCGCGTACGCGATGATGTAGCCGCCCACGACCAGTTGCAGCGCGGCGCCGGACGCCCCCAGCTCGGCGCCGATCCTGGGGATCGCCACGTTGACGATGTAGAGGTCCAGCAGCCCCATGAACTGGCCGGCGAGCAGCACCGCCAGCATCGGCCAGGGCCGCCCGGCACGGGGCGGCGCGGGGCGGACGGTATGGCTGGTTGTCACGTCGTGTCCTTCCGCAGTGGGTTCGCCGGTACCTACCGGGGCCGGCCGGAAAACTCATCGGCGACCGATGAGTCCGGCGCGGCGAGGCGGTAGATACCGGTGACGGCCACGCGACGCGGGAGAACACATGTGGAGTGACGAGGAGTTCGAGCAGATCACCGGGCCCTACCGGCGTGAGCTGATGACGCACTGCTATCGGATGCTCGGCTCGGTGCACGACGCGGAGGACCTGCTGCAGGAGGTCATGCTGCGGGCGTGGCGGGCGTCCGGCGACTACGACGAGCGGCGGGCCTCCCCGCGCACCTGGCTCTACCGCATCGCGACGAACGCCTGCCTCACGGCGCTCGAACAGCGCGGGCGCAGGGCCCTGCCGTCCGGCCTCACCGGCCCGAGCGACGACCCGGAGGCGGGACCGCAGCGGCGGCTGCCCGAGGTGACCTGGCTGGAGCCCGTTCCCGACGCGCTGGTGGACCCCGCCGCGCTCGTCGCGTCGCGGGGCGGGGTCCGGCTGGCGTTCGTCGCGGCCCTGCAGCATCTGCCGCCACGGCAGCGGGCGGTGCTCATCCTGCGCGAGGTGCTGGCCTGGCGGGCGAGCGAGGTCGCCGGCCTGCTGGAGACCTCGGTCGCCGCGGTCAACAGCGCCCTGCAGCGCGCCCGCGCCCAGCTCGACCGGGTGGCGCCCGCCGAGGACGACCTGGTCGAGCCGGACGACCCGGCCTGCCGCGACCTGCTCGACCGCTACGTCGCGGCGTTCGAGAAGGCCGACGTCGAGGCCCTGGAGCGGCTGCTGCGGGAGGACGCCGTGCTGGAGATGCCGCCGTTCCTGTCATGGTTCGCCGGGCGGGAGATGTTCGGCGACTTCATCCGCTGGGTCTGCGCCGCCCGGGGCCCCTGGCGGATGGTGCCGACCCGCGCCAACGGACAGCCCGCGCTCGCGGCCTACGTGGACGGCGGCGACGGCGTCTTCCGGGCCCACTCGCTCCAGGTGCTCACGATCTACGGGGACCGCGTCGCGCGCAACGTCGTGTTCGGCGACCCCGCCCTGTTCGCCGTCTTCTCGCTGCCGCCCATGGTCTAGCGACGTCTCCCGAGGCAGGAGAGGAGCGCCTCGCGCATCTCGGATCGGGTCCTGATCCGTGCCGCGATGACGCCGTCGGGACGGACGAGCAGTGCGCCCGGGTCCCACACCGCGTCCCACCGTTCGCGGTGGGCGGGGTCGACGACGCCGGGGTCGACGGGAACTGCGGCCACGGGAACGGCGGCGACGAGCTCACGGAGCTCATCGAGGCGGGCCGCGAGATCGCGGACGACCGGCTCCGTGCTGCGGCCGACGAGGCTGAAGCGGGTGGGATCGAGGAGGTCGAGCGTGCTGCGGCCGTCGCCGAGGCGCACATGCGGCATCCGGGTGCCCGGCCGGCCACTCGGCCGGGCGGGGTCCTCGACCGGGGCGCCGCCGTCGTGCCCGTAGTCGTGCCCGTATCGGAAGCCGAGCGCGAGCGCGACGGCGTCGATCTGCTCCGGTGGCGGCGCCTGTCCGGGCCTCTTGCGGGAACGCAGGAGTGCCTGTGCGACGGTCAGCTCGGCGATCGGCCGCCGTTCCGGCTCGTAGGTGTCCAGCAGCGTCTCGTCGGCATCGCCACGGCACACGGCGGCGATCTTCCAGGCGAGGTTGTGGGCGTCCTGCACTCCGGTGTTGCCGCCGAAGCCGCCGTAGGGCGGCATCACGTGGATCGCGTCTCCGACGAGGAACACCGGGCCTGCGCGGAAACGGCCGGCGACGTAGGCGCCGGTCGTCCACCGCGCGGTGTCCTCCATCACCGGACGCAGGTGGGGCAGGCCCGTCGCCGCCCGGATGACCTCGACGAGCCGGTCGTCCAGCTCGCCGGGCTCCAGCGCGGCCCATCCCGGCCGGAGGTAGGTGCCGAGCTGCCAGGAACGGTCGTCCTTGGTGCCGCGGGCGAACAGGAACGCGCCGGCGTCGCGACACATGATCGCGTTGACCTCCCGCCCACGCAGGGCCGGTGCCAGATCGGCGCGGAAGACCACGCTGACCGACTCCCCCTTGATCTCCTCGCCGCGCAGCGCGATGCCGAGCCGGGCGCGGATGCCGCTGCGGGCGCCGTCCGCGGCGACGAGGAACCGGGCGCGTACGAACCTCTCCTCGCCGTCCTCCCCGCGCAAACCGACCGTCACCTGGTCGGCGGTGATGTCCGTCAGGACGGCCGTGGTGCGGAACCGGACCTCCGCCCCCAGCTCTCGTGCGCGCCGCAGCAGGATCGGTTCGAGACGCTGCTGGTCGCACGAGTACGGCACGGTGGGGCTCAGGCCCGCCGCCTCGACCTCGTCGGCCGGGGGCGCGATCCACGTTCCCCACTCTCCCGCCAGGGTCTCGGCGTTCTCGAACCCGCTGTTCGCCTCGCCCGCCGCGCGGACCTCCGCCTCGATGCCCAGGGTGCGATAAAGCTCCATCGACCGGACGTTCACCAGCCGCGCCTTCGGATGCACCGAGGTGCCCGGGTGCCGGTCGACGGCCAGCACCCGCACCCCCTGCCGGGCCAGGAACGCGGTCGCCGCCAGGCCCGCCAGGCCCGCGCCCACGACGATCACATCGACGTCGCTCATGACGACGTCCGCCACGCGTTCGGCTTGCGCTCCGTGGCCGGGCGGGCGGGCGCGTCCGAGGCGAGCGAGGTCACCAGACGGTCGAGCTGGTCGGCGAAACGGCGGATCTCCTCCGGCTCCCAGCCGGTGAGATGCGCCGAGAACCGTGCGGTCATCTCGTCCCGGAACCGCTCACGCTCCCGGCGCCCGGCGTCGGTCACCTCGATCGCGTACGACCGTCCGTCCGAGGCGTCACCGACGCGACGCACGAACCCGAGCCGTTCCAGCTCCGCGACCGCCCGCGTCACCGACTGCGGCGGAACATCCAGCTCCGCCGCCGCCGCGCTCGGCCGCACACCGCCCTGCGCCGCGAGATTCAACAGGCCGAGAGCCACGGGCCCCGGTTCGGAGGCCGCCGCAGCTCGCCGCTGTATCTGGGCCGCCCGATGCAACGCCCGTACGATCGTCCAGACCGAACTAGTTACTTCCATGAAGGAAGTATATGCCGCGACGGGATCGGGCCACCGGCCCTGTCAGCCGGTCTGGCCAAGGAAGGCCGTGACCTCGCTCTAACCGAGGAAGGCCGTGACCTCGCGGACGAAGGCGTCGGGGGCGGTCTCGTGCACCAGATGCCCGGCCGGGATCGTGACGTGCACGGCGCCGGGGATGCGGCGGGCCATCTCGGCGACCCGGTCCTGCGGGATGTGGCTGTCCGGCCCGCCGCCGATCACGAGCGTGCGGGCGGTGATCCGGCCCAGCCGCTCCAGCCAGGCCGGGTCGGGCTCGTCGATCTGCGGCCTGATCGCCTCGACCATGGCCCAGTCGAACGACAGCGGCCCCTCCGGCCGTACGAGCGGGGGCGGGACACGCGGCACCGGGAGCGGGACGTCCTCCAGGACCAGTGTCCGCACCCGGCCCGGCCGCTCCGCCGCGAGCAGGTAGGCGACGACGCCGCCCATGGAGTGCCCGATCACGTCGACCGGGTCGAGCGACAGCGCGTCGAGGAAGGCGAGGACGTCGTCGCGCATGAGTTCCAGGCCGTAGTCCCCCGGCCAGTCGCTGGCGCCGTGACCGCGCAGGTCCAGGGCGTACACGTGCCGGCCGACGGCCAGCGCGCCGGCCACGCCGTCCCAGCCGGCCATGCCCTCGCCCAGACCGTGCAGCAGGATCAGCGGCGGGGCGCCGTCCGGACCGTACGTCCGGTACGCGATCCCGATGCCGTTGGCCTTCACCCTCGCGCTCGCCACTTTGCGACGATAACCCCCGGTAAACCCCTATGGGAGCAACGGGCACAGCAAGTAGCATGTCGCCGAAAACGGGATCACCGTTGATCGTCGGCCGATCCCGCTTGCCGGGTGGCCGGAAGGCTGCTCGTACGCGGGAGGTCAGGTGTCCGCACTGCGGCGCGAGTTCTGGGCGCCGGTCGCGCTTTCCTACATCACCTTCGTCCTCGTCGGCCTGAGCTCCGGCGTGGGCGGGGTGCTGCTGCCGGCGCAGATCGACGACTACGGCCTCGACAAGGCCACGATCGGCACCCAGTTCTTCGCCTTCTCCGCCGGGTTCATGCTGTCGGGCTCGACCGCGGGCCCGCTGATCCACCGCCTCGGGATCCGGGCCTCGCTCATCCTCGGCGGCGGCACGTTCGCGCTGGCCGGTCTCCTCACCGCCGTACGCCCGCCGTTCCTGGCCTTCCTGGTGATCCAGATCGTGGCCGGATATGGCACCGGCATCTTCGAATCGGTGCTGAACTCCTACCTGACCGACCTGCCCGGGGCGACGACGCTGCTCAACCGCCTGCACGCGTTCTTCGGCGTCGGCGCCCTGCTCGGGCCGCTGCTGGCCACGTGGATCCTGACCTTCCTGCCCTGGACGGCCGTGTGGCTGGTGCTGGCCCTGGTCTGCCTGCCGCTGCTGATCGGCTTCTATCTGACCCTGCCCGCCCGCGAGGCCCCGCCGCCCGCGACCGCCGAGGAGCACGCGGAGCGCTCCGGCCTGCTGGCCACCGCCTCACGGCAGCCCGCCGTCCTGCTGGGCGCGGTGTTCCTCGCCGTGTACGTCGGCCTGGAGATCAGCGTCGGCAACTGGGGATTCAGCTTCCTGGTCGACGAGCACGGGCAAAGCGGCCTGCTGGCCGGATACACCGTCTCCGGGTATTGGCTCGGGCTCACCCTGGGCCGCTTCCTGATCAGCCCGATCGCCACCCGGCTCGGCATGACCGCGACCGGGATGACCTTCCTCTGCCTGGCCGGGGTCACGCTCAGCACGACGCTGGCCTGGCTCGTGCCGGGCGCCGTGATGGCCAGCGTCAGCTTCGTGCTGCTCGGCTTCTGGCTCGGGCCGATCTTCCCCACGACGATGGCCGTGGCGCCCCGGCTCACCGTGGCCCGGCTGGTGCCCACCGCCATCGGGCTGATCAACGGGGTGTCGGTGATCGGCGGCGCGGTGTTCCCGTGGCTCGCCGGGGCGATCGCCCAGGGCATCGGCGCCTGGACGCTGCCGCCCTTCGCCGTGGCGCTGGCCCTGCTCCAACTGGTCATCTGGTGGCTGGTGACCACCCGCATGACCCCGGCCGCGAGCACCGCCGCCTCCTCCTCTAGCTAGCGCCGGCGGCGGGACCTGGTCAGTTCGAACGCCGCGACCGTGGCGAGGCCATAGCCGAGGTGGGGGACGAGGTCGGACATCCAGCCGCCGACGCCCCACTCACGCGGGTCGGTGAGCCCGAGCGCGGTCATCGGCGCGCTGCCCGCGACCGCCGCCGCCATGCCCACCCCGGTCGCCGCGGCCGGGAGGCTGACCCTCCGCCGTACGGCGTGGCGGAACAGGCCGTAGGCGAGGCCCACACCGACGCCGGTGAGGATGCCGAGCATGGGCCCGAGCCCCTGCTCCCGGTTGCGGGCGTCCTCCTCCTCGCCGAGGCCGACGTGGAGCCGCTCGCTGACGGCGCCGGCCGCCTGCTCCGGCAGCGAGCTCGCCGGACGGGCGCGCACCGCCATGTCCAGATAGGTGATCGCGTTGAGCACGGTCGTCCCGGCCGCTCCCGCGACCGCTCCCGCCGCCATGTCTCGATAAATGCTCATAGCGGTCGCCTAACCGGGCCGGGCCGCCCCAAACGGCACGCGCCCGCGCGACGTTCAAGGGGCGATATAGGCTCGTCCGGTTGACGGTAAACGACACTCCGGGGGACGGAATGGACCGACAGCTCACCCTCATGGCCGTGCACGCGCACCCCGACGACGAGGTGATCGGCACCGGCGGGATCCTCGCGAAATACACCGCCGAAGGGATCCGTACGGTCCTGGTGACGTGCACCAACGGCGAGCAGGGGGACGGCCCGGGCGGGGTGAAGCCGGGCGAGCCCGGTCACGACGATGCCGCCGTCGCCGAGCGGCGGCTGGCCGAGCTGCACGAGTCGATCGCCCACCTGGGGATCGACCACCTGGAACTGCTGGGCTACCGCGACTCCGGCATGGACGGCTGGGACGGCAACGGCCACCCCGACGCGTTCGCGAACGTCCCGGTCGAGACGGCCGCCGCCAGGCTCGCCACGCTGATGGAGCACTACCGCCCTCAGGTCGTAGTCACCTATGACGAGAACGGCAACTACGGGCACCCCGACCACATCCAGGCCCACCGCATCGCGGTCGCGGCGGCCGAGAAGACCGGTATTCCGGACAAGTTCTACTACGCCGCCGTGCCGCGTGAGGGCATCCGGCAGATGTTCGAGTTCATGCGAGCCAACGGCATGGCGCCGGACGACTTCGAGCTCCCCGACGACTTCGGCACGCCCGACGAGCTCATCACCAGCGTCGTGGACGTCTCGCCGTACGTGGAGAACAAGCTGAAGGCGCTGGCGGCCCACGCGAGCCAGGGCGACAACATCCCCTTCCTGAAGATGCCGCCGGAGGCCCAGCACCAGGCGTTCTCGCGCGAGTTCTTCGTCCGTACGACGTCCCGGGTGGCCGCCCCCGACAAGGAGGACGACCTGTTCGCCGGCCTGCGCGACTGAGCGCTCAGCTCGGGACGCCCTCGCGCATGAGTGCGACCTACCCCTCCTCCAGCGACGGCCGGACCGGGACCGCCGCTGGGTCCGGCCCGTCCTGGCTGACCACGCGGTAGCGCGTGCCGTCGGGCCCGCCGACCGCCGACACGACCACGCCGGTGGCCGGGGGCGTCCCGCGAGTGACGACCTCCCACGTCGCGCCCTGGGCACGGTCGACGATGCCGGTCACCGGGTCGGTGAACATCACACGGCCCGCCGCCATGACGGCGACCTGCCGCAACAGCTCCGGATCCGTCGAGTCCATCGTGATTGGGTACTGTCCGGACGCCGGGGTTCACGGCAAATCGGGGTAATTGACATCACAGTGCACCGGCGCGGCACAGGGGGAACCGCGTGGGCTGCGGTGAGTGAAGTGTGCCTGGCTCGGCAACGGCACCGGCCCTTACGCTTACGGCGAGAACAGAGGGGAGTATCCCTTCGCGACGGCCTCGTCATTACGGCGTGAGCGCCCGGGGCCGCCGGTCCGGCCACAGGATGGGCGGGAGAGACCTCTGGTCAGCTTCGCGCTGCCCGGGAGGCCGTTCGTGACCGAGTTCTTCAAAACCGTGGGCATGGGGGCGTCGATCGTGCCCGTCGCCGTCGCCGTGGTCGTCGTGGCCGCCGGTCTGACCGCTATCTGGGCACCGTCGGCCAAGCGTCAGACCCGCGCGGTCCAGGTACTGAAGATCGTCCTGCGGGTCCCTTCCCCCACGCGACGGTCGCAGGTGCAGACCCCGCCGAAGACCACGGACCTGGGCGAGTTGCCGCCGTTTCCCGGACGGGAGAAGTGACAGTTGGACGCCTCGCGCCGGGGCCGCGAAGTCCCCCGCGGCGGTTTCGCCGGCCGGCCCTTCAGCGATGCCCGAGAAGGCGCCGGCCCAGGGCTTCGGCGGCCTCGCGCAGTTCGGGTGACCCGACAATGCGGAAGGGCGCCCGGATCGCGGTGAGCTGCCGGACGTACCAGTCCGGTTCGTCCGTGCTGCCCACCAGGCGCGTGGTGGTCGCGTCGATCGGCTCGCGGTGGCCCAGGCTGCGCGGGATCCACTCGGCCACGGCCTCGGCGGGCGCGTCGACGACGACCTCCACCTGGTGCCGCCACCCCGCCGACAGATGGTCTTCCAGCATCTCCGCCGGGTCGAGATCGGCCGGAGGGCCGGCCGGCACGTCGAGCACCTCGACGTCCGCCACCTTGTCCACCCGCAGCACCCTGCGGGCGTGCTTCGTGTGCGACCAGCACAGCAGATACCACCGGCCGCGGCGTACGACGACGGCCCACGGATCGACCTCCATGACCCGCTCGTCTCCCGGGCGGATGCGATATCCGAGCCGCAGCCGGCGGCGCCCCGCGCAGGCCTGGACGAGGGCGGCGGTGGTCTCCGGGCTGGGCGGTCTGGCCCCGGGCTCGGGGTGTCTCGTGCTCAGGCTCCGTACGGCCGCGGCCGGCCCCGCGACCGCCTCGGGAAGCACCCGCAGGATCTTGCCGAGCGCGCCGCCCACGGGATCGGCCGCGTCCGCCGAGTCGTGGTGACCGTCGAGCACGGCCATCACCAGCCCGAGCGCCTCGGCCTGCGTGAACATCAGGGGCGGCAGCCGGAGCCCCCGGCCGATGCGGTATCCCCCGTAGGGGCCGCGTTCGGACTCCACGGGGATGCCCGCCTCACGCAGGATGCCGACGTAACGCCGGGCGGCCCGCTCCGAGACGCCGAGCCGCCCGGCCAGCCGTTCCGCCGTGATGCCGGGACTGCTCTGGATCAGTTCGAGGAGCAGGAGCGCCCGCGCCGTCGGGCTCTCGTCGTGCGTCATTCGGCACACCCGCCATATTCCGGAAGTGGATCGTCCGGAATGCACCGTAGCCTGTGCCGCATGACCGAAAACGTCCTCCATGAGCCGCCGGTCGCCGGTGACGAGATCGACACCTTGCTGGGCTCCCTTGACCGCCAGCGCCGGATCTTCGCCTGGAAGTGCGGCGGGCTCGACGCGGCCGGTCTGCGGGCGACCACCGCCGCGTCGTCGATGACCTTGGGAGGGCTGCTCAAGCACCTGGCGCTGGTGGAGGACGACATGTTCTCGCAGAAGCTGCTGGGGCGACCTCCTGCGCCGCCGTGGGACACGGTGGACTTCGACGCCGACCCCGAGTGGGAGTGGCGCACCGCCACCGACGACACCCCCGAGCAGTTGACGACGTTGTGGCAGGACGCCGTGGCCCGCTCCCGGGCCAACGTACGGCAGGCGCTGGCCGAGGGCGGCCTCGGACGGCTCGCGGTGTACACCAGCTCACGCGGCGAGTCGCCCAGCCTCCGCCGCCTGCTGATCGACATGATCGAGGAGTACGCCCGCCATGCCGGGCACGCCGACCTCATCCGCGAGTCCGTGGACGGCCTGGTCGGAGAGGACCACCCGTAGAGATGAGGCAGGACATCACCGAGCCGATTCCCGCCGATCGACTCGTCGTCGTCCCCGCCGACCAGGCGTCGTGGGACGACCTGGAGGCCGTCTTCGGCACGACGGACTGCCATTGCCAGCGCTACAAGATCTTCACCTACCAGTGGCACTCGGTGTCCGACGCGGAACGCGCCGCGCGCCTGCGCGAACAGACCGGCTGCGGAACCCCCGGCGCCCGGTCGACCAGCGGTCTCGTGGCCTACCTGGACGGTGAGCCGGTCGGGTGGTGTGCGGTCGAGCCCCGTACGGCCTATCCCCAATTGACCCGCACCCGCGTCCCCTGGAAGGGGCGGCAGGAGGACCAGGCCGACGACAGCGTCTGGGCCGTGACCTGCTTCGTCACCCGCAAGGGCTTCCGCCGGCGCGGGGTGACCTACGCGCTCGCGCACGCCACGATCGACTACGCGCGTGAGCGGGGAGCCCGGGCCCTGGAGGCATACCCGATGATCACCAGGCCGGGGGTCGAGATCACCTGGGGCGAGCTGCACGTCGGCAGCCGCGACGTCTTCCTCGACGCCGGGTTCACCGAGGTGAGCAGGCCGACCCTCGCACGAGCCGTCGTACGGATCGACTTCTGACCTGCCGATGTTCGGCGTGCGGCGGGTCGGCGGCGCGCTCAGCTGACCCGGCGGTCGGCAGCGCGGCCGGCCACCGGCCCGGCCGACCGGAGCTCGGCCGGCCGACGGGACGGCCCGGCGATCGGCGGCCCGGTCGGGCGACGATCAGCCGACGGCGCAGCTGGCCGGCGGCTTGGTCCGCCGGGGCGCGGTCAGTCGGCGATCGCGATGCGGAGGCGGCGGAAGCCGCGGCCCTTGCTCTCGATCTTGGCGACCTTGATCCTGCCGATCTGCTTGGTCGAGGCGACGTGCGTACCCCCGTCGGCCTGGGTGTCCAGGCCCACGATGTCGACGATCCGCACCTCGGGGATGCCCTCCGGCACGAGGTTCGTCGCGGTGCGGATGATGTCGGGGATCGCGAACGCCTCCGCGCGGGGCAGCACCCGTACGTCGATCCGGCGGTCGGCGGCGATCTCGGCGTTGCACGCCTCCTCGACCGCCTCCTTGAACCCGGGCGGCACCTCGGGGAGGTTGAAGTCCATCCGCGCGGTCATCGGCTCCATGTTCCCGCCGGTGACCAGGGCTCCGTAGTCGCGGAAGACGACGCCGCACAGCACGTGCAGACCCGAATGTGTGCGCATGAGCGCGGAGCGCCGCTCGTCGGCGACCGCCGCCCGCACGACCGTTCCGGCTGGCGGGATCGGGTCGTCCACAGCGGGGATGAGGTAGAGGTCGTCGCCCTTGCGTACACCCTCGATGCGGGTCTCGACGCCCTGCCACAGCAGCACGCCGTGGTCCGGCGGCTGGCCTCCGCCGCCCGGATAGAAGGCCGATCGGTCCAGGACGATCCCGTCCGGCGTGGCCTCCAGCACGACGGCCTCGAAGGACCGCAGATCCTGGTCGGTCAGCTCCAGTCGCCTCGTCCGCCCATGCAGATCGAACGTCACCTCACCGAGTCTAGCCACGGCAGGCGAGGCGGGACCGGCCCGAGCACAAGCCGCACGGCCCAGTTAATGCCGTCGGTCAGAACCGGACGAGCCCGGTCGGCGAGAAACGCTTTGACGGAATGAGTGCTCACTCCGCACGGTCGAGGCATGACGAAATTCCCACCGAACGCCCCTGACGCAGCCCCTGCCGGACGCCGCCGGCCAGGCGCCGAGGGCCCGAGCATGAGTGCCGGGCAACGCCGCGCCGTGAACGTGACCGTTCCGCTTATGGCCGAGCGCGGAGCCGCGGTGACGATCGGTCGGATCGCCCCGGCGGCGCTGTCCGCCCGGTTTCGCCGGCCCGACGCGAACGGCGAACCGGCCCGCCTGACCTTGCCGATCGAGCCCTTCCCGCACGGCGCGTTCGAGCACGCGAAACCGCCGGCCAGGTCTCAGGGCGGTGCTTAGTGGACCGGGGTGGGGGCGGTACCGAATCGGCGATGCGCCGCCTGCCACTCGGGTTGGACGACCCGACCAGCATCGCCGACAGCGGGCTGACCGGCCCTATCGACATTCCGGACCCCAAGCCGCGCGAACAGCCCAGAGACCTGAGGTCGCGGTGGCGGCGGATCCGGCAGACGGTCGCCGGCACCGCGCGCGGGCTGCCGCGCGTGGTCGGGCTGACATGGCAGGCCGGTCCCGTGCTGACCGTGGTGATCGGCGCGGTCACCATCGTCAGCGGCCTGCTGCCCACCGCCTCGGCGTACATGACGAAGCTGCTGATGGACTCGGTGGTCGAGGGCATCCAGGTGCACGCCCAGCACCGTTCGGACGTCGTCATGCTGACGGTGCCGCTGTTCCCGGGCATCGCCATCGTCGGTCGCCAAGATCGTCGCGGTGGCCGCGCTGCAGTTCCTCCTCTTCACGGTGACCACGGTCGTCACGTCGCTCACGAACATCGCCCAGCAACTGCTGCAGGAGAAGATGGTGCTCACCATCCGCCACAAGGTGATGGCGCACGCGAGCGACCTGCATCTCGCCTTCTTCGAAGGCTCCCAGTCCTACGACCTGCTGCGGCAGGCCGACCAGGAGGCGCCCAGCCGCCCACTGTCGATGATGAACTCCGCGTTCGGCCTGGTGAAAACCGTGATCACGTTCTGCACGATGATCGCCATGCTGATCGCGATCAGCCCGTTGCTCGCGGTCGTCGCGCTCGTCACCCCGATCCCCGCGTTCGTCTCGCAGACCCGATATTCCGCCAGGAGCTTCGCGTTCAGCTTCCTCGGCTCACCGATCCGCCGCCGGATGGAGTATCTGGCCGGGCTCGTCACCACCGACACGTACGCCAAGGAGATCAAGCACTTCGGGCTCGGCTCCTATCTCGTCGACCGGTTCCACCGGCTCGGCCAGGTCTACTACGAACGGCAGCGCAAGCTGATCGGCACCCGCAACGCGGCCGCCGCCGCGTGGAGCATGCTGACGACCCTCACCAGCTCCGGGATCTACCTCTACATCGCGGTGCAGGCCGGCTCGGGCCGGCTCACCCTGGGTGATCTCGCGCTCTACACCGGCGCCGCGACCGCCGTGCAGGGTGCCGTCCAGGGCCTGTTCCTGGGGTTCAGCGGCATGTACGAGAACAACCTGTTCCTTGACCTGCTCTACCGCTTCCTCGGCACCCGCCCGGAGATCCGCAGGCCGGAGCGGCCCCGCCCAGTGCCGGCCGACGTACGGGGTCACGTGCGGTTCGAGGATGTCTCGTTCAGCTACTCCGGTTCCGACGTCAAGGCGCTCGACCGGGTCGGCTTCGAGATCCGTCCGGGCGAGACCGTCGCGGTCGTCGGTCGCAACGGCGCGGGCAAGTCCACCCTGATCAAGCTGCTGTGCCGGTTGTACGACCCGACGGAGGGCCGGATCCTGCTCGACGGCGTCGACATCAGGGAGTACGACCCGGAGGACTACCGGGCCAGGATCAGCGCGATGTTCCAGGACTTCGTGACCTATCAGGCCACCGCGAGCGAGAACATCGGCCTCGGCGACCTCTCGCATCTTGAGGACAGGGAGGCGATCGCGGACTCCGCCGAGCGGGCCGGGATAGCCGAGCGCATCGAGCGGCTGCCCAGGGGCTTCGACAGTCCGCTCGGCCGGTGGTTCGACCAGGGCGTCAGCCTGTCCGGCGGTGAATGGCAGAAGATCGCGCTGGCCAGGGCGTTCATGCGCGAGTCCGCGATCCTCGTGCTCGACGAGCCGACCTCCGCGCTCGACGCGCAGGCCGAGCATGATCTGTTCACCCGGCTTCGCGCCCTGGCGGCGGGACAGACGACGCTGTACATCTCGCACCGGTTCTCCACCGTCCGCCAGTCCGACCGGATCATGTTCCTGGAGGACGGCAGGCTCGTGGAGGACGGCACCCACACCGAACTGATGCGGCTCGGGGGCGGATACGCCGAGCTGTTCACCCTCCAGGCGTCGGCGTACCTCCACGACGAGGAGGCCGGCCGTCTCCCCTGATCACACCCCTTCTAATCCGAAAGTTTCGGAGGGGCTGCCGGGTGTTTTACGGCGGTCGGGAACCCGCTGGCATGCCTTTCATCAGCCACGACGCCGTGTACGCGAGCTTGCGGGCGGTTTTGACCTCTTGACGTAGCACTATCGCGTTCCTATGGTCTGCATTACTTTCGTAATGTCACAGAAACTTTCGGGCGTACGTCGTCTGAAGATGGAGTCATCGTGGTCAACCGAAGCCGTCGCCCACGCAGGCCACGTCTTCTCGCCGCTCCACTGGCCGCGATAGGTCTGCTGCTGGGCATGGCACACCCGGCGCTGGCCGACAACCCGACTCCCACGGTCGTCGACTCGGCCCGCGGCGGCGGGCGGTCGGTCAGCTTCACCTTCGACGACGGGCCGAACCCGCCCGACACCCTGCGCCTGCTCGACGTGCTGCGCGAGCACCGCGTGAAGGCGGTCTTCTGCCTCTGGGGCGAGCATGTGCGGCAGCACCCGGAGGTCGTCCGGCGGATCGTCGCCGACGGGCACACGCTGTGCAACCACGGCATGCGCCACGACGACATGGCGACCTGGCCGGCCGAGCGGATCCGCGCCGATCTGCTGGAGACGACCGCCGCCATCCGCGCGGCCGTACCAGGGGCGCGCATCCCGTACTTCCGTGCCCCGTACGGCAACTGGGGACAGACGCCGGCCGTCGCGGCAGACCTCGGCATGCAAGCGCTGGGCTGGCGTCTGGCCATCGGCGACTGGGAGACGCCGGGCACCGCCGAGCTGGTCCGCCGCCTGAGAGAAGGGATCACACCGGGGGCGGTGGTCCTGATGCACGACGGCGGCGGGGACCGAAGTCAGACCATCGCCGCCGTCGACACGGTCATTCCCGCGCTCCGGTCGGAGGGATGGCGCCTGTCGCTGCCCGCCCGCCGGGGCTGACCCGATCGCAGTACCCATCAACCCCCCACTTTCATCCCCCGAGGAGTTCGTGTGCTTCGTTCCGCACTGTCCATCGGCCTCGTGAGCGCCACGGTCCTGCTGAGCGGGGCGGCTCTCACCGGCTCGGCCTCGGCCGAGCCCGGCGCCGCCCCCGCCCCTCCTCCGCCCGGCCCCGGGCACTCCGCGCCCGTCCCCGCGGACTCGCTGCGCGCTCTCGGCGACCGCATCGGCCTGCGCATCGGCACCGCCGTGAACACGGATGAGCTCGGCAGCAACGCCGAATACACCCGGATCACGGCCGAGCAGTTCTCCAGCGTCACCCCGGAGAACGTGATGAAGTGGCAGCTCGTGGAGCCCAACCGCGGCACGTACGACTGGGCCGCGGCCGACCGGCTGGTCTCCTTCGCGAAGAAGAACAAGCAGCTGGTCCGCGGTCACACGCTGGTGTGGCACAACCAGCTGCCCACCTGGCTCTCCTCCGACGGCTTCACCACCACGCTGTCGAACAACGAGGTGAAGGCCGTGCTCAAGAAGCACATCCAGGACCAGGTGAAGCACTTCAAGGGCGACATCTGGCAGTGGGACGTCGTCAACGAGGCGTTCGACGACGACGGCAAGCCCCGCGAGACCATCTGGTACAAGGCGTGGGGCGGCCTCGGCTACATCGCCGACGCCTTCCGCTGGGCACACGAGGCCGACCCCAAGGCCCTGCTGTTCTACAACGACTACAACCTCGAGTTCACCGGGCCGAAGAGCAACGCGGTGTACGACTTCGTCAAGACGCTGAAGGCGCAGCGCGTGCCCATCGACGGCGTCGGCTTCCAGGGCCACCTGGACACCCAGTACGGCTTCCCCGACCTGCAGAACAACCTGCAGCGCTTCGCGGACCTCGGCCTGAAGGTGGCCGAGACCGAGGTGGACGTCCGCACGTTCACCGAGGCCGCGCCGAACGTGAACACCCCGACCAACCCGCTGGCCGTCTACGCCCAGGAGAGCTACTGGTCCCGCGCTCTGAAGGCCTGCCTGGCGGTGCGCGAGTGCATCTCGTTCACCCCGTGGGGCTTCGGCGACACCTACTCCTGGATCCCCGGCTGGTTCGCCGACCCGCAGGAGGGCGCCGCCCTGCTGTATGACGCGGACCTGAAGCCCAAGTCGCAGTACTACGTGATCCAGCAGGACCTCGCACTCGCCGCGGGCGCGCCGCGCCGCGACGGCGGAGGCCCGGGCCGCCCCTGACCGACCCGGCAGAACCGGCCGAACTGACCGAACCGGCCGAACCAGCCGGACTGATCGCATCGGCCGACGGGCACGGGGCCGCACTCCACGAGGCGGCCCCGTGTGCCACATCCCGCCGTACGACGCCTGGCGGCGGCGTCCTCTTCCCCAGGGATATGCCGCCAGGCGCTGTGACCGCCGGATGACCAGATCCGCTCGTTCCGCGATCGCGGGGCGGGCGGATCGACCACAGGCGTCCCTCCGCCAATGTCAGGCCCATCTCAGTGGACGGGCCCCGCCGACTTGACGGCGCTGTCCGCTCGGGCGGGCAGGAGCACGGCGGTGACGACCACGGCCACAGACAGCACGGCGCCGATGACGAAGGCCAGCCGCATGCCGTCGAGGTCGGCGAGCGCCTCCGCGACTCCCGCCGATCGCAGGGCATCGGCTCGCGCGCTCATCACGGTGATCACCAGCGCGGTGCCGAAGGCCGCGGCGACCTGCTGCAGCGTGCTCAGGATCGAGCTGCCGTGGGAGTAGAGGTGCGGGGGCACCGCGCCGAGCCCGAGGGTGAACACCGGGGTGAAGGTCGCGGCCAGGCTCACCATCAGCAGCGCGTGCAGCGCCAGGAGCTGCCAGTAGGGCATGGTCATGGTGACCTGGGTGAAGCCGGCGAGCGCGAGCGCGATCCCGACAGCGCCGGGAATGACCAGGACCCGGCCGCCGAACCGGTCGAACAGGCGGCCGACGGGCGGACCGAGCAGCCCCATCGCGAGACCGCCCGGCATCACGAGGAGCCCGGTCTCCAGGGGGCTGAGCGCGCGGATGTTCTGCAGATACAACGGCAGCAGGATCATCGAGCCGAGCATCGCCATGAAGGACACCGCCATCAGGATCAGCGCGACCGTGTAGGTGCGGTGGCGCAGGGTGCGCAGGTCCATCAGCGGCACGCCGCGCTTCTGCAGCGACATCTGGCGGACGACGAAGACGGCGATGGCGGCCAGACCGCCTCCCACGATCGCGGCGGCCACGCGAACGTTGCCACCCTCGAACCGGCTGAGCCCGTAGACCAGTCCGCCGAAGCCCACGGCCGAGGTCACCACGCTCAGCCAGTCGATCGAGCTGACCTGGGTCTCGCCGACGTTCTTGAGCTGCTTCAGGCCGCGCCAGGTGATCATCCCGGCGATGGGGAGCACCACGGCGAACAGCAACCGCCAGGAGCCGAACTGGAGGATCACGCCCGACACCGTCGGGCCCATCGCGGGCGCGACCGAGATGGCCAGGCTGACGTTGCCCATCACGCGGCCCCGCTCCGACTCGGGCACGACCTGCATCAACGTGGTCATCAGCAGCGGCATCATCACGGCCGTGCCGCACGCCTGAATGATGCGGGCGCCCAGCAGCACCTCGAACGACGGCGCGACGGCGGCCAACGCCGTGCCGAGCAGGAACAGGCCCATCGCGGTGGCGTACGCGCGGCGCGTGGTCACCCTTTGCAGGAACCAACCGGTGATCGGGATCACGGCGGCCATGGTCAGCATGAAGGCGGTCGAGAGCCACTGCGCGGTCTGCTCGGTGATGTGCAGAGCGCCCATCAGCCGCGGGATCGCGTTGATCATGATCGTCTCGTTGAGGATGACCACGAACGTGGCGAGCACCAGCAGCCGGATCACGGCCGGGGTGCGTCTCGAAACCGCGGTCGCGGGTTCGGCTGGGGAATCGACCTGTGCGATGGACATGGCACCTCGATCAAGGGTTGTAGGGGGACGACGTGGTCGCTGCTGGCGTCCCAGCCTGGGCTCCCACAAGGACTTGAGGTTCACGGCAAGCCTGACAGGCGCCACCGACAAAAGATCTTCGCCCCGCCCGTGCCGGCCGGCGCGTGTGCCGGCCGACGGAAAAGGGCCGTGGACCAGCGCCGGCCGGATCTCCCGGCGGCCCGTCATGGTTCCGTAAGCATTCGCGAGGCCGGGCGGCGGTACGGTCGCGATTGTGCTTCCGAATGTCCTTTCCGGCGCGGGCGGCGCGGATCATGGTTCGCCGCCGTTCCGGGAAAAGAGGCCGCGCCATGGTGCGTGATTCCGTCGTTGATTCCGCCGTGAGAGAACGGGCCGAAACACTTCTTCGAAGTGTGCCCGGCCGTTTCGGCAGCGTGCTGCATTCCGAGCGCGTGGCCGCCCGGCTCGGCATGTGGCTCGGGATCAGCTTCACCGTGGCCTTCGTGACCGGCCTGATCAGCCACTTCATGCAGCATCCACCCGGTGGCCTGGCGTGGCCGTCCCGGCCGGTCGGGCTTTATCGGGTGACGCAGGGGCTCCACGTCATCGGCGGGCTTGCGACGGTTCCGCTGCTTTTCGCGAAGCTCTGGACCGTTTATCCGAAGCTGTGGCAGTGGCCGCCGTTCCGGTCGCTCTCCCACGCCATGGAACGCGCGCTCGTGCTCGTTCTCGTCGGGGCTTCGCTATTCCAGTTGGTCACTGGATTGCTGAACATCTCGTACGTTTACCTGTGGCCGTTCTCTTTTCCCGTCGCGCATTACTGGACGGCATATCTCCTGTACGGCGCCCTGATCATCCATGTCGTCAACGAGTGGGCGAAGATACGCGGGAACCTGTGGACGCGGGAGCAGGTCGATCCCCCGGAGACGGTGACGGCGCGGCGCCGCTTCCTCGGCACGGTGGCCGCCGCGTCGGGCCTGACCGTGCTGTTCACGGTGGGCGAGACGTACGCGCCGCTTTCCAGGCTCGCCCTGCTGGCGCCGCGCGACCCGCACATCGGCCCGCAGGGCCTGCCTGTCAACAAGTCCGCCGAGGCGGCGGGCGTGACCACCGTGATCCACGACCCGGGATACCGGCTCACCGTGACCGGCGCGGTGCGCACGCCGCTGTCCCTGGCGTACGACGACCTGCTGCGGCTCCCCCAGCACACCGTGCGGCTGCCGATCGCCTGTGTGGAGGGCTGGAGCGCCGAGGCCGAGTGGTCGGGCATCCGGCTGCGCGACCTCGCCGCCCTGGCGGGCATCGCGCCGGACGCCGTTCTCACGGTCGAGTCGCTGGAGAGAGGCGGGGGCTACCGGTCGAGCGAGGTGCGGCCACCGCACTGGAACGACCCGCTCACGCTGCTGGCGCTGCGGATCGGCGGCGCGCCGCTCGCCCCCGACCACGGCTTCCCCGTACGGCTGATCGCGCCGAACCGGCCGGGCGTGCTGCAGACCAAATGGGTGTCGAAGGTGGTGGCGGCGTGAACGCACCGCGCTTGCCGAGACGCTTGCCGAGACGCTTGCCGAGACGCGTGAACGCACCGCGTCTGCTGGGATACGCGATCGGCGGCGGCCTGGTCCTCACCGGACTCACCGGCCTGCTCGTGGACGCCCGCCACAGCGACCCGCTCGGCTGGGCGCTGTGGTTCGGCGGCTTCGTCGTGGCGCATGACGGGGTGCTCGTGCCGCTCGTCCTGCTCGTCGGCGTGGCCGCCGGGAGGCTGCGTACGCCACCGTGGGTGCGGGCCGGGCTGATCGTCGCGGCCGTGCTGTCGTTCGTCGCCCTGCCGATGGTCACGGGTCTCGGCCGCCGGGCCGACAATCCGTCACTCCTGCCGCTGGACTACGGGCGCAACCTGCTCGTCGTCCTGGGCCTGGTCGCGCTGGTGACGGCGCTCGGCACGATCGCCACGCGGCTGCGGCGCCGCCGCGGTTAGCAGCGCGCTCAGCCGGTGGTTGGTCTCGGTCACGGCGTCGACGAGGTCCCGGTAGGGCTCGTCCCAGGGGTCCTTCAGCCCGAATCCGCGGTGGGGGTTCTCCAGCCAGCTGCACCAGTGCCAGCCCAGGCACCACGGGCGGGCGGCGAACGCCTCGGCCGCCGTCGCGTACCCCTCGCCGCGTTCGCGCTGGTCACGGCAGGACCCCGTACGGCCAGGGCTCATCGTCGTCGGGCACCAGTTGCCGGTGTCGGCGATCAGGACGGGCCGGGTGGTGCGTTCGTGCCACCGTTCGATGCGGTCGAGCGCCGCATCGAGGTGGCCGGGCCCGGGAGGGGGGAACGTCTGCACCGACAGCACGTCGACGTACGGCGCCATGGCGTCGAGCACCGGCTCGGGCACCCCGGCCCGGGTGCCGTAGCGGTCACCCAGGATCAAATGGTGGGGATCGTGCCGCCGGATCGCCTCGGTGGCGACGCGATAGTAGGCCTCCGCGATCGCGGAGAGCTCGTCGGGCGGGAAGCCGCCGCCCGCCAGGTGCGGACCCCAGCAGGGCACGTCGGCGAGGAAGTAGCCGAGCAGGTTCGGGTCGTCCGGGCGGCACAGCGTCCTGGCCAGGTGATCGCACCACTCCGCGAAGGCAGGCGTACGGGGATCGCGGTAGGCCGGTGACCCGTTCCACAGCTCGATCTCGGCCACCCGCAGCGACAGCGTGTACGGCAGGCCCGACGCGGCCAGCTCGTCGGGCGGCAGGCCGTCCGAGTGTCCGAGGTCGACGGGGCCGCCCTCCGTGGCGAGACCGGTGCCGCTGACGTACTCCGAGGTCCAGCCGATCGTGTTGAACCCCCACGAGGTCATCTCCGGCACCAGTCCCTCGCGCAGCCAGCGTCCGCGTGACCCGCCATAACGCGTCCGGTAGATCCCGATGTTGTGCGGATAACGCAGGTTGGTGTCGTCCGCGTGGACGACCCCGACGGACAGGAAAGGGGACCCGTCAGGCGTACGCAGCGACCAGCGGTCGCGGCGCTCGATGGTGAAGCGGCCTCCGGCCGCGGGGTCTCCGGTCACAGCGCGCCTCCTTCACGGCTTTTGACGAGACGAGACATCTCGTCTCGCGACGACCATACACGAGACGAGATGTCTCGTCTCCACTACAGTGGACCCATGCCCGCCGATCCCGCCCGCCGCAGCCAGGAGTCCTGGCGGGCGATCCTCGACGCCGCGTACGCCCTGTTCGTGGAGGGCGGCTACCAGTCGGTCACCATGGGCGGCATCGCCGCCAGGGCGGGCGTGGGCAGGCAGACGCTCTACCGGTGGTGGCCTTCGAAGGCGGCGATCGTCTTCGAGGCGTTCCTCGACAAGGTGAGCATCGGCCCGCTCCCCGCCGACGGCCCCCTTCCCGCCGACGGCCCTCTCCCCGCCGACGGCGACCTCGCCACCGGCGACCTCGCCACGCTCCTGCGCGCCTACGCGCACGGATTCCTCACCCTGTACGTGGACGGGGCCGGGGGAAGCCGGCTACGGGAACTGATCGGCGCCGCGCAGACCGACCCCGACCTGGCCCGCGCCATGGCGGAGCAGTGGTTCGAGCCCCGGCGGGCACCCGTGCGAGAGGCGCTGCGCGAGGCGCAGCGGGCCGGGGCCGTCCGCGCCGACGTCGATCCGGACACGGCTCTCGACCTCGTCTTCGCGCCGCTCCACTATCGGCTGCTGGTGTCGGGGCAGCCCCTCGACGCCGCGTACGCCGATGCCGTCGTCGACCTCTGCCTCCACGCGCTGCGCTATATCGCGTCGGACACCACGGCCAGCAGGCCCTCGAAATCGTCGTTGCAGGGGCCGCAGGCGCGCAGGTGAACGGCGATCCCCGGGTAGCGCCGCCGCGCGTCGTCCGGGTCCCGGGCCACTAGTTCGACGTACACGTGGAGCAGGTCCAGCGCCTTGTCGCAGCCCACGTCGCGCGGGTCGGTACGCAGGAACCGGTCCAGCTCGTCCAAACCGTTCATGACCGCCTCGCAGTGCCGATGTCCAGGAAGCCTTGGGCGACGAGCGCGGCGCGCAGCTTGCGCCTGACGTCGAACATCGCCTTGTAGATCGCGTTGCGGTTCGTGCCCAGTTCGACGGCCACAGCGTCCGACGGGACGCCCTGCAGCACGATCGTGACGAAGATGTGGCGCTGCCGTTCGGTGAGCTCCTCATCCACGGCCCGGCGCAGCGCGTCGACCAGGTCACGCCACTCGGAGCGTTCGGCCGGGTCGAACTCGAACCGGTCGGGCAGGCGCTCCCAGTCCTCGCCCTCCAGCGGCACCCCCGGATCACGCCAGAAGTGGCGGCCGAGCTTGGCCGACACCTCCAGGACGGCGAACTTGTAGGCCCAGGTGGTGAACCGGCTCTCACCGCGGAACTGACCGAGCTTCGCGATGACGGCCAGCAGGGCGTCGGCTGCGGCCTGGTGCGCCATGTCGTCCAGCTCGGGTCCGGACAGGCGCAGTCGCGGGGCACGCCTGCGCACCTCGTTGCCCGCCACGCGCAGCAGGATCGCGTGCAGCCGTTCCACGGCCGCCTCCCGCTCCGCTCCGGCGCCGCCGAGCGTACGCAGCCACTCGGCCGACTCGGCATCGGCAGAGGCGAGGGTGGCCTGGTGTTGCCCGAGGCCGTGATCGGCCGCCATACGTCCGATGCTATTCGCCCGAACTCGTGAGGTAAGACCTCGCCCCGTGGTGACGCGAAGACAGTGACAACCCGAAATCGATACGACAGGGGGATCGAACATGACGCTGCTCAACCCTGGTGACCGTTTTCCCGATCTGGACGTGACCCTTATCGACGGCGAGACCCTGCGCCTGCCCGACGCGCTGGCCGGAAGCTTCGGCGTCGTGCTCTTCTACCGGGGTTCGTGGTGCCCCTACTGCAAGGCGCAGCTGCGCGCCTTCCAGCGGTCGCTGGACGCCCTGGGCGGTGTCGAGGCCAAGGTGGTGGCCCTGTCGGTGGACGACGAGGCCACGACGAAGGACCTGGTCACCACGCTCCGGCTGGACTTCCCGGTCGGCCACAGCGCCGACCCGGACCTGCTGGCCCGCACGACCGGCGCCTTCGTCAACGACGACCCCCGGTACGTCCAGTCGACCGGCTTCGTGCTCGACCCCGCCGGGCGGGTCGTCGTCAGCGTCTACTCCAGCGGCGCGATCGGCCGCCTCGTGCCCGACGACGTCGTCGGCCTGATCCGCTACATCAAGGAGCACTCGCCCGCCGCCTGACCTGCCACCCATGGCGGCAGGAGAGACAGAGACCCGGGCAGGCCGGACCGCCACCGGCCTGCCCGGCCGGGCCTCTCAACCGATCGTGACGTCCGAGATGTCGATCGTGATGGGAGCCCAGGAGAGGTCCGCCGTGCGGTCCTCGTTGCGCCGGTGGATGTGCCGCTTGACCGGAACGGGAATGCCGTCCACCACCTCGTGCGCCCGGATGTAGTGCGCCGTCTCCGACCCGCCGGTCACGTCGGGCTGGTAGTCCATCCGCCGCAGCAGCCCGGAGTCGTCGTAGTAGTAGAGCTGCGTCGCGTTGTGCGTGTGGATCGACGGCGGATAGGTGACGCTCAGCACCCGCCACTTCTCGCCGTTCTCGGTCCACGGCTCCACCTCGTGCGCCTCGACCCCCGGCCAGGTGAAGACGTACGGCTCGACGAGGTAGTGCCAGAGGGCGTAGCTGCGGAAATACGCGACCTGACCCACGTTCCACTGCGTGTCCCGCGTGTGGCCGTCGAAGGTGGACCTCGGCTCGGGCAGATCGGCCAGCACCTCGCCGTCCGGGCCGGTGACGGTCACCCGGTCCGCCTCGCGGTCGTACACGACCGTACGGCCGGTCTCGGGGCGGCGATGGACGATGCGCTCCTTCTGGAGGCTCACCTCCACCAGGTCGTCGCCGGCGAAGCCGGGCTGACCCTTGAACTCCCAGAAGGGACCACCGGCGGTGATGCGCGCGGTGAGAATCGACAGGTTCTTCCAGCGTTCGAGTCCGCCGTGCGCCTCCATGACGCGGGCGAGCAGTGCGTCCATCTCTAACTCCTAACTTCACACTGATTGCTCCTAAAGTAGGACCAGTTGCTCCTAGAGTAAAGTTGACCTGTGTCACAGCGAAGCTATGGGGACGGATGCGGCGCCGCCCTGGCGCTCGACGTCGTCGGCGAGCGTTGGGCCCTGCACATCGTGCGGGAGCTGGTCTTCGGCCCGAAGAGGTTTCGCGACCTGCGCAACGCCCTCCCCAACGCCAGCCAGAACGTGCTCAGCCAGCGCCTGCGCGAGCTGGAGAACGAAGGGGTGGTCCGCCGGGTGGAGCTCGGGCCGCCGGTCAGCGCCCGGGGCTACGAACTGACCGACAGCGGCCGGGAGCTCGAACCGGTGCTGATCGAGCTGGCCCGCTGGGGCGCGCGCCGGGCGACACTGGGCGGCGCCGAGATGAGCACCGACGCGTTCATGCTGCTGCTCAAGGTTTTCTACCGGCCGCCCGCCCCGGACACACCGTCCCTGACGGTCCGGCTGGTCGCGGGCGTCGACGCGTTCGACATCATGGCCACGCCGTCCGGGGTGAGCGTGGCCCGCGGCGGACACTCGCAGGCGCACGCGACGGTGCGCGCCGACGTCCGTACGCTGCGGGCCCTGATCTTCACCGGCCTCACGGTGGCGGAGGCGGCCGACGCCGGCGACGTGCTGGTGACCGGTGACACCGACGCGGCCCAGCGGTTCTTCCGGCTTTTCGACAAGGGCCGCTAACGGAGCTGCCGGACCGGGGCGGCGGTTTCCACGGCAGTGCCGTCGGCGGTGGCGGTCACCCGGTGGACAGCGGCGCCGGGCACCCGCGAGACGGCCTCGGTGAGGACTCCGTCGGTGAAGAGGGCGGCCACTCCGTCATCGAGAGCCCAGCCGCCCGGCAGGCTGCCGTCGGCCACCGCGTTCAGGAAGGCAGGCCGCCGGTCGGCCTCCCCGTCGTAGTGGGGGCAGAAGCTTCCGCCGATGAGTCCCAGACCGTCCAGCAGAGGGCTCACCGGGCCGAACGAGTCGGTGAGGCAGGCGTCGAACCAGCAGGCCGCACCCGCGCTGATTCCGCAGAGCAGCACCCCGGCCTCGTACGCCTCGCGCAGCACCTCGTCCAACCCGTGCAGGCGCCAGACGGCGATCAGGTTGGCGGTGTTGCCGCCCCCGACGTACACCACGTCCTGCGACAGGATCAGGGCGCGCAGGTCGCGGTGCTCGCGGCGGAACAGCGAGAGGTGAGTGGGCAGGCAGTCACGGGAGGAGAAAGCGGCGTAGAAGCGGTCGACGTAACCCGCCGAGTCGCCACTGGCCGTCGGAACAAAACAGACCTTCGGGCGCTGCTTGCCCGTGGTCGCGAGGACGAAGTCGTCCAGCAGGGTGTCGGGGTCGTCGGAGAAGCCGCCGCCGAGCAGGACGATTCTTCGGGGGTGAGGCATGAGGCAGTGCTCCTTGTCCTCATCGAGAGCTGACCGGCGGCAACGCCCGCACCTGCGAGCCGAGAGGCGTGGCAGGGGGTGGTATTTCGATTGACACCCGCGCGGGCCCGTGTGGAGGGTGGTGGGGTGTCCGATGATCTCCCGCTGGACGTACGCGCGGCATTCGGGGTTCCGTCCGGCCCCGCGCGGCTGTTGCCCGGAGGTGGCGGCACCTGCTGGCAGGCGGGTGAGCTGGTGCTCAAGCCCGCCCCGCGTCCGGCGGTGGCGTCATGGCTGGCCGAGGTGTTCGCCGATCTGCGCGGTCCGGGTTTCCGGGTGCCCCGGCCCGTACGCGCGGCCGACGGCTCATGGGTCGCCGGCGGATGGGCGGCGTGGACCGTTGTCGAGGGCGAACCCGATCCCGTGACGCGCTGGCCGGAGCTCGTCGCGGCCGGCCGGGCCTTCCACGCGGCCCTCGCCGGCGTCCCCGCCCCGAGCTGGCTGGGGCGCGGCAGAAACCGCTGGGCGGTGGCCGAGCGGGTGGCATGGGACCAGGCCGAGGTCGAGCCGGCGCCGGAACTGTCGGATCTGGTGGAGGCCCTGCGCGCCGCCACCCGGCCGGTACGGCTGCCCAGCCAGCTCGTGCACTGTGACATCGCGGGCAACGTGCTGTTCGCGGATGGGCAGCCGCCCGCGGTCATCGACTTCTCACCCAGCTGGCGACCAACGGGCTACGCCTTGGCGGTCGCCGCCGTGGACCTGCTGGCCTGGTCGGCCGCACCGCCCGGCATCCTCGACGAACTGGACGGCGAGGACGACATCGACCAACTGCTGCTGCGCGCCCTGATATGGCGCCTGGTCACCGAGTCGCTCGGCCGGCCGGACCCGGACAGCAGGCAGGCGGTCCGCCGCGCCAACGAACCGGTGGTCGAACTGCTGCTGTCACGCGTGTCCGGCCGGCCCATGACCACCGGACCGGCAACCGACGCCGACATCGCCGCCTCGGTCGGCCGCGCGCTGGGCTGCGAGATCACTGGTCTGCGACCGGTCACGGGCGGGCATTCCGTGGCGCGAATCGCCGACCGTGCCGATGACGGTTCCGTATTCGTCAAAGCCGCCGCACCCGCCGAACTTGTCGTGGAGTCGGCGGTGTACGAGGCCCTCGGTGACCACCCGTTCCTGCCGCGGCTGCTGGCGAGCACCCGCGAGCCGATGCCGATGCTCGTGCTGGAAATGCTGGAGCAGGACCACTGGGTCCGCGAGTGGACCGCACCCCTGGTCGCGGCCACCAGGAAGCTGCTCCACGAGGTGCACACGCTGCCCGCGCCGTCCGGCGTACCGGTGTTGCGGGAGATGGCCAATCCCTGGGAGGCCATCGCCGCCGACCCGGCCCGCCTGCTGCGCATGGGCGTATGTTCACGCCGGTGGCTGGCCGAACACCTGGACACGCTCCATGCCGCCGCCGCCGAGGCACCCGTCGAGGGGGACAGCCTGATCCACCGTGACGTACGCGCGGCCAACCTCTGGTGGCATGACGGCCGCTTGGTGCTGGCCGACTGGGCGTCGGCGGCGATCAGCGATCCCTGGCTCGACCACCATCTGTGGCTCGTCGCCCTGCACGCCGAAGGCGGCCCCGCACCGGACACCGACCAGGGCCCGCACGCCACGGCCCACGCCGCGCTGATCGCCGGGCAACAACCCCTGCTCTCCCCGGCGCGCGACGCCAACCCGGCCCTGTTCGACCAACGCCGGCGCCACCTCACCGTCGCCCTCTCCTGGGCCGCCCGCCTCCTGCACATCCCACCCCCACAACCACCGGCCTGACACGCAATGCCGAACCGGGCCGGGTTGGCCGGCTGAGGTCAGGCCGGCCGGGCCGATCTGTCCCACCTACACATCGGAAGGACATCCGCAATGCTCGACTTCGAGGCGACCTCCGGCGGCGTGCCGCTTGACGCGCTCGCCGTCCCCCGCAGGTCGGGCACCGAGCCCTTCACACAGGCCGGGGCTGCGGCAGGTGCCGTCCTGACCGACTTCTGGGCGTGGGCATGCTCCGACCTGATGAGCAATCGACTGCGCGGGGTCCTCGCCGAGTACATCGTTGCGTTGGCCATGGGTGCCGGCGATGGTGTTCGCACGGAGTGGGATGCGGTCGACCTGCGGCTGCCCGGCGGGCTGGACATCGAGGTCAAATCGGCGGCTTACGTACAGTCGTGGAGTCAGCAGCGGCTGTCGCGCATCGAGTTCAATGTCGCCCCCGCCAAGGGATGGGATGCCCGGACGAACACTGCGGCGACGGTGCCACACCGTCCAAGCCGGGTCTACGTCTTCTGCCTCCTGCACCACACCGATAAGGCGACGGTCAACCCGCTCGACCTGGACCAGTGGGAGTTCTACGTCACCCCGACCACGATGCTGGACGCCGCGTTGGGCACCCAGGCACGGGTGTCACTGGCGCGGCTGCAGACCATCACCCCG
The DNA here is from genome assembly GCF_036186745.1 of Microbispora hainanensis. Classification (NCBI taxonomy): domain Bacteria; kingdom Bacillati; phylum Actinomycetota; class Actinomycetes; order Streptosporangiales; family Streptosporangiaceae; genus Microbispora; species Microbispora hainanensis. The sequence goes on along the minus strand of NZ_CP108086.1, from coordinate 2,436,570 downwards.
AGTTCCGTGACGTTCGGCGAGCTCGCAGCCCGCATCACGGAGTGCATGGAGGGTTGAAACGCGACGGGCCGGCCTGTCCCGTATCTAGTCGTCTATCTCGTTGGATGGACTGACGATTGAGCCCTTGCCCGGCTTGGTCGTGATCAAGCCTCTCTGCCCCTACCTTTTTGAATACGTCTGATCGAGATGTGAGGCGAAGGTGGCGCCTCGCCTTCAGGCCCCAGCCGTCGCAGGCTGTCCACCAAAGCTGATGCTCGTGGAACGGACGGCAGGCCAGCGGTCCCTGGGCGGGGAACTGACCCAAGCTGATCGTCCGCCATGGCAGACCATAGGCCAGTACGTGTCAGAGGGGAAGATCTTGGCTCTACCGAAAGTGAGCCACCACTACTGATCATTGGTGCTCCAGGGTTGTCGATCGTCCGACGGCACGCTGAAGCCGACGCCGGAGCTGGAGGCGGGCTCGTCAGCCGGCAGAGGTCTATTCTGACGACGAGGCGCAACCGAATCCGCCAGCCGCGGTCGTAGGAAGTCGGCCCCACCCATGTCGGACCTTTGACCTGCGGTTTCAGGGTGCGAAGGGTTCCGTCATGGCGGTAGCGTGCAGGCGTAACAGCTTGGAGGTCAACGATGCCCACCCCGCATCAAGACAACGAGGCACTGATTCCCCGCCCGCCACTTACCACCGCCGCCCTCAGGGCAGCAGTCGCCCAGATCGCTCCCGCATATCTCAACCAGTTCGTCGACCACCTCGATCAGGCGACAGAGCAGGCGGCGCGCCAGAGCACCGTGGCACCTCTGCAGAACTTCATACAGCAGTGGGGTGAGTTCGTGGCGATACACCGTCGTCCCGCCCTAGCGGCCCGCCTCCGCGCGTTGGAGACGGAAGTCGCCGCCGCGACCGACAGGACCAAACTGGACAGAGCCCTGGCCGAGATCAACGAGATCACAGCGTCCGCACGCCAAGAGGCAGTTGGTGACTGACGCCTGGACCTGGGAGTACAACCCCGACGCCGAGCATGTCATTGCCGGGTTTCCCCCGACCGTCATCCTCGAGGTCGAGCGGCTTGCCGACCAACTCGCAATCCTCGGAAGGGATGCGGTCCATGCCGGTAGAGGCCCGTTGCATGGTGGAGGCCTTCGGACACTCGATCTGTACGGGAGCAATCGTCAAGACCTGTGGATCACGAGTTCCTAAGCAGCTGCTGGTGAGGGCTGATCGTCGGGGCGTTCGACGAGCTTGCCGTTGACGAAGGTGGCCCCGGCGCGGACCAGGGCGACGAGGTGGGGGGCGTTGACCGCGCGCCAGCGGGCCTGGGCTGACTCGATCAGCTTGAACGCCATGGCCAGCCCGGCCGCCCGTGAACCGGGGCCTTTGGTGACCTTGGTGCGGTGCCGCACGGTGGCGAACGTCGACTCGATGGGGTTGGTCGTGCGCAGATGCACCCAATGCTCGGCTGGGAAGTCGTAGAACGCTAGCAACTCGTCCACGTCGTCGACGACCTTGGCCACGGCCTTGCCGTACTTGGCCCCGTAAGCGGCCTGGAACGCCTTCACCGCCGCCAGGGCGTGGTCTTTGTCCTCGGCGTTCCAGATCTCCGCCAACGCCTTCTTCGCGCCGCTCTGTGCGGACTTCGGCATGGCTCCCAGCACGTTGGCGATTTTGTGAAACCAGCACCTTTGAGCCCTGGCCTGCGGGAACACCTCACCGAGGGCGGCCCAGAACCCCAGTGCGCCGTCCCCGACGGCCAGCACCGGCGCGCGCATTCCCCGCCGTTTGCAGTCGCGCAGCAGGTCGGCCCACGACTCGGTCGACTCGCGGTAGCCGTCGGACAGCGCGATGAGCTCCTTGCGGCCGTCGGCGCGCACGCCGATCATCACCAGCAGGCACAAACGGTGCTCCTCCAGGCGGACGTTGACGTGCACCCCGTCGGCCCACAGGTAGACGTAGTCCACGCCCGACAGGTCACGGTCGGCGAAGGCGCGCTGTTCGGCCTTCCACTGCTCGGTCAGCTTCGTGATGACCGGCGCCGACAGGCCGGCGGCCGAGCCGAGGAACTGCCCCAGCGCTGGGACGAAGTCACCGGAGGACAGGCCGTGCAGGTAGAGCAAGGGCAGCACTTCGGTGATCTTCGGTGTCTTGCGCGCCCAGGGCGGCAGGATCGCCGAGGAGAAGCGCTTGCGCTCGCCGGTGACCTCATCGACGCGCCTGTCGTTGACCCTGGGCGCCTTGACCTCGATCGCGCCGGCCGCGGTGAGCACCTCGCGCGCCTGGTGGTAGCCGTTACGCACGACCAGACGGCGCCCATCGTCGTCACGCTGATCGGCGAACTGGGCGATATAGGCGTCGACTTCGGCTTTGAGCGCTTCGGCGAGCATCCTGCGGGCGCCTTCCCGGACGATCTCGTCGATCAGGGAGGAGGAGACCGGGGCGTCTGCGGTACGGCGGTCGCCGTCAGCGGGGTCAGGGACTACGGTGAGCACGGGTGTGCCTTCCCGACCGACGTTGGCGCGTCGGTCATGCATGAGACCTACATGATCATCGGGAAGGTACACCCCTTCCCTGAAGATCCACAGGTTCTAAGCATTGCTCCTTGCGACATCACGAGAGCGGAGAGCGTGGGATTCGAACCCACGAGACCGGTCACCCGGCCTAGCGGTTTTCAAGACCGCCGCCATCGTCCACTAGGCGAGCTCTCCCCTGCGCTCCGTGCTGGAACGCCACGCAGCAGCCTAGTCTCTCACTCCCTCGTACGTGACCGCGACCGTGAAAGAGATCATCCGTGCTCGCTCACAGGTGGTCCGGGATCTCCGAGAACCTGGGCGCGGCCAGCGCGTGTGGCCCGGCGAAGCCGTCGCCCACGGAGGCCGCGAGGCGGAGGTAGGCGTCCCTGGTGGCCTGCTGCAGGCGGTCCAGGTCGATCTCCGCGCCCTCCTCCAGGTGGGCGTCGTACGGCACCCGCACCACGGTGCGACAGCGGGCGGCGAAGTGGGCCTCCAGCTTGTCGAGGTCCACTGTGGACTTCGACCGCGGCCGTACGCTGCAGAGCACCACGGTGGCGGCCCGCACGAGGTCGCCGTAGTGGTGCGCCTCCAGCCAGTCCAGTGTGGCCGAGGCCGCCCTGGCGCCGTCCACGGACGGCGAGCTGACGAGCACGATCTGGTCGGCCATGCCGAGCACACCCGACATTGCGGAGTGCAGGAGGCCGGTGCCGCAGTCGGTGATGCAGATGGAGTAGAAGTTCTCCAGCACGTTCGCCACCGCGTGGTAGTCCTTGGCGCTGAACGCCTCCGACACCGACGGGTCGCGGTCCGACGCCAGGATCTCCAGCCGCGAGGGCGTCTGCGAGGTGAAGGCCCGGATGTCCACGTATCGCTTGATCTGCGCCCGCTCGTTCAGCAGGTCGCGTACGGTGGCCGCGGTCTCCAGCTCGACCTTGTCGGAGAGCGTTCCACGGTCGGGGTTGGCGTCGACCGCGATGACCCGGTCGCCGCGCACCTGCGCGAGCGTGGCGCCGAGCCCGACGGTCGTCGTGGTCTTGCCCACCCCGCCCTTGAGGCTGAGCACGGCGACCCGGTGGTGACCGGTGGCGACGGGCGTGCGGGCGCGCTGCACGAGTTCACGACGCCGCCGCACCTCCGGGGCCTCACCCGGCTTGATCAGCCCGGCGGACGCCTTGTAGACCAGCCGCCGCCAGCCCGTCGCGGGAGCGTTCCGCCGCCCCCGCAGCAGGGTGACCGGGTCGAGGCTGTCGGCGGTCGGCTTCGAGCCGGCCGACTTCCCCGTCGTACGCGCGGGCGAGCTGAAGGCGGAGACGGGAGCCGGCCGGCGCGGGGCCTGGTACGCCTCCCGCTCCGCCACCGCGTCGCGTTCCACGGGCGGCGTCTCCACCGGCGCGGAGGCGCGCTCGGGCGCGGGCTGCGGCGCCGGTGCGGGCTGCGGTGACGGCATCTGCGCCGGTGCGGGCGGGGGCGGAGGTGCCGCCGCCGCGACCGGCCCCGGCTCGTACGGCTTTCGCTCCTCGGCGGCCAACTCCTCCCGCAGCGAGCCGGTGAAGCGGTCGTCGGCGAAGTCCGGCACGGCCTCGGCCCGTGGGGGGCCGAACGGAGACGGGATCTCCGGCGGCGCGGGCGGCTCCTCCGGCTCGTCGGAAACGGCGGGATCCTGCTGGGCCGCCGGCACCGGCACGGCCGGCTCCAGCCAGCCCCGCAGCGGCTCCTTGGTGGACGACGTGCCGGAGACGGACTCGCCGCCAGTGAACGCACCGAGATTCTTGTAGGCGTCGGTGTCCGCCGGGGAGCCCGGGAAGGAACCACTGAAGAGAGGTGTGGTGAAGGACGATGCACCACCCGGCTGGGAGTGGCCGTCGTCCTCCGCCTGCGGCTGGTCGTCGCCCGGCGTCTCGTTCGAGATCTCCTCTGAGGACTCCGATTCCGAGCCCGGAGAAGCGTCGGAAGACCTCGGCGAGGACGACTCCGCAGACCGGTCCGGCACCTGCTCGGAGTCCGACGCCGCCCCGAAACCGGCCGCCCCGGAACCGAAGGACGGGGCCTTCACCGGTCCCGTCGAGGTGGCGGACTCCTCGGCCCTCGTCCCCGGCGGCGTGCCGAACGCGGTGGACGACTCGGCCGGGGCGCTCTCACGCGTGTCCGCAGGCGAGGACGTAGGGGACGCAGCCGAGGACGCGGGCCTGGTCACGAAGGCCGTCGTGTCACTCAGATTCGTCGTCTCACCGAAGCCCGGGTCGCGGAAGCCCGGGTCGCGGAAGCCCGCGTCACCGAAGCCCGCGTCACCGAAGCCAGGGGTGCCCACGCCAGGGTCGCGCAGGCCCGCGTCACCGAACTTCGTGTCGCCGAAGCGCGCAGTGTCGCCGAACCCCGAGTCACCAAACCCCGGCTCGCCAAACCCCGGCTCGCCAAAGCCCAGGTCGCGGAAGCTGGTCTCGCTTCCATACCCGACCCCAAATTCGGACTTTTTGCCGCTTTCATACCCAAAGCGGTCCGAATAGTCAGGATCGAAGAGGGGGTCTCGGACGGGACCGGTGGACGACGACTCGGACGTCTGCACGTCCTCCTGCGCCGGAGCGCCATAGCCGGAGCCGGCAGCGCTGTCGGCCGCGCCGCGGAGCAGGCCGCCGGACGCGGGCTCGGCCGGTACGAGACTCCACGGGTCGGCCGGGTACGGCGAGGCGGGCTCGGGCTCGGCGGCCGGTGGCGGCGTTGGAGAGGCGAGCGTGGCCGAGGTGACCGCGCTGACCGCTATCTCCACCTCGTCGGGCATTTCCTTGATCGCGTCAAGCCATGCCAGCTGGTCTTCGAGAGAATGGGGATCCTCACGATCATGTCTCGCCACCGTGTACCCCCTCGGGCTGGGCTAATGGGGTAGCAAACACATTGCAGATTAGCGCCACGTAATACGGTGAATGCGGGCAACCGCCGAGTTCTCCGCCACGCTACTTTAGGTCACATGCGTGCGATCGTGATTTCCGAACCCGGCGGACCCGAGGTTTTGGCCTGGCAGGAAGTGCCCGACCCGCGTCCCGGCCCAGGTGAGGTGCTCATCGAGGTCGCCGCCTCGGCCGTCAACCGGGCGGATCTGCTCCAGCGGCGCGGTCTCTACCCGCCGCCGCCCGGAGCCTCCGAGATCCCGGGGCTCGAGTGCTCCGGCACGATCATCGAGGTCGGCGAGAACGTCCCGCATCTCGCGCCCGGCGACCGCGTCTGCGCCCTGCTGGCCGGCGGCGGGTACGCCGAACGGGTGGCGGTGCCCTGGCAGCAGGTGATGCCGGTGCCGGAGGGCGTCACGCTGGACGAGGCCGCCGGTCTCCCCGAGGTCGCCTGCACGGTCTGGTCGAACGTCTTCATGACCGCCCGCCTCCGGAAGGGCGAGACCCTGCTCGTCCACGGCGGCGCGAGCGGCATCGGCACGATGGCCATCCAGCTCGCCAAGGCGTTCGGCTCCCGCGTGCTCGTGACGGCCGGCTCCGCGGACAAGCTCGCGCGCTGCCGCGAGCTCGGCGCGGACGACGGCGTCAACTATCGCGAGGAGGACTTCGCCGAGCGGTTCAAGGGGCAGGCCGACGTCATCCTCGACATCATCGGCGCGAAGTATCTGGCCGGGAACCTGCGCGCCCTCGCGACCGGCGGCCGCCTGGTCGTGATCGGCCTGCAGGGCGGCGCGAAGGGCGAGCTCGACCTCGGCACGCTGCTCGCCAAGCGGGCCTCGATCCACGCGACCGGGCTGCGCACCCGCCCGGTGGACGACAAGGGCGCGATCTGCCGGGGCGTGGTCGACAACGTGTGGCCGCTCGTCGCCGCCGGTGCCGTACGGCCCGTGGTGCACGAGCGGATCCCGCTCGACCAGGCGGCCCGCGCTCACCAGATGCTCGAAGAGGGTGAACACATCGGAAAGCTGCTGCTGGTCAGGTGAGTTAAGTTGATGGGGTGAGCACGGTGTGCCCCGGCGAATCAGGAGTTGTAAACGATCGATGAACGCAGACGAGAGCACGCCGCAGATCGTGGTCGTTGGGCCGCAGGGCCTTTCGGTCTCCGGCGGCAACGGTAAGGGCGAGCACGAGGAGCGGTCCGTCGCCGATCTGGTGGAGCAGCCCGCCAAGGTGATGCGGATCGGCAGCATGATCCGCCAGCTGCTGGAGGAGGTGCGGGCGGCTCCCCTCGACGACGCCAGCCGCAAGCGGCTCAAGGACATCCACCAGAGTTCGATCAAGGAGCTTGAGGAGGGCCTGGCCCCCGAGCTGGTGGAGGAGCTGGAACGGCTGTCCCTGCCGTTCAGCGACGAGAACGAGACCCCGCCGAGCGACGCGGAGCTGAGGGTCGCGCACGCCCAGCTCGTCGGCTGGCTTGAGGGCCTGTTCCACGGCATCCAGACCACGCTGTTCGCGCAGCAGATGGCCGCTCGCGCGCAGCTGGAGCAGATGCGCCGCGCGCTCCCCGGCGGCATGACCCAGGGCGGGCAGGACGACCAGGGCCACCGCGCGGGCGGCCCCTACCTGTAAACCCCGAAACCCGTAGAACCCGGAAAGCCCCGGAGACCCCGCAAAACCCCGAACACGGACCCCGGCACCAACCCCAGGCGCCAAGCGACTCAGAACAGGGTCTCCAGCACGACCGCCACACCGTCGTCGTTGTTGGCCGCCGTCACGTGATCGACGGCGGCCAGCACGTCGCGGTGGGCGTTCGCCACGGCGTACGACGTGCCGGCCCAGGTCAGCATCGGCAGGTCGTTCGGCATGTCGCCGAAGGCGACCACCTCCGCGGGCTTGATCCCCATCTCCTCGGCCAGCGTGGCCAGCGCCGTGGCCTTGGTCACACCGCGCGCGCTCATCTCGATCAGCGCACGGCCGCTGGAGTGGGTCGGGGTCACGAGGTCGCCGACGATCTCCAGCACCCCCTGGTGCAGCTCGTCGGGGTCCATCGAGGGGTGCTGCGCGAGCAGCTTGACGCACGGCTGGGACGTCAGCGCCGCGACGGCCACGATCTGCCTGTACGACAGCTCCCGGGCGTCCCAGCGCCCCAGCACGTAGGCGGCCTCGTGCGCGAAGCCCCCTTCGTACTCGACGGAGAACCTGAGGCCGGGCACCTGCCGCCGCAGCCGGGCGACGCACTCTTCGAGCACGTCGGCGGCGATCAGACGCGACTCGATGATCTCCTCGGTGTGGAGGTCGTACACGAGCGCGCCGTTCGCGCAGATCGCCAGCCCCCGGTGCCGTACGGCTCCCGCGACGTTGTACATCCAGCGGGGCGGCCGGCCGGTCACGAAGACGAGGGCCCCACCGGCCTCTTCCACGCGGGCGAAAGCGGCGGCGGTACGCGGAGAGATCGTTCCGTCGGTGCGCAGCGCGGTGCCGTCGAGGTCCGTGGCGACGAGGCGGGGGCAGGTCATGACAGGTTCCAGTGTGCACCGAAACATGCCGTGCCATGCCCTCTGCCACACGCGGGGCGAGAAACTTCGCCCGGACGTGGAACACCAACGGGCTACATAGTGTTAGATGTGAAGGCGTTGTATTAGCTGTTCCCGTAGCGAAAACCAGTTTGACTGTATGAGCCACCCGGGGAGCTGTGCGACACACCCGGGGTCCACGAGGTGTGGTCCCCAAGATTCACTTCCTTAGGGAGAGCAGTAATGGCTCAGGGAACCGTCAAGTGGTTCAACGCTGAGAAGGGCTTCGGCTTCATCGCACCGGACGGCGGCGAGCCCGACGTGTTCGTGCACTTCTCCGCGATCACTGGCAGCGGCTACCGCAACCTCGAGGACGGCCAGCGGGTCGAGTTCGAGGTCATCGCTGGTCCGAAGGGTCCGCAGGCGTCGAACGTCCGGGGCATCTGACCTGACTTGACGAAGGCGGGGTTCGCGTCGGCGAGCCCCGCCTTTCGCATGCCCGGGGTCTACGGCCATTAGGACGTGAGCAGACCCCCTGAAGACCGGGCGCATGAAAGTTTCACGCCGGGGCTCTTCTCGGCACCTGGACGTCGTCCGAACCGGGAGATTTACATCACATCTAACGGTC